>CAZEXA010000069.1:0-11489 GCA_964516565.1 uncultured Eubacteriales bacterium | reverse complement strand
TTTCTTCAGCAGTTTTTCAAACCGTTCCATCGCGGTTTTTGTATTCTCGTGCGTGTTGAACGACGTTAAGCGGAACATTCCCTTGCCGTTTTCGCCGAAGCCCTCGCCGGGCGTGCCCACGACGTTTGCTTTGTCGAGGAGCAAATCGAAAAACTCCCACGAGCCGAGGTTGTTGGGGCAGGCGAGCCAGACGTACGGCGAGTTTTTGCCGCCCGTATAATAGATGCCGAGCCTGTCGAGCGTGTCGGTGATGATTTTGGCGTTTTCACGGTAGTAGTCAATATTTTCGCGGATTTCGCGCCGACCCTCCCCGGAAAAGACGGCCGCGGCAGCTCTTTGTACGGGATAGGGGACGCCGTTGAATTTCGTGCTCTGACGCCGGAACCACATTTTGTGTAGCACGCAGTCCTCTCTCTCAAGCGCTTTCGGGATGACCGTGTAGCCGCAGCGCAGCCCCGTAAAGCCCGCGGTTTTCGACAGCGAGCAGAATTCGACAGCGCAGGTGCGCGCTCCGTCGATTTCAAAAATGCTGCGCGGCAGGGTGCTGTCGGCGACAAAGCTTTCATAGGCACTGTCGAACAGCAGAACGGAGTCTGTTTGATTCGCCCAATCTACCCAGCGCTTCAGCTGTTCTCTGCTGTACGCCGCGCCGGTCGGGTTGTTCGGGGAGCAGAGATAGACAATCCCGCTCGGCAGTTTAGCGTCGGGCAGCGGCAGAAAGCCGTTTTGCGGTGTGGCGGCGAGATACGTGATTTTCCTGCCGTTCATCGTGTTGGTGTCGGCGTAGACGGGGTAGACCGGGTCGGGAATCAGCGCGGCGCAATCGCTTGCAAACAGGTCGGTGATGTTGCCGAGGTCGCTTTTCGCGCCGTCGGAGACGAACACCTCGTCGGGGTCGAGGGTGACGCCGAGGGTTTTATAATATCCGGCGATTGCCTCCCGCAAAAAGGCGTAGCCCTGCTCCGGGCCGTAGCCGTGAAAGCCCTCGGACGTGCCCATTTCGGCGCTCGCGTCGAGCAAAGCGCCGGTGACCGCGGCACATAGCGGCAGGGTGACGTCACCGATGCCGAGCCGTATAACCGGGGCATCGGGATTATTTTCTTTATAGGCGTTTACCTTTTGGGCGATGGTTGAGAACAAATAGCTCTCGGATACGTTGTTAAAATTTTTATTGATCATAACGAAGTTCTCCGTTGAATACCGCTTCTGCCGGTCCGTACATGATGACCGCGTCGTCGGTGTAGGTGATGACAAGGTCGCCCCCGATGAGATGTACCGTGACGGGTGTGCCCTTCTCGCAATAGCCGTTCAGACAGGCGGCAACCGCCGCCGCCGAAGCGCCCGTACCGCACGCCATCGTCTCGCCGCTGCCGCGCTCCCAGACGCGCATTTTCAGTTCGTTTTTACCGACGACCTCAATGAATTCGGTATTGACGCGATCGGGAAACAGCGGGTCGTTTTCGATGGCGGGACCTTCAGCCCTTATATCCATGGAATCGATGCCATCCCGGAAAATAATACAATGTGGATTACCGACGCTGACGCAGGTGATGTTATAATCATGACCGCTGATTGTAACCGGGCGGTTAATTACCCTTTCACCCGAAAGCTTTACGGGAATACGCTCCGGCTCTAAGATTGCTTTGCCCATATCCACCGCCGCGCCGATACAGACGCCGTTTTGAATGTCAAGCTTCAGCGTCTTTATGCCGCTGTTGGTGTCCACGGTTACAACGTTTTTCTTGGCGATGCCGTTGTCGTAAATATATTTTCCCACGCAGCGGATACCGTTGCCGCACATTTTGGCCTCGCTGCCGTCGGCGTTGAAGATGCGCATACGCGCGTCCGCTTTGTCCGAGGGCAGAATCAGTATGATGCCGTCGCCGCCGACGCCTTTATGGCGGTCAGACAGGCGGATGGACAGCGCTTCGGGGTCGGTTACGGTCTGCGTAAAGCAATTAAAATAAACATAGTCGTTGCCGCAGCCGTGCATTTTCGTAAACTTAAGCATCTTTAGCCTCTTTCAAGTTAATTGAGAATAAAAAATACAAAGGTTTCTTAAAGCATTAAAAATAGCAACGCAGTTCCTTAATCTGATATCTGATGTCTGACATCTGATATCTTTTTACTAACAGGGTAAAGCCAATAGAACACAGCAAGTTATTAAATTTAAAACATTTACTTTTTCAACATAGTAATGAACATATCAAACAGGAAATCGGTATCGTGCGGGCCGCCGCATGCCTCCGGGTGGAACTGTACCGAATACGCCGGGTAATTCAGATAGAACAGTCCCTCGTTGGTGCCGTCGTTGGCGTTGGTAAAAGACGGTGTAGCGATTTTTTTATCAATACTGTCAATTTCAACGGCGTAGCCGTGATTTTGCGAGGTGATGTAGACGCGCCCGTTTTCGCATTTGACCGGCTGGTTGGCACCGCGGTGACCGTATTTTAATTTACCGGTGTCAAATCCTTGGGAGAGAGCCATGAGCTGATGTCCGAGGCAGATGCCCATCATGGGGATTTTCGTCGGCATGAGCTTCGAGACGGTCTTTATGACACCGGGGTTGTCTTTGGGGTCTCCGGGACCGTTGGTCAAAAAGATTCCGTCCGGTTTTGCGGCGAGAATTTCTTCGGCGGGGGTATTGTACGGATAAAGCGTCACGTCGCAGCCGCGTTTGACAAGGGAGGCGGCGATGTTGCCCTTGGCACCGAAGTCAAGCATGGCAAGCTTAAATTCGCCGCTGCCGCCGCCGATAAATTCCGGTTTTTTTATGGAAACACGCTCCACGGCGTTTTCAATGCGGAAATTTTTCAGTGTTTCAAAATCCGAAAAATCACCGTTGTCGGTGACGATGCCGTTCATCGTGCCGTGTTCGCGTAAGATGCGTGTCAGCCTGCGTGTATCGATATGGCAAAGTCCTGTAATGCCGTTTTCCCTCAGAAAATCGCTCAGACTCTTTTCGGAGCGGAAGTTCGAGGGGGTGTCACAGCATTCCCTTGTAATATATGCGCTAAGACCGGCAGCCTTGCTCTCAAAATCGGCAGTAATAACCCCATAATTGCCTGAAAGCGGGAAGGTAAAGACGACCGTCTGCCCCGTAAAACTCGGATCTGTCAGTGTTTCGAGGTAGCCGGTAAGACCTGTGGTAAAAACGATTTCGGCGATTACTTCATTATCGGCACCAAAGCCGTCTCCGGTAAATTTGAGTCCGTTTTCAAGAAATAAATATCTGTTCATACTATCACACTTTCTGCTCAAAGCGTGCCTTTGAGGCGTTTTCAGGCGTGTTTGTCGGGTAGTCGCCGGTGAAACAGGAGGTACAGAACTTTTGTTGACCCTCAAAGCCGGCGATGGCGTATAAATCGTTCATTTCCAAATAGGCGAGGCTGTCCGCGCCGATAAGCCGCGCGATTTCGGGAATCGTGTAATGACAAGCTACAAGGTTTTCTTTTGAGTCAATGTCGGTGCCGTAGTAGCACGGAGAGATAAACGGCGGAGAGGAGATGCGGACGTGAATTTCCTTGGTTCCGGCCTCGCGCAGGAGCTTAATAATCCTGCCCGTCGTATTGCCGCGGACGATTGAGTCGTCCACGAGTATCACGCGTTTGCCTTCGACGGTTTCACGCAGGGGATTGAGTTTAATCTTGATTTTATCCTGCCGCATATTTTGCTCGGGAGCGATGAATGTCCGTCCGATATAACGGTTTTTAATGAAGCCGATGCCATAGGGAATACCGGACTGCTCGGCGTAGCCGAGAGCAGCATCGAGACCCGAATCGGGGACGCCGATGACGACGTCGGCGGCGACGGGATCGGATTTCGAAAGCTGCCGCCCGATTTCAAGGCGTGCCTTGTGGACGCTGTACCCGTCGATGACCGAATCCGGACGGGCAAAGTATATGTACTCGAACACGCACAGCGCCTCTTGCGCCTTATGCATATTGTCTGCGATTGAGCGCACCGCGCCGTCCTCAAAGACGAGGATTTCGCCGGGGAGTACGTCGCGAATAAACCGTGCGCCCACCGCGGCAAGCGCGCAGCTTTCGGAGGCGACTACAAAGCTGCCGCCGGGCGTCTGACCGTAACACAGGGGTCTAAAGCCGTGTTTATCTCGAAGTGCCAGGATTTTTTTATCCGACAGCAAAACGAGAGAATACGCGCCTTCAAGGATATCCATGGTTTTGAGTAAAGCGTTTTCCAGGGGGGCGGACAGCGCTTCACGGTTGATGATATAGGAGATGATTTCCGTATCGCTCGAACTTCGGAAAACCGCGCCGGCGTCCTCAAGCGATTTCCGCAGCTCTAAGGCGTTGACGAGGTTGCCGTTGTGAACGAGGGCAAGGCTGTCCTTCATGCGGTTTGCTACGATCGGTTGGCAGTTTTCCGGATTGCTGCCGCCGGTCGTGCCGTAGCGGACGTGGCCTATGGCGGCGTCGGCGTCTGCCAGCTGTTCGAGGGAGGCGGAATGAAAATTTTCGCTGACAAGTCCCGGACCTTTACGGCAGATGATGTTGCCGTCTCGGCTGACGGCGATGCCGCAGCCCTCCTGCCCTCGGTGCTGGAGGGCGAACAGACCGTAATAAACCGTCTCGGCGGCATTGTCCGTCTTTCCGGGCAGGATGCCGAAAACGCCGCATTCCTCTCTGATTTCAGCCATAATTCTCCTGATTATTTAATAAAGTATTCTTCTCTTCCCGCGCCGACCGAAACATATTTAATCGGACATTCCAGCACGTTCTCTATGAAATTAATATAATCCTGCGCGGCCTTCGGGAGGGCGGAGAAGCTTCTGCATCCCGAAATATCACCGCCGAATCCTTCAAAATATTGATAGACGGGTTTTGCCCGTACAAGACGCGCACCGAGCGGGAACTGCGCGGTCTTTTCGCCGTCAATCTCGTAGGCGGTGCAGACCGGGATTTTGTCCAAATAGGAGAGCACGTCGAGCTTTGTTAAAGCGAGGCAGGTCGCCCCCTGCGTGAGTACGCCGTATTTCGAGGCAGGAACATCAAATCCACCGACGCGCCGGGGTCTGCCCGTCGCCGCGCCGTATTCGGCACCGGCCTCTCTAAGAGCGTTACCCTCGTCACCGAACAACTCACAGGTAAACGGCCCCTCGCCGACGCAGCTGGAGTACGCCTTGACGATGCCGACGACCTCGTCAAGCCTTGCCGCAGGGATGCCCGCGCCTAAAGGCGCATAGGCGGCAATGGTTGAGGACGAAGAAGTGTAGGGGTAGATGCCGAAATCGATGTCGCGCAGCGCCCCGAGCTGTGCCTCAAACATGATGTTTTTACTTGCCTTCATCGCATCGGTCAGATAACGGGTTGTGTCGCAGATATATTCCTTAAACGGGAACGCATACGTTTCAAGCCATTGGTACATGTCCTCAGCCGAAACCGCCTCATGACCGTAGCCGCGTTCGACGGTCAGGTTTTTCCACTCGACAATGTCGTGAAGATGCTCTTTTAAAGCTTGGGGCTCCGAAATATCGCCGAAACGAACAGCTTTTTTCATATATTTATCCGCGTAGACGGGTGCGATGCCGCGCCGTGTGGAGCCGAACTTTTTATCCTTAAGCCTGTCCTCCTCGAGAATGTCGAGAAGCTTGTGATAGGGCATACAGATGACGGCTTTATCGCTGATTTTCAAATGGTCGGGGGTGACGGCGATACCGGCGTCGCGCAGCCTCCCGACCTCATTCCAAAGGTGTTCGGCGTCAATAACCATGCCCTGCCCTAAGACGTTTACGGTGCGTTCCCTTAAAATGCCGGAGGGGAGCAGATTCAGAATGAATTTGCCTTTTTCATTGACGACGGTGTGACCGGCGTTGTTGCCGCCCTGATACCGGATGACAATGTCCTGTGTTTCACTGAGAAGATCGACCATGCGACCCTTGCCTTCATCGCCCCAGTTGATACCTACTACGGCTGTCAGCATACCCTTTAGTCCTTTCTCTGAGCTCAAGCGTTATTTCTCAAGCTTTTCTTTCTGATATTTCAGCGCCGCTCCGATAAGTCCTAAGAAAAGCGGATGGGCGCGGTTCGGACGGCTCTTGAATTCCGGATGGAACTGGACGCCGATGAAAAAGCGCTTGTCCGGAAGCTCGATGGTTTCAACGATTTTCTTGTCCGGCGAGGTGCCGCCGATGACCATGCCATGGGAGAGGAACATCTCCATATAGTCGTTGTTGAACTCATAGCGGTGGCGGTGGCGCTCCGAGATGTGAGCGGTTTTATAGCATTTCTCAAGCAGCGTACCGGGACGAACGTCGCAGGGCCACTGACCTAAACGCATGGTGCCGCCCTTGGCGATATCCTTATATTGGTCGGGCATGAAATCAATGACCTTATGCGCGGTTTCCTCGTTGAACTCACCGGAGTTGGCGTCGGCAAGACCGCAAATGTTTCTTGCGTATTCAACGACGGCAATCTGCATGCCGAGGCAGATACCGAGATACGGGATATCATGCTCACGCGCGTAGCGCACCGCCAAAATCTTGCCCTCGATGCCGCGGTTGCCGAAGCCGCCGGGAATCAGGATGCCGTCGCAGCCGCCGAGCAGCGATTCAATGTTTTCCTCGGTGACCAGCTCGCTGTCCACCCAGTCGATGTCAACGTGGGAAGCGTGCTCATAGCCCGCGTGGCGCAGCGCCTCGGAAACCGAGAGATACGCGTCGTGCAGCTTGACATATTTTCCGACGAGGGCAATCTTCACTCTGTTGGGGCGGTATTTGACGCGTTCAAGCATGGCGTTCCAGTCGCTCATATCGGGGGCGGGGACAGATAGACCGAGTTCCCGGCAGACAATCGAGGAAAAGTTGCTTTTTTCGAGCATGACCGGCGCTTCGTAAAGAACAGGTACGGTTTTATTCTCAATGACGCAGTCCGGCTTGACGTTACAGAACAACGCGATCTTACGGTAAATGTTTTCGTCGTCAATCGGCTCGTCGCAGCGGAGCACGATGATGTCCGGCGCGATACCCATCGACTGCAGTTCTTTGACCGAGTGCTGGGTAGGCTTTGATTTATGTTCGCCCGAGCTCTGGAGATACGGCACGAGCGTCACGTGGATGAACAGGCTGTTTTCGCGACCGACCTCGAGAGATACCTGCCGGATAGCCTCTAAGAACGGCTGGCTCTCAATATCGCCGGCGGTGCCGCCGATTTCGGTGATGACGATGTCGGCGTTGGTCTTGCTGCCGACACTGTAAATAAAGTCCTTAATCTCATTCGTAATATGCGGAATGACCTGCACCGTTTCGCCCAAGTATTCGCCGTTGCGCTCCTTGTTGAGGACGTTCCAGTATACCTTGCCCGTCGTCAGGTTTGAGTACTTGTTCAAGTTTTCATCGATGAACCGCTCATAGTGGCCGAGGTCAAGGTCGGTTTCCGCGCCGTCGTCGGTCACGAAAACCTCCCCGTGCTGATACGGGCTCATCGTACCCGGATCGACGTTGATGTACGGGTCAAGCTTCTGCGCGGCTATTTTCAAGCCGCGGTTTTTTAGGAGCCGTCCTAAAGATGCCGCCGTGATGCCCTTGCCGAGCCCAGACACGACGCCTCCCGTCACGAAAATGTACTTGGTCATGTGTATTCCTTCTTTTTATGTAATCTTTCTCTTCTTCAGTTAAGGGTGTAACACCCGGTTTATTGCTCTATGTTCCTCTTTTATTCCCACTCAATCGTCGCGGGCGGCTTGGACGTGATATCATAGACGACCCGGTTGATGCCCTTGACCTCGTTGGTGATGCGCGTCGAGATTTTTCCCAGCAGCGCGTAGGGGACGCGCACGAAGTTGCAGGTCATAAAATCATTGGTCTGCACGGCACGCAGAGCTAAGGTATAGTCATAGGTGCGGAAGTCTCCCATCACGCCCACGCTTTTGGTGTCGGTGAGCACGGCGAAATACTGGTCGGGGCGCACCTTGGATTTTATAATCTCCTCGCGCAGGATATAGTCGGCGTTTCTTAGAATCTCCAGCTTTTCAAAGGTGATCTCGCCGATGATGCGGATGGCGAGTCCGGGACCGGGGAACGGTTGCCGGCGGACGATGGCGTCGGGGAGACCGAGCAGTGCGCCGACCTTGCGCACCTCGTCCTTAAACAGACCGGCAAGCGGCTCGACGATGCCCTTGAAATCCATCTTTTCGGGCAAGCCGCCGACGTTGTGGTGGCTCTTGATAACGGCGGACTTGTTCTTGCCGGATTCGACGACGTCCGGGTAAATCGTGCCCTGGGCAAGGTAAGCGACGCCGGGATATTTTTTCGCCTCGTCCTCAAAGACCTTGATGAACTCATCGCCGATGATTTTGCGCTTCTGCTCGGGGGAGGTGACACCTGATAAACGTTTCAGGAAGCGTTCGGAGGCATCGACATGGACGAAATTCAGGTTTTTGCCGAAAAAGGCCTTTTTAATTTCGTCGGTTTCGCCCTTGCGCATGAAGCCGTGGTCAACGTAGATACACACGAGCTGTCCGGGCAGCGCTTCGGAGAGAAGCGCCGCGCATACGGAAGAATCCACGCCGCCCGACAGGCCGAGCAGAACGGTGCTACTCCCGACGGTCTCGCGTACCTTGTCCGTCTGCGCCTTGATGTAGCCTTCCATATTATAGTCGCCGGAGGCGCGGCAGATATTGTAGAGGAAATTGTGAATAACGGCGGTGCCGTTGTCGGTCGTTTCGACCTCCGGGTGGAACTGAACGCCGTAAAGCATAGCATCCGGGTTTTCAAACGCCGCAATTTCGCACAGCGCGGTGCGCGCCGTTTTTTTAAAGCCCTTGGGCAGGGAGCCGACCTTGTCGGTGTGGCTCATTAAAACGGTCTGTCTTTCATTAAGCCCCGTAAACAGGGGAGAGGCGGGGTCCAAGGTGAGCTTTGTCCGCCCGTATTCGCTTTTTTTACAGTTTGTGACCTCGGCGCCGGACAGCTTGCACAGGTATTGCATGCCGTAGCAAATGCCAAGCACCGGCACGCCGAGCGTACGCAGATCAACGGCGCAGACGGGCGCGCTATCCGCATAGACGCTGTTCGGGCCGCCGGTCAGGATGATGCCGATGGGGTCAATCTCGCGGATCTGTTCGCGGGTGATATGATAGGGCTTGATGACCGAATAGACGCCGTTTTCGCGGACGCGGCGCGCAATCAGCTCCTTGTACTGACCGCCGAAATCGAGTATGAGAATGGTTTCGTTCATGCGCTTCCCTCAGCTTTCGTATGTCGCGATAATTTCCTTGGCAATGGTGCTTTTCGGTAAGCGCCGGTCCATCGCCTGTTTTTCGATATGACGGTGGGCGGTGTTCTCGTCCATCCGCAGATACTCGATTAAAATCCATTTGGCTCTGTTGACGAGCTGTATCTCGTCCATTTTTGTTTGTATCGTTGCCGTTTTTTTCTCGAACTCACGCAAGCGCAAGCGTGTGGCGGTTAAAAGCTTTATCGCCTGATAAATCGTTTGGGACGAGGTGGGTTTCCCGACGGTCAAAACGCCGCAGTCCTCAACGATATAGGACGCCTGTTCAAAAACCTCGTTCTTGACGAGCAACAATACGCCGGCGTTCTGTGTTGAGGCGATATCCAAAGCGAGCTGGATACCGAAATCATCAGGCAGGGGGGCGTTGATGACGACAAGGTCAAAGCCGCAATCGGTAAAAAGGCGCTTTGCTTCGCCCGCGTTCGCAGCACGGACAACCGGCTCGAAAAGCGGTGGTGAAAGAAGATTCGTGATTACGTTGAAGCCCTTATCCGTACCCGAGGCAACGAGTATGCTCAAAGGCTCCCTGTCGGGCGTCATGGGATCACATCCTCGTTCTCGTAAATGCGTCGATGAAGGTTTTCGGGAGCTTGCTCTGAATAAGCGGACTGCTTAAAGCGATTTTCAGCGCTTCATCGAGCGAGGCGGGCAGTTTTTTGAGCGTAGGCAAGATATTGTTTGAATCCGCGTCAAACAAATTGAGGTTGGTCGGCGGCGGGGGAGTAAGGTTTCTTTCCGCACCGTCAAGACCGGCGTACAGAATGAGCGCATACGCGACATACGGATTGGCCAACGGATCGGGCGAACGCAACTCAAGGCGGCGGTAATCATCCTTTGCCGCGGGAATACGGATAAGCTGTGAGCGGTTTTCCGGCGACCACGTCACATATTTCGGCGCCTTGCGTTCGCCCAAACGCCTGTAGGAGTCCTCTGTGGTGTTGAAAAACGCGGTCATCTCGCCGATGTGCTCGAGAATACCAGCCATGAAAGCGTCGGACCGGTCAACCCCGTCGGCGCTCTTCACCGACAGGTTGACGTGCATACCGTTGCCGCTTTGATTTTCGAGCGGCTTCGGAGAAAAATCAGCGTACAAGCCGTTAAGTCCTGCCATGGTCTTCGCGACGCCCTTAAAGGTGGTCGCGTTGTCGGCAGCAGAGAGCGGGTCACTATACCGGAAATCAATTTCGTTCTGACCGGGGCCCTCCTCGTGATGGGAGGTTTCAGGGAAAAGCCCCATATCCGAGAGCGTCAGACAAATCTCGCGGCGGACATTCTCTCCCTTGTCCTCGGGGGGAATGTCCATATAGCTGGCGTTGTCGCAGGGTATTTTGGTAGGCTGACCGTTTTCATCTGTTTTGAATAAATAAAATTCAAGCTCTGTACCGATGCTGCAGGAGAGACCTTTATCGGCAAGAGCTTTGACAGCCCGTTTCAAGAGAATACGGCCGTCGCGTTCATATTCCCGACCGTCGGGATAGAGTACGTCGCAGTACATTCTGCCGACACGTCCGTGTGACGGACGCCAAGGCAGCACCGTGAAGGTTGACGGATCGGGATGCAGAAAGAGGTCGGATTTGACCGCGTCACCGAACCCGGCGACAGCCGACGCGTCAAAGGAGATGCCGTCATCAAACGCCCGCGGAAGCTCGTCGGCGAGTACGGACACATTTTTTTGCTTGCCGAAAATGTCACAGAAGGCGAGGCGGATGAACCGCACATCCTCTTGATTGACATAATCGGTGACGTCCTGTTTCGAGTACATTACCGTATTACTCCTTTCGGACTTTAAGGGTCATAAAAACTTAAGTAAACGTTCACCGAGACCCCCCAAAAAAAAGAGTCGGTGAACGCCTGCGTTCACCATACAAATATACAGGAAAAGACAGAATATGTCAACTGTTTTGCCGAAAACCGATTGCACAAATCCACAATATATGGTATGCTTATTTTTGTTACAAGTCACATTATGGTATTGGAAAGGATTGTAATTATGATCAGAAAAGGATTCAAGATGAAGCTTTACCCCGGCTGCGAAGCCGAATACGAGAAACGGCACAACCTGTTGTGGCTTGAAATGAAAGAGATGATCGCCGCGCACGGCGGACACAACTATTCTATTTTTCTCGACAAAGATACCCTGACCCTTTACGGTTATCTCGAAATCGACGACGAGGCGCTGTGGGCAAAAAGCGCGGATACTTTAATTTGCCGTAAATGGTGGGACTACATGGCCGA
>CAZEXA010000068.1:10856-11950 GCA_964516565.1 uncultured Eubacteriales bacterium | reverse complement strand
CGGATTTGCCGTGACAGTTCTTTTTTGGATTTGTATCCTCATTCCCGGAATCCCCTATCTTTTTAAATACAGCGCTATGATGCCCTTTGTCCTTGCCGCGGACGCTTCCATTTCAAAAAAATATGCCAAAGAACTTTGCGCCAAGCTGATGAAAGGACATTGGGGTGAAATTGCCATGATGTATCTTTCTTTTTTCGGTTGGTATTTCATTAGCCTCTACTTTACCGGAGGACTTCTACAAATACTATATGTCAAACCGTATCTGACCGCAACACTCGCTGAATTTTACTCCTGCCGCCGTGCCGAGCTGATAAACAGCGGCGAACTTCTTGTGAATGAGTTGCCCTCCTTCGGGTCGGACTGGTACTCCATGTATAATACAAACGGACCGTTTCAGACGGCTGCGCCGAGCTTTACCGCGCCAAAACCGCATACGCAGACGTTTTGCGGTAATACGGGCGGTTTTATCGGCGGTAACCCGAACGATTATATGGGCTTTGCCGGCGGCGCACCCGTCCGGCAGCCACCTTTGCCTTTAACTCCGGAAAATACTCCTCCTGATAACGAAAGCGATAAATCAACATAATGCGCTGACCGCTCAGTGGGCAAGAAATTTTTATTTTGAAAAATTACATGATAACTATATCGAGTGCCCGAAGCTGACGACCGTCACCATGACCGAGAACGTCACAGACAGTCAGGTAACGCTCACTCTCAAATTGCCGTATTATGCCGCAGTTTTCTATAAAACGTAAAACTTAAGCAGCGGATTACCCGCTGCTTAAATTTGTTTGGAATATTAGTTGTCTGTAGTCGCAAGGTGATAACGAAAAAGAGTTCGCGCCACAACGGATTATTTACTCATTTATCTAAAATAGCATCCCGTTATATTCCTCATAGGCGGTCATATTTTTTACTACTCCGGCAGCGGAGCATATGATTTTTCGAGACTTTATCTCAATCTCGCCGCCAAGGTTGAATACACCCTCTGCAAATTCTCTAATTGTTATTTCGGTTTCATGGTTAAACGAAATTATGTAATTTATAGGAACACCCAAATAAAACAAATCCGATGCAATGGCATATTTAGGGTT
>CAZEXA010000068.1:0-10756 GCA_964516565.1 uncultured Eubacteriales bacterium | reverse complement strand
CCTCAATAGATATGGTACATTGTACAATAATAATCCTTATTTATCAATACTGTTTCGCGCAATTCTTAGCGTTTTCATGCAAGTCATAGCGTATCATCAATAAAAGACGCAAGCATTTGAAGCATTCTTCATACGCTATAACGATAGCTTAAATTATAGTGTGAAAGGAAAATGGTTCCTATGCCTGCCATGTATACTTATAATCGGGAGAAGGCCGTCGCTTATGCGGCAAAATGGGCGCTTCTTCGCAACCCCAAATACTATGACTTTTCCGCAATCGGCGGCGACTGCACCAATTTCGCCTCCCAATGTATTTACGCCGGAGCCGGGCGCATGAATTATACGCCCACTTTTGGTTGGTACTTCATCAACAGCACTAACCGCGCTCCGGCGTGGAGCGCGGTCAAATTCCTGCACCAATTTTTAACGACAAACCGGCAAAGAGGTCCGTTCGCCGCCGAAACGGATGTTTCATCAATCCAACTCGGCGACCTTATTCAGCTCGGCGACGCCGAGGGCGTATTCTATCATAGCCTGATAGTTACGAAAATTGACGGCGCGCCGAGTCTTGATACCATTTATATCTCCACGCATACCTTCGATGCGCACAACCGTCCGCTGAACTCTTATACATTCGCAAGAGCGCGGTTTTTACACATTGAGGGCGTGAATTGAATCGTTATTCGAGCGTGTTATGTCCCGTAGCGGCGAGTTCGATGCAAAACGCATCGAGGGCGTCAACGACGCCGTCATTGTTCACGTCGCCCGCTTGGTACTGCGCCTGACCGGCTCCTGTGCTCTCAAAGGTGTATCTATTAACGGCGGCGTCCATCGCTCTGTCAGTGTCATACCCGTCCACGATACCGTCGCCGAAACAGTCGCCCGCGATAACGGCGAAAATCGGGTTAACGCCCAGCCCCGCCGATTCGGGGAAAATGAGTGTCGTCTGACCCGTAATGATGTTCAGTGTCTGCATATTCTGTAACGGGACAGGCGTGCTGTTCTGACAGACGGACGGTATGACGCCGTAAGCCCCGCGGCTCGTGCCGAGCAGGGTGAATAAGTCGGTGCCGGCATTAAAGGTCATCAGCAGCTTTGTGCTTTCCAGCGTCTTGACCGTAAGTATTTTTTCGGGGATGAAGCAGGCGGTCAGCGTTTTGTCCTGCGTGCCCATAATAAAGGAATAGCTTGCGTCCGTACTGACCGGCGCGCCGCTGAGTGTCCATCCGGCGAAGACATAGCCTGTCTGCGGTGATGCCGTCAGGGTTGCCGTGTCCCCTTCCTTATAGAGCCGTGCGCCCAAAGCTGTGCCGCCCTCTGTGGGAGTCACGGAAGTACTGACGGTATAGAGGGTATTGAGAGATGCCGACAGCGCCGCGCTCTCGGGCGAGGGCGCCAGCAATTCGGTCTCCTTATAGCGCTGGGTGAAGGTATACGCTGTCGATGTGGTCAGCCCCGTAAAGGTCGGGCTGTCCTGCCATATGCCGCCGTTTTTTCTGTATTCGCAGCCCGTTACCGTCGTCAGAGTAATGCTGCTTTCTGTTTTACTCTGAGCTGTCGGCACAGCGGGGGCGGTTGCTTGACTGCCGGATTTGATAGAGGCGGTCGTCGTCGGCGCGCCCGTCAAAGACAGGATATACTTATCGGCATTCGCGCCGGAAATCGCCGAGGAAGCGGTCAGAACGACGGTTTTGCCGTTTCCGACCGCGGGGTCGGTAAAAGCGGCTACGGGCGACAGGACGACCGTATCGCCCCCGCTAAGACTGATAAGCGTCAGATTATTGACGTTGATAACCGCCCATGTAGAGCCATTATAGGCTTTTGAATCGACCGTAAAGCTGCCGCCGACGGTCAGCGTCGGGGGTACCGGATGCTGTGTCGGGCTAACCCCGCGCAGATACGGATAGGACGCTCCCGCGTCAATTGTCCAGACAGTACTGAAATCCCAGCCGGAATAATTCGACGAAATAACCATCTGCCACGAGGTCAGCGGCGTGCCTTTGCCTGTATCCGACCAGCCGCAGGTTCTGGTATTGTAATAACAGGAAGTCATTATGACGGTAATAAAATAGTTATCTTCGAATCTGTACCCGGCAAAACCGCCGTAAGACTCGCCGCCTCCGGACGCGGTGCCGGTGCTGTAGCAATAACGGATTGTACCGTTATAGATGGAGCCCACAAAGCCGCCGCATTGACCGTATTTAGAACTCACGCCCGCGAGGGAAAAACAGTTCTCAATCAGCGTGGAACCATAAGCGTATCCCACAAACCCGCCGACAGTCTGGACGCCGGTAACGGTGACCGAAGCGGTCACACAGCTCTGCCGGACAGTCCCCCCGTTCGATCCTACCAAACCGCCAACGCTGTCACTTTTACCCTTGACGGTGGAAGAGCCAGTTATACAGCAATTCATGACCGTGCTGTTGTCTAAGTTGCCGACTAAGCCGCCCACTCTGGAATTGCCGTAGATATAAATGTTGCTCAGCGTCAGATTTTTAACGGTTCCGCCTGACACTATAGAACCGAAAAGGCCGATATCATTAGTGGACGACGCAGATACATACAGTCCGGAAATGACATATCCGTCTCCGTTAATATTTCCCGAGAAGCCCGATATGCTTGAAAAGTTGCCGTACCCGGACATATCTAAATTGTTTTTCAGGATGTACCAGGCGGACGTGTTGGTGCGCACGGCGTTCAGCGTCGCGGGCGTCGAAATCTGATACGGATCCGCTTCTGTTCCGCTTCCGGGAAGCGGCGTCGTGACAGCCAACGCCGCGCTCTCCGCCGACGCGGTGTAATTCTGCGTTTCCTTCACGCGCTGTGTGAAACTGTAAGTCACTCCGGCGGCCAGTCCGGCAAAGACGTTTGAATCCTGCCATGTACCGCTGCCTACACGAAATTCATTGGCACTGTTCGGCGTCAGCGTAACGGTAGTGGGCGTTTTGTTCTCCATTGTCGGCGCCGTAGGTGCACTCTGGGCAGCTTTCGAGATGTCTGCCGTCGTTGTCGGTGCGCCTGTCAGCGACAGCGCATAGTTACCTGCGTCCGTTCCCGTCAGTGACGTGGCTGCCGTCAGAGAAACGGACTTACCGATACCGGCATTCGCATCGACAAAGGCCGCCGCCGGAGATACCGAAACATCATCACCGGTTACTTTGCCCGTTACCGTCAGTGAATTTGTGCTAACAGATGCGGTATCGGTTCCGTCATATGTCTTGTTGTCTGCAATAAAGGAACCGCCGAGCGTGACAGTTTTGACCGTAACGGCGGCTGTCGCCGTTGGTGCACCGGTCAGGGAAAGCGAATAATTGCCTGCGGAAGAACCGCCGAGCGTACTCGACGCGGTCAAACTTACCACCTTACCCGTTTCCGCCGTTTTTGAGCCGTACGCCGCTATGGGGATGAGCGTTACCGTGTCGCCGGACACGATACCGGTAAGCGATAAATTGTTCGTCGCGATTGAAGCCGTAACCCCTCCGTCATAGGGTTTATCCGATGCCGTAAAGCTCCCCGTGACCGTCAGTGTTTTGGCGGTGATTGCCGCCGTCGCCGTCGGCGCACCGGTCAAAGACAGCGCATAATTGCTTGCGGAGGAGCCGCCGAGCGTACTCGACGCGGTCAGGCTGACTGTTTTTCCCGTACCAACCGAAGTATTCGCGAAAGCGGCAACGGGCGTCAGCGTGACTGTATCGCCCGATACAATGCCGGAAAGAGTCAGGTTGTTTGCCGCGACAGACGCGGCTGTTGTGCCGTCATAGGTTTTATTCGACGCCGTAAAGCTGCCGCCGACCGTCAGGGTTTTGGCGGTAATATTGGCCGTCTTTGTCGGCGCGCCGGTCAGCGAGAGCGTATAATTGCCTGCGGAGGAGCCGCCGAGTGTGCTTGACGCGGTCAGGCTTACCGTTTTTCCCGTACCAACCGAAGTATTCGCGAAAGCGGCAACAGGCGTCAGGGTTACCGTATCGCCCGATACAATGCCGGAGAGGGTCAGGCTGTTTGTCGCGACCGTCGCGGCTGTCGTGGCGTCATAGGTTTTATTAGACGTCGTAAAGCTGCCGGTGACCGTCAAGGTTTTAGCTGTGATACTGGCCGTCGTTGTCGGCGCGCCTGTCAGGGAAAGCGTGTAATTACCCGCGGAAGAGCCGCCGAGCGTGCTCGTCGCGGTCAGGCTGACCGTTTTTCCCGTACCAACCGAAGTATTCGCGAAAGCGGCAACAGGCGTCAGGGTGACCGTATCGCCCGATACAATGCCGAAAAGAGTCAGGCTGTTTGTCGCAACTGACGCCGCTAAGGTACCGTCATAAGTCTTTGTCGATGCTGTAAAGCTGCCGGTGACCGTCAGTGTTTTGGCGGTGATTGCCGCCGTCGCCGTCGGCGCACCGGTCAGCGAGAGCGTATAATTGCCTGCGGAGGAGCCGCCGAGTGTGCTTGAGGCTGTCAGACCGACTGTTTTTCCTGTTCCGGCTGTCGTTGAGGTGAAAGCCGCAACCGGGCTGAGCGTGACCGTGTCACCCGAAACAATACCGCTGAGCGACAAATTGTTACCTGTAACCGCCGCCGCTAAGCTCCCGTCGTAGGTCTTGTTTGAAGACGTAAAGCTCCCCGTAACCGTCAGGGTTTTGGCTGTGATATTGGCCGTCGTTGTCGGCGCGCCTGTCATGGACAGCGCGTAATTACCCGCGGAAGAGCCGCCGAGCGTACTCGACGGGCTGATACTCACTGTCTTGCCTGTTCCCGCTGTCTTTGAGGAAAAAGTTGCGATAGGAGTTAATGTGACAGTATCCCCAATGACGATACCGGACAGGGATAAGTCGTTCGTCACAACCATTGCGGCTGTCGTGCCGTCATAGATTTTATCCGATGTCGTAAAGCTGCCTTCGACCGTCAGCGGCTTTTTCGTGATTGCCGCTGTCGCCGTCGGTGCTCCGGCTAACGAAAAGAAATATTTTGAGGCGTTTGTCCCGCCTATCGCCGTTCCCGATTTCAAACTCACCGTCTTGCCCGTAGCCGCCGAAGCATTCGTAAAAGCGGCGACGGGGCTTAAAGTGACAGTATCTCCCGACAGTACGCCGACAAGCGACAGGCTGTTTGTATTGATTGTTGCGTTCGCCGTACCGTCATAAGTCTTATCGGAAACAGTAAAACTTCCCCCGACCGTCAGTGTGATCGGTGCGGGCAGTGGATTTGGCACGACCGTCGCTAAATACGGATATGTTGCTCCCGCCGTCATCGCCCACGCGGAGCTTGAAAAGGTAAAACCGGAATAAGTCGACTGTAAAAGCATCTGTGCGGTCGTTTTAGCGGTGCCTCTCCCGTCGCTGACCGTCAGTCCGCAGTATTCGCTGTTATAATAGCAGTTCGTTACGGACGCCCAGTATTCGTCGTCGTCATTGCTCTCGTTGGCGCCTACAAAGCCGCCGAGGTTTCCTGTACCGCTCACCTGACCATAGGCGTAGCAGCGCGTAATGTTCGCCTTGTTGTAGCCGACAAGTCCGCCGACGCATGAGGACGCTGAAGACACCGCGCAGCCTGCGAAACAGTCATATATTTCGCTGTAGGGATCCTGGTAGCCGACAAGGCCGCCTACACAGCCACCTATCCCGTGTACCGTGCCGCCGATAACGCCGCAGTTGTAAATTCTGCCGTATTGTTCGTCATAATATCTTCCGTTACACCCCGCTAAAGCGCCGACGGAGCCGCCGCCGGTCACGTTCGGATTTTTAAGCACGACGTTTCGGATGATGTTGCCGTTGGACGCGAACAAACCGATGTTGCCGCCGGTGCGGTTAATGTATAAGCCGGTAATGGTATGACCGTTGCCGTTAAATTCGCCTGAAAAATTAAACGGCAGCCAGCCCGCGCCGTCATTATACCCTGCGCCGCCCGGGGAACAATATGCCGTTAAATCAATATCCGCCGTCAAAATAAACCGGTACCCGCTGTAGCTGCGCATACTGCTCAGCTGCTCAGGCGTCGCCACCTGATACGGATTGCCGAGCGACCCGTCTCCGCCGGCAAAGGTATCGGCGCTCGCAAAGACGCTCCACGTCGCCATCATAAGCGCCAAAATGCAGAGTGTCAGCCCAATAGACAGTACCTTTTTTTTCATTATCCGTTCCCCCACTCATTATTTCAACAAATCCATAACGGTAACGCTCGTTGTCAATCCTCGGCATTTCAAATACTATATGATATGTTTAGTACATTATAATCTGAAGTAAGTTATTTGTCTATAAAGATTTTCCATAATTAGAAAAACCTTCCCAAAGCGAAGCTTTGAGAAGGTAAAAAATGCTGTGAGATTTACTTAAGTTCGACTTTCGCGCCGGCTTCCTCAAGCTTGGCTTTGGCAGCCTCGGCGTCGTCGTTGGAAACGGCTTCCTTGACGGCCTTCGGAGCACTGTCAACAACAGCCTTCGCCTCGGCAAGGCCGAGTCCGGTGATTTCACGGACGACCTTGATGACGGCAATCTTGTTGGGGCCGACTTCGGTAAGGACAACATCAAATTCCGTCTTCTCTTCTTCGGCGGGAGCTGCGGCGTCAGACGAAGCAGCAACGGCGACAGCCGCCGCGGCGGTTACGCCGAATTCTTCCTCAACAGCCTTGACAAGCTCGGAGAGCTCAAGAACGGTCAGGGTCTTTAAAGTGTCGATAATCCCGGTAATCTTTTCAGATGCCATTTTATTTTCCTCCTGTAATTCGCTCATTCGAGCTTAGTTTACGCCTGTTCGGCGGATGTTTCCTCAGCAGCGGGAGCCTGCGGCTCTTCTGCGGGGACAGTGTTTTCCGCGGCAACGTCTGCTTTAGCGGGAGCCGGAGCGCCGTTTTTATCGGCGACAGCCTGAATCGCGCGGGCAAAAGCCGCAATAGGCGCGTTGAACACATTGCAAACCATGGACAGCAATACTTCTCTTGAGGGCAGCTTGGCAAGGCTCTGAACCTTTACGGAATCGATAACTTCCGTATCGATAAAACCGCTCTTGACCGTGAAGTTTTTGTGCGTGTCGGCGTATTTGCAGAGAATCCTTGCGGCCGCGACATAGTCGTCAGTGCTTGTGGCGATAGCCGTCGTCGAATCAAGATACTTGTCAAGATTCTGAAGCTTCGTACCCTTAGTCGCAAGTTTCAGCATGGTGTTCTTGGTTACCGTGTATTTGACGCCCGCCTTGCGAAGCTCTGTGCGAAGTGCGGTATCGTCCGCCACGCCGATGCCCCTGTAATCAACAAGAACGCCTGCGCAAGCGCCGGAAAGTCTCTCGGAGAGGAGTGCAACCTCCTGCTTTTTGACTTCCATAACCTTAGAACTGGGCAAACAATTCACCTCCGTTTATCACTAAAAATCCCTTCCCGCTTTTGCACGAGAAGGGCGTAAAAACACAAAATAATTGTGAAAAACGCATTCCTCGGCAGGCAGTCTAAGGACTGTTAGACAAATGATGTACCTGCTGTCTTAAGAACAGCGATGATATAATAGCACACCGCGGTGCCGTTGTCAATACATTTTTATTCTGCGGTAGATGTGCTGACCGTAATCTTGGCGGGGTTGATGCGGATGCCGGGGCCCATTGTCGTGGCGACGACGCAGGAACGGATATACTGACCCTTCGTCGCGGCGGGTTTCGCCTTGACGACCGCGTCAAGCAGCGTATTGGCGTTCTGAACAAGCTTCTCGCCGCCGAAAGATGACTTGCCGATTGGACAGTGAATGATGTTGGTTTTGTCAAGACGGTACTCAATCTTACCTGCCTTCGCCTCTGTAACGGCTCTGGCGACGTCCGGGGTGACTGTACCGGCCTTCGGGCTGGGCATCAGTCCGCGGGGTCCGAGAATCTTACCGAGTCTGCCGACAAGTCCCATCATGTCGGGAGAGGCGATACAGACGTCAAAATCCATAAAACCTTCGCCCTGAATCTTTGCCACGAGGTCCTCTGCGCCGACAATATCGGCTCCGACTTCTTCTGCGGCTTTGGCGGCGTCGCCCTTAGCGAAGACGGCAACGCGAACGGTTTTACCGGTTCCGTTGGGCAGAACGACGGCGCCTCTGACCTGCTGGTCGGCGTGACGTGAGTCAACGCCCAAACGGATGTGCATTTCGACGGTTTCATCAAATTTTGCGGCGGCGGTTTTTGTGGCAAGTTCAAGCGCTTCGGTAACCTCGTAAAGCTTTGCTCTATCAACGAGCTTTGCGCTCTCGTTATATTTTTTTCCGTGTTTCATAATTAATCCTCCCAATAGTGGTCAAACGGTTTACCCTCCCACAAGGGAGCGTTAGTCCGTGACAGTGATGCCCATGCTGCGCGCGGTACCGGCGATCATAGACATAGCCGATTCGACGCTGGCGGCGTTGAGATCGGGCATCTTTTGTTCAGCGATCTTGCGAATCTGCTCCTTGGAAATCGAAGCTACCTTCGTTCTGTTGGGGACACCGGAAGCCTTCTCGATACCGCAGGCCTTTTTGATAAGGACAGCCGCGGGAGGGGTTTTGGTGATAAACGAAAACGAGTGATCCGCGTAAACGGTGATGACGACCGGAATGATCAGCCCGATATCATTTTTCGTGCGCTCGTTGAATTCCTTGGTGAACGCCATGATATTGACGCCGTGCTGACCGAGGGCGGGACCGACCGGAGGAGCGGGAGTCGCTTTTCCGGCGGGAATCTGAAGTTTAATAAGACCGATAACTTTTTGAGCCATTTTTTTGACCTTCCTTTCACGGTAGGCGGAATGTTTACCCTTGTGAAGATAAACTTCAAGTTTGAATACTCAAACTCTACGCCTCCAAATTTCGTGGTAAACGGAATGAGAGCTCGCCTCACCCCTCCCACATGAGCGCCATGACGCTATAAACAAGCGGTTAAAACCGCTGATTACCGGGATATATGCCTTTATTTTACGGCGTTTTCAACCTGAGCTATTTCAAATTCGACCGGGGTTTCACGCCCAAACATCGAAATCGCAACGCGAACGGCATTTTTCTGCGTGTCAAGCTCTTCGACAATACCCGAAAAACCTTCAAAGGGACCGTCGGTAACCGTAACAAGATCGCCAACCGCGTAATTGACCTCGATGACACGCTGCTCGACGCCAAGCCTTTCGACTTCCTCGTCTGTCAGCGGAACGGGTTTGCTTTCAGGACCGACAAATCCCGTGACCCCGCGCGTGTTGCGGATGACATACCACGTTTCGTCGGACATACGAAGCTGTTCTTCCTCGGTGTTTTCCTTGTCCCTGTAGTAGTCAACCGCCAGCTTGACAAGAACATAACCGGGAAAAATTTTACGCTCGACCTCGACCGTCTTATCGTCGCGAATCTCAACGACCTTTTCCATAGGAACGCGGACCTCGAGAATCTCATCGCGCATTTTTCGGTTTTCTACTATTTTTTCGATATTGGTGGCTACTTTGTTTTCGTAGCCGGAATAGGTATGAACGACATACCATCTTGACTCAGCTGCCATAAAATTACCTCCGAAGTCTTGCCAAAGCTTAGTCTGCCGTTGTGCTTTCCGTAGTAGAAGCGGTCGTCGTTTCCGCCTTGGCGGTGGTCGTCGTAGTTTTATCGGAAGAAGAATCGGTTTTTGCGGTTGTTTTTTCATCGCCGGAAGCAACGGTTGTCGAAACGGCGGTTGTGCTCTCGTGATACTTATCCGCCGCGCCGCTAATCAGCTTCAACCCGCCGGAGAGGGCGAAGTCAACAATCCATACGCCGGCACCGATGATGATAATTGTTGCCAGAACAATGCCGGTGCTCTTGATAACCATCTGGCGTTTAGGCCATACGATCTTCTTGATTTCACCTTTAAAGTTTTTACAGAAACGAACGATAGCCGCCCACATACGCTTGAAAATGTTTTCTTTGCTCGGCTTTTTCTGTTTTTCCGGCTTTTTCTTATCCGACTTGACTTTTTCTTTGGCGGCCTTGTCCTGCTTTTTTACGACAAGTTCTTCGCCGTCATCAGCCTTATTGATTTCGTCAGACATCGTACCGCCTCCTTATTTGGTTTCCCTGTGGAGCGTGTGTTTCTTGCAGAACCTACAATACTTGCTCATCTCCAACCTGTCGGGATTGTTCTTCTTTTCCTTCATAGTATTGTAATTGCGCTGTTTGCACTCTGTGCAGGAAAGTGTGATTTTAACTCTCACTGTACGGCACCTCCTATTTTGATTAGCCTCCCTCGATTTTCGGACACAAAAAAAGAACCCTCTGCGAGGTAATGAGAATATAGCATATCCTCCTTAAGTCGTCAATAGTTTTTGTAAAAAAGTCTGAAAATTATGATTAAATTTAAAAAAAGTATTGGCACAGGCTGTGTTTTAGTATATAATTAGGCGTTAGTTATGCGCGTGAAAGGTGGAAACGGTTATGGGCGGCAGCAAGTATTCGGTGGCGCTCACCAAAATCATCAGGGACAACTCCCTTGAAGCGCTCTTTTTACCCGATAATCCCGATACGCTGTTGATTACCTCTATGGATGTCAACCGTCCCGGGCTGCTGTTCGCAGGCTGTGAGGACTATTTTGACCCCGACAGAATCGAGTTTGTCGGTTTGGCGGAAATGAGCTACATCAACACACTCTCTGCCGAAACGCGCGTTGAGCGCCTGCGCCGTTTTTTTGAGCTGAAGCCCGCCGCCGTCATCATCACGCGCTCCTTGAACATTGATGAAGCGGCTCTTAGGTTTGCGGCTAACTATAAAGTACCGCTCCTCCGAAGCGAGGAACCGACCTCTTCCATCATGGCGACGCTCATCAG
>CAZEXA010000067.1:0-12009 GCA_964516565.1 uncultured Eubacteriales bacterium | reverse complement strand
TCTCTCTTCTAAACGAGGCAGTCGAAAAATCGGACGGCAATGTCGTCTGCATCGAAAAAGAGCCGAATCTCCGCTTTGAGGTTACCTACAGGGTTCGTTTGATTGATACCGACCATTACGGCGTCGCCGGACCGGACGCGTTTTACGGATTTTTAAGCGGTATCGTGGCTTCCGATCATGACATTACGGAGATCTTCATCGACGCGACACTCAAAATCGTCGGGCGCGACTATGAGGCTTTTGCTGACTTTCTTGAAAACATCGACACTTTGAGCAGCGCTAACGATGTTCACTTTGTATTTACCGTTTCTGCCGCTTCCGAGGAAATCCCCGAGCGCGTCTTCGCGTTTATCCAAAATATTTGAATTATTGCTTGACAAAAGGGGAAACTGATAATATAATAGCTGTTGCGTCAAAGGAAGGCGTCCGAATGACTATTGATCTTGAGCCGGTATTCAACAACGAGGGATCTGCTGCAGAGTTCGATTATACGATGGACTTATCAGCGCTGTCGCACGGCGGCGGTTATCCGCTCAAAAAGCCCGTCAGGGTCTTTGGAGTCATTAAGAACGATACAGGAATCGTCAGTATGAAGGCGTGTGCCGAGGGTGTGTATGAGTCGCCTTGTGATCGTTGCGCCGTGCCGGTTTCCCGTGTTCTCTCCCTACCGCTTGAACACTGTTTGATTCCCTCGCTTTCCGATGCGAAGAATGATGACGGGGAGTATATCGAGGTCGCGGATTTAAGGCTCGATTTGGACGCACTCTGCACAGAGGACATCATTCTGTCGCTCCCGGGCAAATTCCTTTGCCGGGATGACTGCAAAGGGCTTTGTCCTAACTGCGGCGCTGACTTGAACGACGGCATCTGCGGCTGTGAAGAGCCGCTCGATCCTCGTCTTGAGGGCTTACGGAAGCTTTTGGAATAACATTTTATTGGTCTGTAAAGGGAGGATATTTTACCATGGCCGTACCGAAAAGAAGAGTCTCGAAAGCGAGACGCGACAGCAGAAGATCCAGCGTCTGGAAGATGGACGCGCCCCAGCTCGAAAAGTGCTCAAAGTGCGGGACACTCAAAAGAACGCACCGTCTCTGCACCGCCTGCGGTTACTATAATGGCAGACAGGTCATAGTGGTCGAGGAATAAGTTTTGACAGAATACTTAGGGCGGTGAAGGGATTCTTCTCCGCCTTTTGTAGGTTTATGGGGTAAACTATGTCTGTACGGATCACATCGGTTGACGAGGGTTCCTTGGCTTCGCTTGCCGGAGTACAGGGCGGTCATTGCTTACTTTCCGCAGACGGCCATGAAATCGGCGATTTTCTCGACTACTGGTTTTATACCGATAAAAAGCGCCTGAGCCTTTGCCTGCTCAACGAACGCGGCGACTCGTACACCGTGACGCTGATGCGCCGTTTTGACGGACAAAAGCTTGGCATGAATTTTGAAAATTATATCATGGACAAGGAGCGTTCCTGTCAGAACAATTGTATTTTCTGCTTCGTGGATCAGTTGCCAAAGGGAATGCGTGAGTCGCTGTATTTTAAAGATGACGACACGCGTCTGTCGTTTCTCTGCGGCAGCTACATTACGCTGACAAACCTGTCCGAACACGAAATACAGCGAATTATTGATATGCACTTAAGCCCGGTAAACGTTTCCGTCCATACGATGAATCCGGAGCTTCGCGTAAAAATGATGCGCCACAAGCGTGCGGGCGAGTCCTTAAAAATCTTAGACAGGCTCGCCGAAGCGGGAACGAAGCTCAACACCCAACTGGTACTCTGTCCCGGAATCAATGACGGGAGTGAACTGGAGTATTCGCTCGAGGAGCTTGGTAAGCGGTACCCTGCTGTTCAAAGTATCGCGGTTGTGCCCGTCGGGCTTACCTGTCACCGCGAGGGACTGTATCCGCTTAAGGCCTTTACCTCAGAAACGGCGCGTCAGACTATTGACATCGTTGATAGTTTCAATGCTCACTTCATGTATTATCACGACGGCTTGCCCTTAGCCTTTGCAGCGGACGAGCTGTATCTTAAAGCAAACCGTCCCATTCCCGCCGCGGAAAGCTACGGTGATTTTCTGCAGCTGGACAACGGCGTCGGTATGCTCACGCTGATGAAGGAGGAATTCCTTGAGGCGCTGGAGCGTTCGCCTGTCATTTTGGCAAAGGCACGCAGGGTAACGTTTGCGACCGGCGAGGCGGCATACGGACTAATGAGTGAGCTTTGCGCGCTGGCAACCAGAAAATTTCCTTTCCTGACAGTCAACACAGTGAAAATTAAGAATCGCTTTTTCGGCGAGAGCGTGACGGTAGCAGGACTTCTGACCGGAAGGGATATACTCGAACAACTCGAAGATATTCCGCTTAATGAAACGCTGTTGATTCCGCGTTCTGCGCTCCGCTTTGAGGGCGATTTATTCCTCGATGGGGTGTCGCTTGAAACAATGCATGAACGCCTCGGCGTCACGGTGACGCCGGTTAAAAATGACGGAAGCACATTACTCAACGCTTTACTGGGGGTGAACCTGTGACCAAACCCGTTGTGGCTATTGTCGGCAGACCGAATGTCGGCAAGTCAACGTTGTTCAACAAATTGATAGGCAGGCGTGTGGCGATTGTGGACGATACGCCCGGCGTGACGCGTGATCGGATTTTCGGTGACTGCGAATGGTGCGGCCATCTTCTATTACTTGTCGATACCGGCGGCATCGAGCCGTTTTCAGACGACGAAATGCTGAAAAATATGCGCCGTCAAGCGCAGCTTGCCATTGACAGCGCCGACGTGATTATTTTCGTCACCGATCTGCGTTCCGGCGTTGTCTCCACGGACGCGGAGGTGGCTTCCATGTTGAAAAAGAGCGGAAAGCCGGTCGTTTTGTGC
Organism: uncultured Eubacteriales bacterium; assembly: GCA_964516565.1. Taxonomy (GTDB): domain Bacteria; phylum Bacillota; class Clostridia; order Oscillospirales; family Acutalibacteraceae; genus DTU089. The sequence continues at coordinate 9,125 of CAZEXA010000067.1, read as the reverse complement.
GTTAACAAATGTGATTCTGTCGGCGATTTGCCCGCCGATTTTTATGAGTTTTACAACCTCGGCGTCGGCGAACCCGTCGCGGTGTCCTCCGTACACGGACACGGCACCGGGGATTTGCTCGACAGAATTATTGAATTATTGCCGCCGCCGCCCGCCGAAGAAGAGGAGGGCGAAGAGGTCATTCCCGTAGCGATTATCGGCAAGCCGAACGTCGGCAAAAGTTCGCTTGTCAATAAAATCCTCGGCGAGGAACGCATGATTGTTTCGGACATCGCCGGCACCACGCGTGACGCGGTTGACAGCGCGGTGGAAAACGCCTACGGCAAGTTTATGTTTATTGACACCGCGGGACTGCGGCGCAAGTCGAAAATCGACGATGATGTTGAACGCTACAGCGCCTTGAGGACGGATATGGCCGTAGAGAGAGCCAACGTCTGCGTCATCATGATTGACGCTCTCGAAGGCTTCACAGAGCAGGACAGCAAGGTTGCCGGATTGGCGCTCGACGCAGGGAAGGGCTGTATTATCGCGGTCAACAAGTGGGATGCCTATGAAAAGGACGGCAAGACCATGGAAGTTTACCGTAAAAGGCTGATGAATGATTTTTCGTTCATGAGCTACGCGCCGATTATTTTCATCTCCGCGAAAACAGGACAACGAATTGACCGCCTGTATGAACTGATAAAGTACGTCGATACGCAGAACGCCATGCGCATAAAAACCGGACGTCTGAACGAAATACTCGCTTCAGCGACGCTCAGGGTACAGCCGCCCACCGACAAGGGAAAGCGTCTGAAAATATACTATATGACGCAGGCTTCAACACGCCCGCCGACTTTCGTCTGTTTCGTCAACAACGCCGAGTTGTTTCACTACAGCTACCAGCGGTACATCGAGAACAAAATCCGTGAGGTATTCGGGCTTGAGGGGACGCCTGTCCGCTTGGTTATCCGTGAAAGAGAGCAATCCTGACACAATAGGATATTTTCCGTCGGAAATTTCGGTTTCCGGCGGACTTTTTTTGCGGTTTCTCGCAAAAAAATTCAATATAATTGGAAATCAAGAGTATATTCCTCCTAAAAATTGGAAATATTAAATGAAAGGATGTTATTATGCCGCTGACAGTAAAAAGACAGGGCGACGTTGTGACGCTTTGCATCAGAGGCGATATTGACCACCACAGCGCTCCGGCGCTGCGAAACGCCGCCGATGAGTCGATATCGCATTTTCGCCCCAAAATACTGATCTTTGATTTTTCGGAGGTGACATTCATGGACAGCTCCGGCATCGGTCTGGTGATGGGGCGTTACCGCAATATCAGCGCCTACGGCGGCAGCATGGAACTTGCGAATCTGTCGCTGCGCGACACAAAAATTATGAGGTTGTCGGGGATTGAGAAAATTGCCCGCATCCGGGGAGGTGAAGAACTTGCGAAAACCGCAAAATGAAATGAAGCTAATCGTTAAAAGCTATTCCATCAATGAAAGTTTTGCCAGAGTTGCCGTTTCGGCATTTGCCGCACAGCTCGATATGACCATTGAGGAATTAAGCGACATCAAGACGGCAGTCAGCGAGGCGGTGACGAATGCCATTGTACACGGCTACAAAGACAAAATCGGGAATATCTACATAACCTGTGGGGTATACGATAACAGTCTGATTCGTATCAAGATACGCGACTGCGGATGCGGGATTGAGGATATAAAGAAAGCGATGGAACCGATGTACAGCTCGCTGGGTGGCGACAGAGCGGGCTTGGGATTTTCGGTGATGGAATGTTTTACCGACAGACTTAAAGTCAGCTCGAAACCGGGGAAAGGTACGACCGTCATTTTGGAGAAACGGGTCAGCGTCAAATGCTGACCGAAAAAAATGCCGAGCGCGACAGCATGATCGAGAATAACCTCGGACTCGTCCACGCTTGTGCAAAGCGTTTTCGGGGCAAGGGTATCGAGTATGACGATCTGTTTCAAGCCGGATGTGTCGGACTAATCAAGGCGGCAGACAACTTTGACTGCTCGCGGGGGTTCGCTTTTTCCACTTATGCCGTGCCCGCTGTTCTCGGTGAGATTAAACGCCTGTTCCGCGACGGAGGCTCTGTCAAGATTGGGCGTACACAAAAAGAAAACGCGGTCAAGCTGCTGCGCCTAAAAGAAAAATTGACCGCCGAGGCGGGCGAAGAACCTTCGGTTGCCGAGCTTGCCGAATGCGCGGGGCTGTCCGTCTTTGAAACTGCCGAGCTGCTGGGAGCCGTGATCCCGCCGCTGTCGCTTACGGTGCTCGACGGCGAAGACAATGAAGTGCAGATGGATGTCATCGGTGCCGACGGGCGTGAGGATTTTGCGGACAAGCTGTCACTGACCGCTTGTATAGAGGCCTTGCCGCCGCTTGAGCAAAATCTAATACGGCTGCGATACTTTTCGGGTATGACTCAGGCGCAGACTGCCGAGGCGCTGTCGATGTCTCAGGTGCAGGTATCGCGAAAGGAAAAGGCCATTCTTTTAAAAATGCGGGAAGCATTATAATTTTACCGGCAGGAAACTGCCGGTAAAATTGTTACAAAAAAAGAACAAATGGCGGTAAATCTTGCTTTTAGAATGAAAATGTGGTAATAATTAATGAGTACCTAAAATTTGTTGGGAGTGGTTTTGTGATTAAACGCGCTGATGAAATGAATCGTGAAACAAAGGTTAATATGCGCGGCGGTGACGGACAGGTGCTCGTTACCACGCTGCTCGATAAACACGAATATCAAGGTGCAGCGCGGTTGGTAGCGACGCTGACGCTCGAAAAAGGCTGTTCTATCGGCGGACATATCCATGAAAACGAGGAAGAAATTTTTTATGTGGTCGCAGGTACGGCTACTTACGACGACAACGGTAAAACCGTCACGCTGAATAAAGGCGATTCTTGTCTTTGCCTCGGAGGAGAATCCCATTCGCTTCGAAACGACGGCGACGAAACGCTTGTCGTTGTCGCGGTCATTCTGACTTACTGACGTGGGCAATCTGATTGTTATCGAGGGGCTTGACGGGAGCGGCAAAACTACGCAGACCGCACTGCTTTGCCAAAAGCTGACTGACGACGGCACCGACTACCGCCGGATAAAGCTGCCCGACTATGACAGCCCGTCGAGCGCTCTTGTTAAAATGTATCTTGGCGGCACGTTCGGTTTTAGCGCCTCCGACATTAACGCTTACGCCGCGTCGAGCTTCTATGCGGTTGACCGTTTCGCATCGTACAAGACGGTCTGGGGAGACGATTATCACAACGGTAAGCTGATTGTCGCTGACCGCTACACACCGTCAAACGCTGTTTACCAGATGCCCAAACTTCCGCGGGCGGAGTGGGACGCTTTTCTCAATTGGCTTTCGGATTATGAATACGATAAATTCCGGCTGCCAAGACCGGATTTGGTGCTGTTTCTCGATATGCCTGTCGAGGTGTCGCAAAGGCTTATGAGCGTGCGGTACCGCGGCGACGAGCAAAAAAAAGACGTCCATGAAGCGGACGCAGCCTATCTTTCGGACTGCCGTGAGGCGGCACTGTATGCGGCAAAACATTTCGGATGGACGGTTTTATACTGCGCTGCTAACGGAGAACCGCTGTCAATTGAGGAAATCGGAGACAGAGTATATTCGCATATAAAAAAATACATATAGAAATACCAATGAAAGGACAGTATGTATGGTTTACGTTTATCTCGCAGAAGGTTTTGAAGAAACTGAGGCTGTCGTGACCATTGATTTTTTAAGACGTGCAGGCCTCGAAGTCAACACCGTTGGCGTTGACAGCCGCGGCGTCGTCGGCTCTCATGAGATGCTTCTTGAGGCGGATTTGCTGATAGAACGCGTTTCGTTGTCCGATACGTTAGAAGCGATAGTGCTGCCGGGGGGTTCCGTCGGTGCAAAGCGGTTGGCTGTGTCCGAGGATGTTAAAAAAGCGCTGATGTACGCCGCGGAGAAAGGCGTGCTGATAGCCGCCATCTGTGCCGCGCCAGCTGTGCTGGGGCAGCTTGGACTGCTCGAAGGTAAAAAAGCGACCTGTTATCCGGGCCTTGAGGATAAGCTTACGGGTGCAAAGGTTGTGTCTAATCCCGTCGTCGTTTCGGACAACATTATAACGGGGAAATCAGCCGGTGTGACGCTTGAATTTGCCGAGGCGATTGTCACTGCGCTTAAGGGGCAAAAAGCAGCCGATAAGGTTATTGCGGCGATGTATGGAAAGAATCGTTGACATCCGTCCGGAAAAGAACAAGCGCAGAGCCGATATTAAGCGGTTTCGGCAGATGATGCCTTCAGAGCAAAAGAACGCTCTCGATCGCAAAATTCAGAACAGGCTCATGAATCTGTGGGTGTTTCGTGAAACCCGGACAATTTTAAGTTATGTTTCGACACCCTCGGAGATGGATACGGTTTATCTTATTGAAACAGCGCTGAAATCCGGAAAAACGGTTGCTGTTCCGCGCTGTGAAGATCAAGCCGGAAAAATGTCCTTTTACGTTATACGGTCGCTGTCTGAGCTTTCACCCGGGTATTTCGGCGTACTTGAGCCGAAAACGCACTGTATGCCGTATGATTTTGGCACGGAAAAAACCCTGTGTATTGTTCCGGCGCTGACATTTGACAGAGAGGGTTACCGATTAGGGTACGGCAAGGGGTATTATGACCGATTTCTAAACAGCTTTTCGGGAACAACCGTGGGGATGTGCTATGCGTGTTGTCTTTCGGAGGCGCTGCCGCACGGGAAGTATGACAAGGCGGTTGATATGCTTATTACGGAAAAAGAAATACTCAACGGACTGAATAAGGAGGCATCGACCAATGGACAAAAAAAATAGACCGGACGATCCGCTGGACGACCTTATGAAGTCTTTAAGAGAAGAAGAGACGGAAATCACGTCCGGTGAAAAAGAGACATCGTTTGATCCGGAAATCGCACGGTCAGAGGTAAACCGAAAGCATCGCGTAGAAAACTTTTCTCTGAATATCGAAGGGGAGGAACCCAAGCATTTTAATAGGGAGGTCTATTTTTCAAACCCTCCTCAGACTAACCTGCGGGTGCCGCAAGGCGGTTCATTAAAGCAGAATCCGCAAAAAACAATCAAGCTTGAAAAGAAAACACCCGTGCCGGAAAAAACAGTGTCCGGCTATAGGGCGTTTATGCAGCGGGAATTCAAGAAAACCTGGTATATCGAAACATTTTCATCGCTTGCCGTTATTTTGGCCATTATCGCGATTTGCAGCCTTATCATCATCTCCTACACGATTACCGGTCTTAACGATATTTTAGGCATACCCAACAATGATACCATCGTTGAGGTAACCATTGACGATGAGGACGATACCAACAGCGTCATAGATACGCTCGACGATTACGGACTGATTACCAATTCCTCCTGCTGTAAATTATTTGCGAAAGTAATCAAAATCAAAAACACCGGATATACGCCGGGCGTCTATACATTTACGGCGGATACGGGCCTTGAAAAGATGCTGACGAAAATCAAGGTTTCCGCCACTACGACAGAAACGGTAAAGCTGACCTTCCCCGAGGGTTGGACGATTGACCAGATCGGCGAAAAACTTGAAAAATACGATGTTTGCACGAAAACCGCCTTTTATCAAACGATAAACAATATTGATTTTTCTGCCCAATTCCCGTTTTTGAAAGGCATCAGCGAAAAGGGAAACCGCTATAAGGTGTTGGAAGGCTTCATATTCCCGGATACCTATGAGTTTTATATCAATGAAGCGCCGTCGAGCGTTGTCAAGAAATTCCTGACGAATTTCGATAATAAATGGACGACCAAAATGCAGACAAGAGCCGAAAAACTCGGCTACACGCCCGACGAGGTCGTCAGAATCGCCTCCATCATCGAGAGAGAGGCGTATTCATCCGCGCAGATGCCCGGAATCGCCTCGGTTCTCCAAAACCGTCTAAAGAACGGGTCGGCGTTTCCCACGCTCGGCTGTGACTCGACGACCGACTTTTTGGAAGCCTATGTCAAGCCCAATTGTACTTCACAGGAATATGTTAAGTATATTCAAAAATATGACACCCATCTTTGTTCAGGGCTTCCCGCGGGAGCGATTTGCAGCCCGGGAATGAGCGCCATCGAGGCGGTGCTCTATCCGGATGATTCAGACTATTATTACTTTGTACACGATAAGAACGGAAAGATTTATTATGCCAAAACCGGTGCGCAGCATGAAAAAAATATTGACAAGGTGTACCGTGTCAACAACTCAAAATAAAAGGCTGCCGATGACGCTGTTCGAGAGCAAGAATCCCTGACGCGTCAAACACAACCGGTCGCCGTCAATAAACAGCAGGCGCTTCTCTATTAGGGGAAGCGCTTTTTCTATAATTTTCCGTGATTCAGCCTCGCCGTAAAGCGCGGCAATTTTAGAGAGATCCAGACCCTGTTTCAGGCGAAGAGACAGCATGACCAATTCCTCAAAGCCGCCGCCCTCACCATCAAAAACAGGGGCGTCGCCGCGTAAAAACAGCGCGTTGTCGCGCGGAAAATAAAAACGCTTGCCGCCGTAAAACGAATGCGCCGACGGACCTAATCCGATATACGGCATAAGCTGCCAATACTTAAGATTGTGACGGCTTTCAAAGCCGGGTTTCGCAAAGTTAGATATTTCGTATTGAAGGAATCCGTATTCCTCCAAAATGCGGCAGCAAAGCTCATATAAGTCGCAGACAGCGTCCTCGTCAGGCAGGCAAAGCTTATCGTTAAGACGAAAGAACGGCGTACCCTCCTCGATTTTTAATATGTAGGCACTGACGTGTGACGCGCCGCTTTCGGCACAGAAAGCGAGCGTATCTTTAAGCGAACCGGGGGTCTGACCGGGAACGCCGAGCATGACGTCAAATGAAAAATTGTGTATCCCTGCTGCCTTGAGCTTTGAAACGGCTAAAGAAACGTCTTCGGCGGTCCCGCGCCGTCCCAGCGCCTTACGCTCGGTGTTAACGGCTGATTGAAGCCCCAACGAGATGCGGTTGACACCGAGAGACAACAATTTCTCAACGAGCTCCGACGACGTCGAGGAGGGATTGCACTCCACCGTAATTTCCGAATCATCGTGCAAATGAATGTTTTCACGAATGGCGTTCACGATTTCTTGAAAACGCAAAGCGGGTAAAAGCGACGGCGTGCCTCCGCCAAAATAAATGGTATCCGCGCTGAGAGGCTCTTTAACATAGTCTTTCAACCTTGTTCCCGTTCTCAGTTCCTGTATGACCGCTTTTGAAAAAACGTCCGCCGCGTTTTCATCGAAGGGCACCGAGTGAAAATCGCAGTAAGGGCATTTTGATTTGCAGAAAGGGACGTGGATATAAAGACCGATAGGGGATGTGTCCGACAAGAGCTTCACCGCCCAAAAAAAATAACCTTACGCAAAGTAAGGTTATTATAGTATCGCGCTTAGCGCTTTTCAACCTTTTTTAAAATTCTTTCGTTCAGGATTTTATTTTTGCAGCCGCCGCAACTTTCACAGACGGTGCCATGCAGACACCGCGCGCTTTTTTCGCCGTTGTGAAATACCGTTTCCTCCACAATGATATTCTGTCCGACAACCGAGCAATACAGCTCGTAAGTTTTGCTGTGCCTGTCCAAGCCGCTCATCTCCCGTAAATGATGTATTAGTAGTATATTCAATACGGACAAAAAATAACCGATAAAAACACGACTTTTTAAAAGCGGTCAAGCATAAAATGTTTCGGGGTGATTTTTTGTGAATTTTAATATGCCCGTTTATATCATAACGCTCTTGATTGTTTTGGTTGTCATTGCGCTGTTTAACGCCAAAAAAAGCGGTCATATCGGCAAGTCGCTTTTCATGAGCGCCGTAGGCGGGCTGACGGCGCTGTGCGCCGTGGGCGTACTCGGACAGTTTATGCCGCTGAGCATCGGCGTCAACCTCTTTACGGTCACGGTCGCCACAACGCTGTCAGTCCCGGGTGTAACGATGCTCCTTCTGGTCGGTACGATGCTGAAATAAAAACTTTAATGCTTTAGCCGCCGGTTTTCGTGCGGCTTTTTTCCGTGATTTTTATAAAAAACCCTTGATTTTTTTATATGTATATTATATAATACACAAGCAAACATCGATAGGGACATTTAGCTCAGTTGGTAGAGCATTCGCTTGACGTGCGAAGGGTCAGCGGTTCGAGTCCGTTAATGTCCACCAAAAAAATCCTGAACTCCGGTTCAGGATTTTTTAACTCCGCGCAAAGCGCAGAATATCACTGCGGGCTTTCAGTCCGCAATATCACTCCGCACAAAATGCGGAAATATCACTCAATAATTGTAACAAAATGGAAAATGGAGCGTCTTTTATACAGAGGGGGCGAAATAGATGTCCGATGCCGAGATAGAGCGTATCTATAAAATGTTCACATTCTTGCACTCTGTTTCAGTTGACCCATCCTGACATAGCGTAAGACGCGTTTAAGTATAAATACGTTTACCGGATACGCGACGCGTGCATTCCGTTCGAGAATTAAATGCTTGCTATCCGCGCGCCGATGTTGTAAAATATTGGCGCAAGGAGGTTTTTTGATGAATGCAATGAATGACACCTTTATACTGAATAGCGGTATTCTCATTCCCTGTGTGGGCTTCGGCACCTGGCAGACGCCCGACGGCGTAATCGCGGTAAATTCCGTCAAAACGGCGGTTGAAACCGGTTACCGCCATATCGACACCGCCGCCATCTACCAAAACGAGGAAGGCGTCGGAGAGGGAATAGCCATAAGCGGCATTGACCGTGAGTCGTTGTTTATCACCACAAAGCTCTGGAACTCTGAGCGCGGATACGACAAAACGCTGAAGGCCTTTGACGCGTCGCTTAAAAAGCTCGGTCTTGACTATGTCGATCTGTATCTGATACACTGGCCTGCCAATGAGAAGCAGTTCGGCAAGGATGCCGACAAGCTCAACGCCGAAACATGGAAGGCAATGGAGGCCATTCTGCAGAGCGGCAGAGCAAAGGCAATCGGCGTGAGTAACTTCCTGAAACATCACCTTGAAAAGCTGCTTTTAACCGTCACCGTTATGCCCGCCGCCAACCAGATAGAATTCCACCCGGGATATACTCAGAATGAAACCGTTG
>CAZEXA010000066.1:3246-12117 GCA_964516565.1 uncultured Eubacteriales bacterium | reverse complement strand
ATTCGGTGTTGCGTCCAATCTGCATGAACGGCGGTTCCTCAAAGTCCTCAGGCAAACCGGGCGTGCCTTTGTATCCGCATCAATTGCGGCGCGCATTTTCGCCAGTTCCGCTTTATCTCCCTCATCCAATTGGGCCGAAGCTTCCAGTGAACTAATTATTTCTGAATACGAAGTTCCGTAATCAAAACTGCGAATTAAGATGTTACAGAAAGTAATTAAAAATTGCTTCACAGTTTGCCTGAGTTTTTAAAGTTGAATCCAGTACATTCATTTAATCTATCCCCCATCTTTTACTAATAATTGTATAATTCTCTGATAACATTAATGATCCTTCTAATCGCGTTTTATTTTCGAGTTGCTGAATATTGGATACTGTTATGGCTTCGCTCGGCAATGTGTCCACATAGCAAAAATAGAGATATGAAAATATTTTTTTTTGCTTCATAGCCAATATCATTGACTCTAAATCCTTTTCTTTGCTTGCGTCTGATTTGGTAATAAAAATGTATGTATTACATTGACATGAAGAAAGTGCCGCAAATTCTTCGAATGTCATATTTTCAGTATAGGCTAAATCTGGTCCAACTCGCGGACTGGTCCACACGACACATTCACCATATATCGGGACAGCAATTTCATATATTATCTGTTCCAGAACATCTATATACGACAAGGCTAAATAATTATCACGCCACTTGCTGGAATCATAAAAGTTATACTTGTCATAAATATCAACACTAACGTAACCTTCCGGATATTTCTTGGATTTTAAAACATAGTCGTTAAAATCACTCATCCATGTTGCCCCGCCGCCTGGTCCGATATATGTAAACTCATCATCATATTTTTCCGAGAGTTTTGCAACAATATATTCTGGCTTGCTCTTTCCCCTGTGCCTCTGAGGGTACACCGCTAAAAACAGCCATAATTCCTCCTATAATTAGAAAAAAACTAAAAAATACGATTCCGGCGATAACGACTACTTTCAAACAGCCGTTTTTCTTTTTTACATTGTTCGGAGAAAGGTTCCCCGGAGCACCGTAGACCGCCTGCACCGGATTAGGCTCGAATTCATTCATGAAATCACAACGCTTTCGTACAAAAATAACAGTAAATAATAACACAGGAATATATTACCATAATACATTACATATGTAAAGTATTGCTATATCCTGACGACAATTAAAATTTATGACAGCAAATAATAAAAAGAAAAGCAGATAAACGTACGAGGCGGGAAACCAGTAATAAAAGGCGCGGGAACAAAGGTTTGTCCTCGCGCTTTCATTATCCGCAACTGATTTATTCGGTGTTGCGTCCAATCTGCATGAACGGCGGTTCCTCAAAGTCCTCAGGCAAGCCGGGCGTGCCGCTCTTTATGGTGTAATCGCCATGCTGCGCGTCCTTGAAGAAATCCTCTATGTAAGAAAGACCGTAAACGGCGTTGTTATCGACAGTGCTGAAGGTGTAGACGCTGTCGGCAATGACGCCGATGCTCTTCTCATCGTCGAAAATCAGGTTGCCTGTCACCGTTGACAGCGCGGGATTTGCGCCAAACAGCTTATTATCCGTATCGCCGAAATCGGAGGATATCTGAGCCGAAGCCGGGAAGGCTCGCTTCCAGGGTTCGCTCTGCCACGGGGACTCAAAGAGCCACTGCCAGACGTCACCGTTCTCGCCGAAGTGCTCCGCCCACGCCGACGCGCTATCCAGAGCACCCTCACGCGCGCGGTCATCATAGGAAATCGGTCTGCCGGAATTGACGACGATATTGTTCTTTACGACATTATCGCGTCCGCCGCCGATGTGGAGGGCGAAGCCGGGTACGTTGACTAACGTATTCCCGTAGACGGTCTGTCCCGAGAGCGCGTCGTCTAAATAGATGCCGCACGGCGTATGATCGCCCGAACCGAGGTCATACAGACAGTTGTACCGGATGACCGTACCATACCAGTCCCAGTGTCGCCCGGAGTAAATGGCGCCCGCGTCGTCAGATAGCAAGCAGACATCGTGAATATCGTTGTACTCGATGAGATGGTTATTGCCCGAATAGGTGATTGCCTCATGAGGCGAGTTGTACATTTCGTTGTGTGCGCAGACATTGCCGACACCCAGAAGCGTCACGGCAGGCTGATACGTCTTGTAAATACGCGACCAATCGTGAATCAGGTTATTCTCGGCGCGGTTCTCACCGGGTAAAAGCGTTTCCCGGTTGCCGCCATCAAGGATGATGCCGCCCTGTCCTGTGCCGAAAATTTCGTTGTTACCAACGATGTTGCGGTAGCCGGTGACCTTGAGCGCGTAGCTCGATACGTTCTTGATGACGCAGTCGGTAATCTTGTTGTCGTTGCCCTTAAGGACAAACGCGTCGCCGCGCGTACCTTTGAAAGTAAACCCTTTGAAGGTCAAATAATCGGCATCGCACTTTACGATATTGCCGGTCGTAACCGACAGGTCGATGACCGCGCTGTCGAAATCGTCGCCCTTATACAGATATATAATGCCGTTCGTTCTGTCGAGATAGTATTCTCCCGCGCTATCAAGCTCCTCGAACACGTTGAAAAAATAGTAGGGCGCTTTTTCCTTGGCACCGTAGTAGCTGACATACTTTGGCGTCAGCGTCCGGTTCTCCTTGTCAAAACTGCCGATAAGCGTTGAGGCGTCCGCCCAGTCGTACATCCAGTAACCAAACATCCAGACATCGTCGAGGCTCTGCCATGAGGCAATCCGCTTTACCAGCTTCGAGTCTATTTCATAAGTATCGCTCTTGGGATTTGTTGACGTGTCCCAGTCGGCGTTGCGGTATACCCTGTCCCCGGCGCGCTCCTTGCCCTCGCCCTCCTCAACAACCGTTCCGGTAGTAAGCCAGTCCTCGCCGTTGGGATAGCGGGCAAGCGTTATAGCCGTGTTGTTATAGAACAGCTCGCAGTACAGAGCGCCCGTCAAGTTTTCCGAATAGTGTCCCGCAGTATTATAAGAGCCTATGGCGTTGATTCGCCCCCAGTCGCCGCTGTTCAGCCCGTATTGCTTCAGATCGGCACAGACGATGTTGGCACGCGCCTTCTCAGACAGCCGCGACAGCGTTTTTTCATCGGTCACCGCCGCAAAATTGGACGGCTTCAAGGTGACGCCGCCGTTTAAGACGACCTCCCCGTCCGCGTAGGCGCAGTAAGTGATCGGACAATCCTTCGTCCCGCCGTCCTCCTCTGAAAAGCGAAGCCCCGCAATCCGGTAGTCCCCCGCCATGACAGCCACCGTGACGCCGTTTCTTTCGGATTTATCGAACATCCTCACTGCTTTGCGCGCGCGGTCTACCGTCGCAAACGGTTTTTTGAAGGAGCCGTCGTTCTGATCGCTCCCGGTCATTGAAACATAAAAATCCGCGTTGTCCATTTTCACCGCCGCCTTTTTAGTATCGCTGCTGTATGAGGCCGGCGTCGCTGACCTCACGGGACGCCCTGTAAAATACAACACCCCGCCGGTGACCGCCCCGACGGCAATCACGGCCACAACAAGAATGACCGGTATTTTCTTTTTCATAACGGCACCTCCACTTTTTTCCATTATACAAAAATTTTTATTGGTAAGCAATCATTATTTTTTCATCGCTCCGATAAAAAATATGAAAAAACTCTTGTATTTTATGAAAGCCGTGATATAATAAATCGGAACATTTGTTCTGTTTGCCTCCCGTATATCGCATATAATCGGAAAGGAGAACGCTGACCGTTGTGGATATAAAAATCCTTGTCAAGGCGCTGTTATCGGACACCAAGCCGCTGGACGGTCAAACCGTTATATCCGAGATATACCACGACGAGCCCATCCTGAAAACGGCTGCGCAAATCCTCAGCGGAACACCCCCGAAATACCTCCAGATGAGGCGGATTGCGGGCAGCTGCGCGGAGAGCTTCTCAGAGTCGGCAATCTTCTATAAACAGGGCAAATTTATGGAGGATTACACAGACGATTACGAGTATCACGGGGAATTTTCAAAATATTACCCGACATACAGGTCAATGAACACCCTGCAGCTGCGCGGGTATTTTTCCTGGCGGACGAAATTAAGAGAAGGAATTTTAGAAAAAGCGCCGCCCTCCTTCGCGTTTGTCTATATCTACGAGCTGCTGAACCAAATCGGTGTACCCTCTCCTTTAGACGGTTTTTATACTCTTAAAAGCTTCGGAGAGGAATACGGAAAAATCGACCCCGTCGTTACCGGTTATATTAAACGCTGGCTTAAGGATTATGTCGTTTATTACAGCCTTGACAAAAGCCTGCTCGACGGCCTTCCCGAAGTGTCGTTCGACAGCTCCTTACTCATCATCAAGCATTGTCAGGACTACGACGCCGATACGGTGTTTTCGGCGCTCGCATCCTTATCCACCTACGACCCGGAAAAATCAAGATTCTACAAACAAAATTCTGACGACTTTAAGGGTGTGACCCGCGCCGTTTTCATCTCGCTTTCGGAGCATTACGACAAGCTCGGCAGAACAGATTTTTGCGGAAAGCTTTTCGGCCCGGTCCTTACCGATCGCTGCGTGATGTTTCAGTCCGCCGTTTTTTACGAGCCGAAACGGCACGAGAACTGCGTTTACATGATTGATGACCTCTATATCCACCGCTGTAAAAACGGTGTCTGGAGCTGCGAACGGTTTTTATACAGCAAGAAAAACAGGCAGATAGGTCTGCTGCTGAAAACGATCGACTGTCTGATGCGCCGGGAGTACGGCTTCAAGACCGCTTTGAAGGAAGACCCCGTCCATAAGCTCTATCTCAATACGATTCGGCGGGAAATCGACGCTTATCTCGAGCATAAGCGGAAGGCTGCCTTACCGATCATCGAGATTGACGCTTCGAAGCTTCAGGGTATCCGACAGGATTCTTTGGAGACACAAGACAAGCTGCTCGTCGGAGAGGAACCCGAGGAATCTGAAGAGACCGCTCTCCTAAACAAACCTTCGCCGATAACCGATTCGCCGCTCGATGCAGCGGAATACCGCTTTATGCAACACTTGCTGTACGGCAAAGCTCTGGGGAGCGGCGCTATGATATCGGTACTTGCCGATGCCGTCAACGAAAAGCTTTTTGACCTCTTCGGCGATACCGTCATTGTCTTTGACGGGGACAAGCCCACATTGCTTCCCGAGTATATTGACCAACTGAAAGGAATCGTTACCAATGAAGGTGCCTAAACGAATTGCGGCGGTCATCATAAACTCCCTCAAAGGCGGTGTCGTGCCCCGCATCGGCTTGCCGTACATCACCGTAGGACGCAAGCTGGAAATCGATGCCCTGCTGCGCGACGTGGAAATCATCGCGGACGGCGGCGCGTCCTTTCGGTTCATTGTAGGCCGATACGGCAGCGGCAAGAGTTTTCTGCTCCAGACTGTCCGTAGTTATGTAATGGACAAAAATTTTGTCGTCGCCGATGCCGACCTGTCCCCCGAACGGCGCCTACAGGGGACAAAAGGTCAGGGACTCGCCACCTATAAAGAGCTGATTCAAAATTTGTCCACAAAAACAAGGCCTGAGGGCGGCGCGCTGACGCTGATTTTGGACCGATGGATCAGCGGCGTTCAGAACGAAGCCGCCGCTGAAAGCGGACTTTCGCTCACCGACAACGCGCTCGCCCCTCTTACGGAAAAGAAAATCCGCGAGGTTATCAATACTTTGGACGAAATGGTGCACGGTTTTGATTTCGCGAAGCTTCTGACGCTCTATTACCGGTCGTATATCCACGGCGACGACGAGACAAAAGCCAAGGTCGTCAAGTGGTTTCGCGGCGAATACGCGACCAAGACCGAGGCCAAGGCGGAACTGGGTGTCGGCATCATCATCACCGACGATGATTGGTATGAGTATATCAAGCTGTTCGCCGTGTTTTTCAAGCAGGCGGGTTACAGCGGCTTGCTGATTTTAATTGACGAACTTGTCAACGTTTATAAAATCCCCAACAACATTACCCGGCAGTACAACTACGAAAAGCTTCTGACTATGTACAATGATACCCTACAGGGCAAGGCAAGGTATTTGGGAATTATCATGGGCGGCACACCCCAGTGCATCGAGGACACCCGGCGCGGCGTTTTCAGCTATGAGGCGCTCAAATCCCGTCTGGAGGAGGGGCGTTTCGGGCGGGAGGGACTCAAAGACGTGCTATCCCCGGTCATCCGTCTGACGCCGCTCACCTATGAGGAAATGCTGGTGCTCATTGAGAAACTTTCTGCCATACACGCCGACCTTTTAGACTATGAGCAGACGATAACTCAGGAGGAGCTGATTGGTTTTATCAAGCTTGAATTCAGCCGTATCGGCGCGGACAGCCACATTACCCCTCGCGAGGTGATCCGCGATTTTATCGGACTTTTAGATATTGTCTATCAGAATCCGGGCGTCAAAATCGGGGATCTGTTAGGCTCGGAGAATTTTGTGTACGCCAAACCGGAACTCGAAAACGAGACGGTTGGCGGCGAGTTTGAGGAATTTGAGATATAACATGGACATATTCAGCCGTTACGCGCCGTTCATACAGGATTTTATCTACGCGAACAACTGGGAGTCCCTGCGCGCCGTCCAGGTGGCGGCGGGCGACGCGGTGTTCAACACCGATGACAACGTCCTGCTCTGCGCCTCTACCGCGTCGGGAAAGACCGAAGCCGCCTTTTTCCCTATTCTGACGCAGTTCTATGAGGATAGACCGCGCTCTATCGGCGCGATATACATCGGTCCTCTAAAGGCGCTGATTAATGATCAATTTATGCGTCTGAACGATCTGTGTCTGGAAGCCGATATCCCCGTTTGGCACTGGCACGGCGACGTCGCGCAGTCGCATAAGAATAAGCTTCTGAAAGACCCGTCGGGAATTCTGCAGATTACCCCGGAATCCTTAGAGGCGTTGCTCCTGCATAAACACGCCGATATCGCCCGCCTGTTCTCGGATCTGCGGTTCGTCGTCATCGACGAGGTACATTCGCTGATGCGCGGGGACCGCGGCGGTCAGACGCTGTGCTTAATCGAACGGCTCTCAAAACTTTCGGGAGTGAACCCGCGCAGGATAGGGCTTTCCGCGACGATTGGCGACCCCCAAAGCGCTGGGGAATTTCTGTCCGCCGGTACGGGCAGAAAAACGGTTATTCCGAAAATCGAAACAAAAAACGCCGTTTGGCGGCTCTCCATGGAGCATTTTTTTATGAAAGAGGAGCAGGCAGCCGATAATAAAGAAACTCCCACCGCTCTGCCCGCTCTCGACATGAAAACCGACCTCGCGCCCGCGAACGCCGACCCGGGACTGGGTTATATTTTTGAACACACAAGAGCGAAAAAGTGCCTCGTGTTCGTAAACTCCCGCGAGGAGTGCGAAACCGTCACGACCACGCTGCGCCGGTACTGCGAGATGAAAAATGAGCCCGACCGGTTTTTGATTCACCACGGCAACCTCTCGGCGTCCTACCGCGAGACCGCCGAGGCGGTCATGAAGGACGAGGAGCAGTTTCAAACGACCGTCACCACCGCCACCTTAGAACTGGGCATCGACATCGGGCGGCTTGAGCGCGCCTTTCAGATCGGCGCGCCGTTCACCGTATCCTCCTTTTTACAGCGGATGGGGCGCACCGGACGGCGGAGCAATCCGCCGGAAATGTGGTTTGTCATGCGCGAGCAGGAACCGGAGGCAAGAGCGATGCTCCCGGCGACCATTCCGTGGGAGCTGATTCAGGGCATCGCGCTGGTGCAGCTGTATATCGAGGAAAAATGGGTCGAGCCGCAAAAACAGGACAGGCTCCCCTACAGCCTTCTCTATCATCAGACGATGTGTACATTAGCCTCTTGCGGCGAAATGTCCCCCGCCGCGCTCGCCGCGCGCGTACTCTCCTTAAATTATTTTTGCCGAATCACGCAGGACGATTTTAAATTGCTGCTAAGGCACCTTTTGTCCATCGATCACATTCAGAAAACGGAGCGCGGCGGGCTGATTGTCGGTCTGGCAGGCGAAAGGCAGATCAATTCCTTTAAGTTTTATGCGGTATTTCAGGAAAATGAGGAATATACCGTGCGCAGCCAATCGCAGGAGCTGGGCACCATCGTGCTGCCGCCGCCGGTCGGCGAAAAAATCGCCCTCGCCGGGCACGTCTGGATTGTCGAAGAGATTGATCATAAGCGTCATCTCGTCTACTGCGAACAGGTGAAGGGCACTGTTCCGGCGTATTTCGGACAGTGTCCCGGCGATATTAACACCAAAATTCTTGAGCGTATGAAAGAAGCGCTGCGGGAGACAACCCTTTACCCCTACCTGATGAAAAATGCCGTCGTCAGACTCTCCGAGACGCGCCGCACCGCCGCCCGCTCGGGCATGACCGAAGAGCCGCTCATCTGTCTCGGCGGCGATATGTGGTGCCTGTTCCCGTGGCTCGGCACCTACGCCTTTTTAGCACTCGAACGCTTTTTAAAGCTCAAATGCGCCCCCCTGCTCGGGCTGTCGGCGCTTGACTCGTCTCGTCCATATTTCATCCAGTTCAAAATGAAAGCCTCGAAAGAGGACTTCTTTAAGGTGCTTCTCGATATGGAAAAACAGCCCCTCGACCCGATGGAGCTGATTTATAAAAATGAAGTGCCGCTGTTTCAGAAATATGACGAGTTTTTGCCCGCGGAGCTTGTGAAAAAAGGCTTTGCCCACGGCGTTTTAGGGATAGAGGAGATGAAAAAACGGATACGGGAGTGGGAGTGATATTGAAGCCTTCGGCTTCAGTGATAGTATATTCGCCTTTTCACTGGGCGTAAGCCCAATATCACTGGCGCAGCCAATATCACTGCGAAGCAATATCACTGGGCGCAAGCCCAATATCACTGGGCGTAAGCCCAATATCACTG
>CAZEXA010000066.1:0-3146 GCA_964516565.1 uncultured Eubacteriales bacterium | reverse complement strand
AGCAATATCACTGGGCGCAAGCCCAATATCACTGGGCGTAAGCCCAATATCACTGCAACGCGAACTTTGTTCGCGTTGCAATATCACTCGCCTGTGCGAACGGAGTTCGCACTGCGAATTATAGTTGAAAAAACCGCCTTTCGGCGGTTTTTCTTTGGTTAAACCGTTTCCGGTTCCAATTCAAGCTGAGCAAGTCTTTCTCTGTTTTTTCCCAACATATCTTCGGAATTGACAGGTATTTTTGCGTGAAGCTCGCCGGGTTCTTCAAAATCAAGGCCGCCTTCATAGATTGCGGGGATATACCCCTCGTTCGCCAATTTTTCGCGCTGTTTGAGTACCTCAATAACATACTTATGCTGCTTGTTGTTGTAATCCCAGAAAATGTACGGGATCATCATCAGTATGTGACCGCCCAGGTCAAACAACAGCGGAACGGCAAGAATACCGAATCTCGTCGAGTCTATAAACAGAACGTCCCAGTTCGAGTTGAGGCCGTTTTTAAGCATTATGAGCGGTATAATAAGGCTAACGAGAGTTGAAACGGGGGAGATGAACCAACCAAAAACGTTCTTGGAGTTTTCAAGACGTTCCCCCGAAAGGTACATCTGGTAGTCGTTGAGCCTTATGCCCATATCGTCACCGGCAACAACGGGTATTTCGCGTATGGCGCCGTAAACGAACTCGGTCGCGAAAATAACGATACCGCAAAGTGTCTGTCTGTCGGCGAAGAAATAAATCGCCCCTATCTGTGCAACACATTTGACGATTTCGCATATCTGTCTGAATATCCTCAGGCTTCTGTACGAGAATTTCTTAATGAAATGCGGAGCGAAAAAACTCGGCGGTGTTGAACGGAAATTGTATAATACTTTCAGTACGCCGTAAAGAACGCCTTGCGTATACATTCTCATCGAGAAGAAGTACATGACATTCGTCATTGAAAGCATTCCGTTGCCGAAAGTGTCTATCATAGACGAGAACATGTCGAGCCAACGGTATTTGTTCTTCATGACCTGCGAAACACCGTACCAGAATGAGACTTTCTGCTTCTTTTCGAGCGGCGGCTGCGGTATTCGTTCCGTGATCTTTTTTGTGCTCAAGAGGGTAATGGCGCCCAACGGAATAAACATTCCGGGAAGTACGTACTTATAGAAGTTTATATCGTCAAAACCTATACCGATTATGGGAATAATGAATCCGAAAATATTTTCAAGAAGGTGTGCGATTTTTACAGGCCACGTTCTTATCCACAGGCGCTCCTGCGGGTTTGGGCTTATAGTCTGCGTACAGCTTTCAATGACATTCGAGAAATCGAACATATTGTAAATGCTGAAAAGCAAGTATGCCAGCCATATACGATCATCAACGTTTTTCATGTTGTAAATGGGAAGCCAACCCAAAAGAATGATGGCGACGGATTTTTGTATGTAGTTTGCAAACAGCGAGTATTTGTATCTGCCGTATTTCGGAACGAGTTTTTTGCGCCAGATAATGCCTCTGCCGCCGCCGTATGCGTTCATGAACAGCTGAACGCCGAATATCTTAAAGAAGCTGTGTGCGCTTATGCCCGAAATGCCGTCAAGCATCGTTATGAGCGATGCCGGTGCGATCTTCGAAACATCGAATATCATCATAAGAAGTCCGAGCGCGGCAAGGGAGCCGTAAAGAGCAATAAACTTACGTTCCACCTTTTTCTCAAGAATGCCGAGGTTGTCGCCGACGACCCAACCCAATATGTTCCAGAAATACGAGAGCGGAAGACCAATCAGGGAGATAACCGAAAACGCAAGGTAGGGCAGCTGGTAGATGTACATTATCAGGAAGCACGAAGCCGCGAACGAGATGTACTTTAACGGTGCCTGAACGCCGTAGTTCATGGAAACGCCTAAAAATACACTGCCGTATTCCTTGTACGGAACGTATTTCCCCGCCGCCGTGTCGGGTGTCTTCCAATGGGTCTTTACTTCAGTGATAAAACTCTTGACCTTTGACATCAGCTGTCCCTCCTTTCCTGCGAATAAAGAACCTCTATTTCTTTGAGAGATCTTTTATCCACCTTCGGGAGCCAGCTTTCGCCGATCCCCATACCGTCAAGGCTGTCTGCCGCCATGTAAATATTTTTACAACCGAGACAACCGAAGAATGCGTGGTGACCTATTGTTTTCATACTTGCAGGAATAAAAATGTAATTGACTTTTTCACAGTATGAGAAACCGTCGGAACCGATTTCCTCTACACCGTCGGGAATGTGTATTGATTCAAGGCTTGTGCATTTGAAAAAAGCGAGCTGACCGATTGTTTTTACGCCATCGGGTATTTTGACATAAATGAGGTCGTTACAGTCGCTGAAGCAGGAGTCGGTGATGCGCGTTACCGTAGCGGCTATTTCATAAGAACCGCCGCATTCGCGTATCTGTGCTTTTATTTCATCGGATTTGTCGTCATCGTAGCCTATAAGCTCTTTGAACGAACGGAGAAAATCGTCGGAGTAATTCACCGTAAGCGGCGCCTCGGCACCGCGCTTCAACGCCGTTCTGTATTCGGCGTTCTTTATGGGGTGGAGGATTATTTCTGTCATATCTTTATTATACAAAACACCGTCAACGGAAGCAAAATGTTCGTTTTTAGGGTCAACTATGACGGCTTTGAGGTTCTTGCAGTAGTAGAAGCAATGGCTTTCAAACGAAGTGACATCTTTTCCGATGTATATCAACTCCACATACTCGTTACAGCACAATGCAAATTCTCTCACCGCTACTACAGGCTTGGTCTTATCGGCAACATCCTGCTCATCTCTGACAAAGTCTATTTGAAGGACAGTATCGTTTTTACTGCCGCTGTATCCGGAAAGCATATAGCCGTTTCCTGTTTCTTTAAATTCATACTTGCTTTTATTGAGTGCACTGAAACTTAAAAAAATCGACAAACCGATAAAGATGGTAATAACTATAACAAATACGGCTTTTTTGATGGCTGCTTTACTGTCATTTTTCAAGTCAACATCGGGCTTTTGCGCAAACATGGGGTCGTAAAGGAGTTTGCTGCTACTGACCTTTTCATCCATGAACATCATCTGCCTTTCATTTTGCGTGAGTATAATTTGATATTATCATAGATATTAACTAAAAGCAAGAGAACAAGGCGCT
>CAZEXA010000065.1:1243-12288 GCA_964516565.1 uncultured Eubacteriales bacterium | reverse complement strand
CGTTTTTCAGCTCCTCGCGGATGGGTATGTTTTGCGGACAATGCTTTTCGCACAAGCCGCAGCCGATGCATTTCGACGCCTCGCTCGTCTCGCGTCGGGCGGCGGTAGCCATGAAATATTCCTTGAACGCGCTCATGGCGTTTTCGGTATACTTCAGATTGTAACAGCGAAACACCCCGGGAATATCCACCCCGTGCGGACAGGGCATACAGTAGGCGCAGCCGGTACAGCCCACCTTGATTGAGGCGTGGAGCGCGTCCTTGATTTTCTCAAGTAAGACTAAATCCTCGGCAGTCAGCATAGCGGCTTTTGCCTCTTCGGCGATACGGATGTTTTCCTGTACCATAGTAAGAGAAGTCATGCCCGACAATACACAGGAGACCTCCGCCTGGTCATACAGCCAAAGAAACGCCCATTCTGCGGCGCTGCGCTTGACACGATACGACTCCATGGCGTCTTTTGCGTCGTGCGGCAGCATGTTGACGAGTTTGCCGCCGCGCAGCGGTTCCATGATGATGACGGGCATCCCCTTTTGATGTGCCGCCAAAAGCCCTTCTTTTCCGCCCTGACTGTGCTCATCCATATAGTTGTACTGTATCTGGCAGAAATCCCAGTCATACGCATGGAGAATCTTCAGAAACGCGGCGGTGCTCCCATGAAACGAAAAGCCGATGTGACGAATTTGCCCGCTCGCCTTTTTCTTTGTGATCCACTCATGGATCCCGAGTCCCACAAGTTTATCCCAGGAGGCCTTATCGGTGAGCATGTGCATCAGATAGTAGTCGATGCGGTCGGTCTTGAGGCGCTTTAGCTCTTCATTAAAATATTTATCAAAGTCCGACGACGATTTGACCAGATACTGAGGCAGCTTCGTGGCGATAAAGATTTTATCGCGGCAGCCGATGCATTCTAAAATCTCGCCGAGCGCAGCCTCGTTTCCCTTGTAAAAATAGGCGGTGTCAAAATAGTTGACGCCGGCGTCTATGGCGGCCTTTATTTCCTTTTCGGCCTTGTCGATATCGATGCCGCCGCCTTTTTTGGTGAAGCGCATACAGCCGTAGCCGAGTAGGGAGAGGCGGTCGCCTTTGCAGCCTTCTCTGTAATTCATTTGATACCTCCGAATAACTGCCTGTTCTGTTTCTTCCAATAATAAGAATAATAGACTCCCCTGCGCGGTTTTTCTCCAATGCCGAAGCGGTTTTGCAGGTCGGCGTACAGCCGCTCCTCCTCCTTTTGGGCAAACCGCATGGTTTCCCGTTTTTCCTCGGGAGTATGCGACTTTTCAGCCATATCCATGAGCCGCGCCTCGATGTCGTCGCGTTCGGCTAAAAATGCTTTCAATCCGGGAGCGCCGCTCTGAAAGTATGCCCTCCGTGTCTTTTCAAGCTGTTCCCAATCCCGCGCCGCCTTGTCCTGCTCCTCCTGTGAATAACACAACTCGCCGCCGACAAACCAAAACGGCTTATACAGAGAAACGCAGGGTAAAGAGGTATTGGCAGCCCAGACCGTGATGTCGTCACCCTGAAGCCGTGCAACCATGCTGCCGGTGGTCTGGCTGGATATGACCCCGCCTGCGTGCATACAGATGCTGTACATGCTCCCGGCGCGAAAGCCCGCCGCCTTGTCGTTGCCGCAATGGCTCCGAAGGACGCTCATCATATCCCGAATATCAAGTTTGCCTTTTTTATCTTTCAAAAAAGCCCGGGTAAAGCACTGCCTGCGGTCGCCCTTTGACGCATACGAATACAGCCTGTCGTCATAACGCTCCTTGAAGCGGACGTTTTTCTCCTCGCTGCTCCGGTCGAAATCGTCCTGTAGGGTCAGCGAATTGGAAATGCTGTAAAAATCCGAAAGCTTTTTCACCGCAAACCGTTTTCCCGCCGTTTCCAATACGAAGGCCTCATTGGGATCGGCGATGAGAAAAGCGTTATGGTAGCGGAGATTTTCCGTATAGCCGGCCTTTCCCCCCTGCCCATAGCGCTCCAGCAGGTAGCTGATATACTCCGCTGCCTCTGCGGCGGTGCCGCAGCTCTCGAGGGCAAGCCGCAGCATATCCATCCCGAGCAGCGAGGGTTCTTTTGCCTGCTTCTCTTTGGTAAAGACCGCCTCATTCCCGATGACCAGTCCCTTGGCGTTGATGCCCATCTCCGCTCCCCACATCCAGCTGGGCTTCATCAGGAGGACTTCGTTTACATCCCCTGCCGCCTCAACCTCGATATAGGTGCATTTGATTTTTTGTCCCTTTTCCCGTGCAGCGGCGGGCACCCTGATCATGATCAGCGGCTCGTTGGGCTCCCGGTCGCTGTTTTTCCCAAAGAGCACCGAACCGTCCCCGGTGGCGTTCGATAAGGAAACCAAAGTATCGCACATAGAAGTCCCTCCTGACAGATATGGATAATAGATTGTATTAAAACGCGGTTAGTACCTTCCGTATTTGTGCGCCGCGTTGTACATGGCGATGACATTTTCGACGGGCGTGTTGTTCTGAATCTGATGCGTCGGCGCGAAGTGATAGCCGCAGCATTCCATCATGATTTCAAGCGTTTCCCGGCAGTTTTCTTCCACCTCGGCGGGCGTTCCGTAGGCAAGCGGTCCGGCGGTGGAGATGCAGCCGCGAAAGCTGAGTCTGCCGCCGAAATGCTCTTTCAGATAGCGCGGACTCATGTTCGCGGCTTCGGGCTGAAGCGTATCGACGCCGCGTACGCCGATTTCAATGAAATCTTCATACGCCCAGCTGGAAGAACCGCAGGTATGCACCATCACGGGGAGATTGTACGATTTGGCAAGGTCACAGAAGGATTTGTGAATAGGCTTTAATATGCGCCGGTATAGTTCAAGGCTGATCATCGGCGCGATTTGCGTCCCCAAATCCTCGCCCAACCACACAAAGTCGATATAGCCTTTGCATTTTTCGAGCGTCCGTTCCATTGCCTTAAGCTGAAAGTCGGCGCGCCGGCGGATAAAGCGCAGCGCGGCATCGTCCTCACAGATAAGATGGCAGAGCACGTCCTCCATGCCCATGATGCGGCCGTTGGAGTTGATGATGTCCGGCGTACCCGCTCCGCCCGCGAAAAGCGCATATTGATTGTCATAACTTTTAGCGCGGGCTAAAGCATCGTCAAAATCAAAATCATCGGGATTCGGAACAGGAAAACAATCGAAAGCCTCGTCGTCGGCACCTGCCAGCGGGAAGTCGCAAAAGTCCCAATACCCGCCGCCCGCGTGTTCTACGCGGCGCATTAAGCACCCTTCGAGCGAATCAACGCGCCTGTCTTTGGGCGCTTTAAAAAGCGCCGGACCCGTGTACGGGGCATGAATCCCGCGGTAATCCACGCCGATAGCCTGCCTCACCCGCTCCATATCGCCGTCCGGTATACCCAGCGCCTGTGAAAGCCGCCGGTGAATACCGTCGTTGGTGTCATAGCCGATGGTGACGCGGTCAGTCTTTTCCAGCGCAAAGGTCTTGAAAACACGCTCTTTCGAGGTCATGGTCTCCGGGGCTTTGATTATCAAGCTCAACTCATTCCCTCCGTTCATGGTTACTCATACCAACCATGTCTACGCCGCAGCCTTGAGGTTATTATAGCATACATCGGTTACCGGAAACAAGCAAAATCCATAGACTGGTGCTAAACAGATTTTGCCCGCTCGAAACAACAATAAATCTTGTTTTTCACGCGTTTTTTTGCTATCATAACCGTAAAATAATACTGAAGGGAACACCAATGACTGAAGCTTTTAAACATTTTCCGCTTTTCAGGAAAGAACCAGACGAAACCGAATACGATTGCCGCGAGAACTGCTTCATGCTTTTATACCGTAACGTGACGAGAAAACAAGTTGACGATTACCGCGATATGCTATTAAAATCGGGATTAATCATGATTTTTGAAAACGAGCATGCGTCTATTTCATTTGCGGCATTTACCGGCGTTATTCAGGTAAATCTGCTGTATACCGAAAATGACGGCAACCTGCGCATTACCGCCTGCGAAAACGCCGTCTTGCCGGATTTTCGGGAAAAACCCGTTGACAAGAAATGCGAAACAACCTTTTATATGCTCGAAAACGACCATACACTGATTGACTGCGGCATGTGCCTGCTCGTCCAGTGCGCCGACTACAGCTTTTTTGTGGTTGACAGCGGCCACTACTATCAGTTTAATGACAATGACCGTATCTATAAATTCATGCGTGACAGAACCCCGGAAAATCAAAAGGTCGTCGTCGCCGGCTGGTTTATCACTCACGCTCACTCCGACCATATCTCCAAGCTTTTCGACTTCTTACAATACAATACGGATGACGTAGTGATAGAGGCGTTTTATTCTAATCTCGTTTCCAATAAGTATCAGGAGGACACTTGGGGAATTGAGGAGCGGTCGCTTGCTGAAAAACTGTTTTCTCTGCTTGACGAGCTGACTGTCCCGAAAATCAAGCTTCATACCGGACAGCGCTTCTATGTCAGGGAGCTTATGCTGGAGGTGCTCTGCACCCATGAGGATGTCTACCCCCAAAGGCTCTATGATTATAACGATTCCTCCACCGTACTGATGATGACCGCCCGCGGGACAAGGCTCTTACTACCCGGAGACGCTTGTGCCCTTGATAGCGCCATCATGGAAGAGCGTTACGGCGAAGAACTAAAGTGCGACGTCGTTCAGGTCGCCCACCACGGTCACCATGGCCTTTCAAAGAAATTTTATGAGCTTGCAGAGGCAAAAGCCGCCCTGTTTCCGATAACGCAGATTAAGTTTGACGAGGAATACCCGAAAATCGAGGCGAACAGGCGGCTGATCGAGATAGCCGATGAGTATTACATATCCTCAAACGGAACCCTCGAAATACCCTTGCCGTATCAAAAGGGGAACATAAAAAAGCTCCCGGATGAGAGCTTTGAGGACTTTGAGAAAATCAAAGGGCTTTGGGGCTATGACTATACGGACGAGAGAAAAAAAGAACTCATTGAACTGTTCATCCGTAACGGCGGCAATCAAAAAAAGTTTCTGCTGCCTGTTATACCCCTATAGAAGATTTTCTATTTGCTTTTTGGATTTCTTATCCAATATTTCGCCTGACAGCGCCTTTAAGATAAAGCTTTCTATTTCATCGGTGCTGTGGTCTTTTCGGATAATCAGCAAGACGTTCAGGATATCCAGCAGTATGGATTTTCGCATGGTTTCTTTGACGGCCATTATGTCAAAGGAAATCAGTGCAAAAGCGATTTTCCCATTGAGTCCCGGCTTTACCGCAGCGATTTTGCACAGCGACTGTAGGCATTGACGAATTGTTATGGGCTTTTCGTCGTTCAGAAGCGTCAGGTATTCGTCAAGCGTAGCTTCCATCCTGTTTTCCGTATCCCATTTTGCGTTCTCCGCAATCAGCATCAGACCGATACTTCTCTGATAAGAATTGTCGCTTTTCAGTTTGTCTTTGAGGGTATCCCAATACGGATACACATCCTCTGCGTTATAAGACCTGCTTTGCAGAAGGAGAAAAGCCTGATAGCGGATATTGTCTTCTTTTAAATTCAGCCACTCAATCAGCGGCGGTATATCCTCCTTGTTCAGAGCTTTCGAGGCTTCCGATAAATCGCTTTTCGCAATGGACATCATAGATTCTGTCGTTATCATCTTAACTCCCCTATCCAATAAAAATAATTATAGGAACTTCACAGAATAACCGAATGGCTGTGGATATAAAACGCCTCTTGGCTTGGTCGGTATTGCTTTTCCATTTTCATAAGACTCTCGTCAAAGCGCTCGGCTTCTTGTTCGTCTATATGCATCACCGGGCTGTCATAGTAAACCCGTTTTCTCCCGTCTAAGGCTCCCGGCTTCAGTTCTTTTACCATCATCGCTGCCGGGAATGTTCCGTCTTCAAGACAGATATTGTACTTTTTACAGCTCTTAAAGCCGCGGCTCACATAATTGTCCGGGTTTCCGAATATGACGATTACA
Organism: uncultured Eubacteriales bacterium; assembly: GCA_964516565.1. Taxonomy (GTDB): domain Bacteria; phylum Bacillota; class Clostridia; order Oscillospirales; family Acutalibacteraceae; genus DTU089. Next base: position 6,328 of record CAZEXA010000065.1, on the reverse strand, counting down.
TCAAACCCCAGGGCAACCGCCCGCAGAAAAGAATGCTCCATAAGCATTTTCCCATATCCTTTTCTTTGGTATTCCGGTAAAATACAAACCGGACCGAAGGTAAGGATTTCTTTTTCGTCCCCGGACTCGTCAATCAGTTTTGCTTTTGTGTACATGATGTTCCCGATGAGCTGATTATCCGCCTCAATCACAAAATCCAGCTCCGGCAGAAAATCCTTGTGAGAGCGCATTACATGAACCAAATAGTGTTCCGCGCACCCCGGAACATAAAGATTATAAAAAGCTTTTCTTGTGATATCTTCCACTCTCTCGTAATCGGTTGCTTCTTCGTTTCTGATTGTAATCATCTCGTTCATGATAACCCTCCATAAATAAACGGTATTTTTGATACAGCCCACTGCTCTCCTCAGAATTCAGTATTTTACACTTGTGCCTTTTTCTTTTTATTTAATCCAAACCTTACATAATCCAAAACCTATCATATACCCGAATATCCCCAATATCAACGTACTAAAAATATAGGCGACCGCATTTTTCTTTCCGTTATCATGAAACAGATTGAATCCCTCATACATAAAAGCGGAAAACGTCGTATATGCGCCCAAGAAGCCGTCTGCAATCAACAGGTAGGTATTCCTGTTAACATCCATTCCGGTGACAAAACCTAACATTATCGCACCGGTAATATTAACGATAAAGGTACCTATAGGGAAAAATGTGTGTTTTGATTTTTGAGCAATGATTTTTCCTAAATAGTATCTTGTAATACTTCCAAAAAAGCCTCCGACTCCAACGAAAAACAGGCTCATAGTTGTTCCTCGTTTTCCTTGGTATAATTGTTAGCCGGATCACTCCTTCTGAGCGCTGTTCTTGCTCTTATCATTTCTCTGCTGACAGATATACCAAGATATATTGCTAGTAATCCAAAGAGCAAAGTACTTGCTATGTATAATATTGCTTGAAAATATAGCCCCTCAAATATCAGTGATGAAACTTCTTTACAGATAGTAGAAAACGTCGTAAACGCGCCAAGCAAACCAGTTGCAATACCTAACTTCAGATTAGAGTTTTGTTTTAATACTTCCAAGGCAACACTCATGATAAGCGCTAATAAGAAGCATCCTGAAGTATTGATCAACAGCGTATCAAATGGTAAACTCCTTTGTCCGGAAAAAACATCCTTAATCATAAATCTAAGGATAGCTCCGATACAACCGCCGATGCCTATATAAATATATCTGCGCAACATTCATACTCCTTTTATCCAACCCGGTCACACGAACCCTTGCCAAATCGGATACAGCCATTTTGTACTCGATAGGAACTATGTTTTTCTATATTGTTATGATTACATTTTGGCACCATGTAAACAACACCTTAAAGGCATAATCAAAATCATACTCCTTGTTGTCTTTTATCAAAATCGCCATTTCCATTACTTCTTTGTCATTATCTTTTAAATGTTGAATAAGCTCTCTCTTCGTGGCGATAAAGATTCCGCTGTCAATATAATACATATTTTGGAGAATAAAAAATGCTGATTTATAAGAAAGCGGCAACCGAACAATATTATTTTCTCTATCAGAGTGAATATAACCATGACATAGTTCATGAAACAGGTTGCCTAAACTGAGTTTTATATAATTTTTTTCATCCTCAGCCATATAGGCAGGAACAAAATCGGCAAGCCTTCCGATTAAATCCTTTGTTGTGTGTAAAAGATGACATACTTCAAGCGGGTTCCAGTTTGCCATCTCCAATTTTCCGCAGATAAATCCGCATGATTTCTCAAAATACCCAACAGATATGAGTACATTTTTGTAATCACTTAAATCATGGACGGTCATCTCATCAATGATTACCATGATATCGATATCGCTGTTTTCATCGGCTTCGTTTCTGAGATAGCTGCCCTGCAAACCGATATAAAGAAGTCTTTTATCAAATTTTTCTTTTAATAAGATTAGCAGATCGTTTAAGTATTTTTTTAATTCAAACATTCAAGATTACCTTTCTTTTCGTTCCTGAGACAGACCCGGTATGGCTTGCCTTCATAAAGTTTACTTTTGCCGTCTGATTTTCGTTCTTTATTCTTTAACCGAGGTTTTTTTGATAGCCGTTTCGCTTAAAAGAATCATAAAGCTTAACAGACAAATCAGAACATACGGGGTGATTCCGAAGGTGGTATTCGCGGCAACATAGCCGAATGATAGCTGAACAGCAAAACCTATGGCATAGGCTCCGCCCATATGGAAGCCGGTTATATCAGCCGAATATTTCTTGCCGAAGCGCGCCGGAACACTGTGCAAAACACTCGGGAAAATAGGACCAAAGCCGATTCCGATAAGCAGCAGACCGAAAAGAGACATCTTGCCGAGCGGAAGAAGGAGTATCAGCATACCGAAAGCTGCGCTGATGCCTCCCGCACGTATAAGAGAATTGTCATTGAGTTTTTCGGAGATAAAGCCGGAAAGCAGTCTGCCGAACATTATACCGCCGAAATATATGGATACCCAGCGGGCTGCGATATCCGGATTAAGAGAATACTCATTTACGGCAAACGACGCCCCCCATATACCAAGCAGAAACTCCATGGAGCAGTAACAGCCCAAAGAGGCGATGCTGGAAATCAATCCCTTGATTTTCAGGATAGAAACTTTTTCATTCTGCTCATCCGGTTCTGCTTCACTGATTGCGGAATCGTTTTTAATCCACTTCGGAAGTAAAACGCCGACACCCGCGGCAATAAGCAGCTGAATTAAAGCAATTATTCTGTAACCGTTGCGCCAGTTGCCCTCTTTCCCTTCAAGAAAGAAGGACATTATTATAGGGCTGAGAGTAACGCCGATTCCCCAGAAGCAGTGAAGCCAAGACATATGTTTGGCTTTATAGTGCAAAGAAATATAATTATTAAGCCCGGTATCTATGGCGCCGGCGCCGTATCCCATTACTACGGTAAAAAGCATCATAACCCAGATATTCGGAGAAAAACTTATACCGAACAGCCCGATAGATGTTAAAAGAACCGATGCAAACGTGACCTTCGGCGTTCCGAATTTTCTGAGAACAAAGCCTGCGACAAAACTTGCGCCGCCGGAACAAAGCCCGGTGATAACACTGTATACAGAGGCAAAAGACTCGGCTATACCAAATTCATTGTGTAAGACAGGCCATGCAACGCCGAATACGGAATCGGGTAATCCGAGCGAAATAAAAACCACATAAATCAATACCAGAATTGATACCATCTAACGTCCTCCGAGACGATGCCGAAAATTTAATGAACTGGATTTCCAGAATCGAGTTTTTTCCGTACAGGAATATAGATGGCAATAAAAGCAATAAATGTGACCGCCATCAGCAATATTTCAAAGCAATTCGGACCTGTCATGGTATAAACAAAGGCGGAAAAGCTCGTCATTTCGGAATAAGGCAAATGGAAAATATATCCGTGATTCAGGAAAAAGTACAAAAAGCAGCACATGCCTATGTAAGCCGGCAAGGTAATCCTTGCAAAGCGCACCGGTGTTACACCGAGGGGCGCCGTATTCTTTTTGAACATGTTTTTACGGATGAAAAGGATAAAAAACAAGCCGAGGAGCACAGCGCCCGCGATCATGATGATATCCCCCGCAGGACTGGAATCCTCCAAAACGCCTTCATACATCAATAACTTCCCTGCGCGAAGTCCGATGGCTCTAAAAGGGGTTACCGAAAAAATAAAGACCGTCAGGAGCAGATTAAACAGGAAGCTTATTTTTTTATTTTTAAACAGGGGTTCTTGATCAATTTCCCCTTTTGCCGTCAAGGCTTTCGGTAAAAAAGCAAGCACAAGCATGGTGATAAATCCCACCGAGGCGCCCGTTGCATACTCCCAAATCCCCCATCCGGCCCCGTTTGCAAGGCTTCTGGGCGCGGCAACATCACCGAGGAGACCGGTATTGAACTGTACGGTTAGCAAGGAAGAAAAAGCCGTGGTTGCCGCCGAAGTGAAGGCGTCGATGAGAAGCGATACAAAGCAGGCAATCTTATCCCGCATGATTATCAGCGGATAAAGCGATACCGCCAGTGTCGCAATCAAATCGGAAATATGCTCAACGCTCATATAATAGTTTTCAAAAAACGGTATCTCCTGAGTCCAGCTTCGATCAAGGAAATGAGCCATATACGCTTTCATGGGACTTGCATAATCGTAACCACTGTCAGAAAGCCCCAAAGCGGCATAGTTCACCTGTTCCGGGTTGATCAGTTTTAATATTTCATGGGAAATCGTTGCTTTACAAAGTGTTTGAACCGCAAAGAAAATCCCGATGGCAATCAGATAATGATACCATTTAAATTCTTTCTTTGAGAAAAGGGAACCGACAAAGAAAGAAAATAACGGCACCAGCGTGAAGCCCATTATCATCACGATTACCAGACCGCTGTAAGGGTCAATCGGAGCATTGATAACCTTTCCCTGATACGGCAGGTCACTGTAAAGGATTCCTGCCGTCTGTTCAATAACAGTGGCATATCCCGTAACACCCAGTCCCGTCATAAAAGCGCCGAAGGGGATCATTTCATATTTCATCCCTTTTTTGGAGCCGTAAAAATGGTAGATTAAAAGAATCAGAACAAGTCCCACACTGTAAAGTCCCCAAGAAGAACCAAAGCCGCTTTCGCCGCGGCAACGCCAGATGAATCCGCCCAGTAATGCTCCAAGAACGACGGAAAGCACTTTCATTCTCTTTCCGATACTATCAAAACTCTTGATATTGACACCCGCTTTCATAAAAAAGTGATATTTATAATGATTGTAACAATACGGCGTTTTATTGTCAAGTAAACCCATACTTCAACTTACCGGGGTACCCATTATGCTATAACAACAACAATTAAACGCCAACAGTTTTCATTATACTCATTCCTATCATAATCCCCAATAGCACATCGTAATTCCTTTTTTGCAGATTTTTGCGTGCTACTTCAAGCATAGATTCGGAATAATCCGAGCCCCAAACATGGTATCCGGACTCTGCCAACATATAAAGATGCTGACCTGTCCCACAGGCACAGTCTAAAATGTCCTTAACTCCATGCTCA
>CAZEXA010000065.1:0-1143 GCA_964516565.1 uncultured Eubacteriales bacterium | reverse complement strand
AATGAAAAAATTACTTTATATTATTGCCAATTCAAAGACAGAAGAACAATCCTCAAGCAGAACGGTAAGCAGAAAACTGGTCAATACAATTTTAGAAAAAGCTTCTGATGTGAAACTGGAAGAATTAAACCTGTATGAAGACCACATTCCCCAGTTAAAAGGCTGCTATTTTGAAAGCAGAAGCGCCATTGTTAATTCTGAGGCAAGAAGTAAACTTTCAATGGAGGAACAAAATGAAGTCGCAAAAATTGAACATCTCTGTGACCAATTTAAAGATTCCGACATTTATGTTCTGGCCGCTCCGATGTGGAGTTTATCGTTTCCGGCTCCTGTAAAGGAATATCTTGATTGTATTATTCAGACCGGAAAGACAATTTCGTTTGAGAACAATAAACCGCATGGCCTTATGAATGATAAGCAAAGAAGTTTTATTTATGTTCAGTCTTCCGGCGGCGAGATTCCATGGCTATTAAAACCGGCTCTTTCTAAAGGATTAAACTATGTGCATGAGATCATGAAATTCATCGGCATTGATACATTTCATGAATTGTTGGTTGACGGCACGGGTGCGACAGAAGAAGAGCGTCAAAAAGCAATAAAAACCGCAATAGATAAAATACCGCCGCTTGTTGAAAAATTGTTGTAAAATAAAAGAGCTATCTTGCCTTCAGCCATTCCAGCACAGGCGTAAGATTTTCCTCCTTTACACCGTCAAAACCGTTTTCAATAATCGCGATGGATTCTGCGGTTTTCCCGTCTTTGTCCTTACGGCTTTTAAGCATATTTAAAAACAGAGACATCAAGATTTTATCAAAGCCTTTCATCTCTTTCAAAGGAAAGCATCCGCCGCGCAGATAAAAAAATGGTGTGTTTTCAATCTTATTCCTGGCGATAACGGTTTCGGGATCCGGCTCAGCGATGCGTCCGGTTCCGGAGCCGCAAACCGCTTTGACGTTGTATTTTTGCAGTTTACCAAGACCTTGTATCTTCCCGGCTTTCATCCATCCCAAAAAAATAACTTCTTCGTCACGGTTAATTCCTGCAAGCTCTTTGACTCCAAAAACTTTCAGTCCCGTCTTGGCAGAGAGCATGTCCGCATATTTCTTGGTAAAACCCGTCTTTGATTCATAAACAATGACCATT
>CAZEXA010000064.1:0-12712 GCA_964516565.1 uncultured Eubacteriales bacterium | reverse complement strand
GAAATTTGTTTTTACTGTTCTCGACAAAACCGTCAAAACCACAAGCTTTAAAGTAAAACTCGAACAATTCAAGGACGACTCGGCAACTGTAGAGGAAGGTGAAGGTTATTATATCGGGACTCCGGCGGTTCCTATAAATATCGCGTTGCCCGCCGCACCGACCGTCAAAGCCGCCTCCGCCTCATATAACAGCGTAAAGGTCAGTTGGAACGCCGTCAGCGGCGCAACCGCTTATGACGTTTATTATTCCATTTATAAATCAGGACCGTTTATACCGCTCGGTACAACGACCTCAACAAGCTACACCCATTCCGGGCGTACAATGGGCGTGACCTACTATTATAAGGTCATGGCACAGAAAACAGTCAGTAATACTAAATGTTACGGTGCCTACTCCGGAGTGGTATCGGCAAAGCCGGTTCTCTCCACGCCGTCCGCCAAGATAGCAGCCTATTCCTATAACAGCATTAAGGTCAGCTGGAACGCCGTCAGCGGCGCAACCGGTTATATTGTCTATTATGCCACTTCCCAGTCGGGGACATATTCAAAGATCGCTACGACAACCTCAACCAGCTATACCCATACCGGAAGATCGATCGGGAAAACCTATTATTATAAAGTCATTGCGTACAGAACCGTAAATAGCAAAAATTATTACAGCAGCTACTCCTCCATTATTTCCGCAAAAGCGATTCCCTCCACGCCGTCTGCCAAAGCCGCTTCCGCTTCGTATAATAGTGTCAAGGTCAGCTGGAACGCCGTCAGCGGCGCGTCAAGGTATGTCGTTTATTACGCGACATCCAAAACAGGAACCTATTCAACGCTTACTACGACGACTGCAACCAGCTATACACATACCAAAAGAACGACCGGGAAAACCTATTATTATAAGGTAAGAGTGTACAGAACCGTAAGCGGTACCAATTATTACAGCAACTACTCCGCCATTGTTTCCGCAAAACCGGTACCATCGGTTCCCGGTTCCTTTACGGTTGCGAAAGCGAGCAGCACAAGCATTAAGACTTCTTGGAAGGCTGTTTCGGGCGCCTCCGGATATCAGGTTTACAGAGCTACCTCCTCCACAGGAACCTACTCATTGGTCAAGACCACGACCTCTCTCTCCTATACCAATACAGGACTGACAAAGGGTAAGACATATTACTATAAAGTCAGAGCCTACAGAACCGTCAGCGGCACGAAATATTATAGCTCGTTTACGTCCGCCAAATACATTAAGCTGTCATAGGCGATGTACCGTAACAAGTAAAACAACTAAAACGGGCGGGAAACTTTTATGGTTTCCCGCCGGTTTTTGTCTGTCATTTTTTCTTTTTAAGGACTATACAAATATGCTTTTTTTAGGTATACTTTTTTTGGAGGTGGACGAACTGAAAGACCTAACGAAACTCAAGAAGAGCGTCTTTGAAGCCAATATGGCACTCGTAAAAACAGGGCTTGTGGTTTTAACTTGGGGCAATGTCAGCGGAATCGACCGCGAGAGCGAGCTTATGGTCATCAAGCCAAGCGGCGTACCATATGAGGAAATGACTCCGGACGATATGGCAGTGGTCAGCCTTGACGGCTCTTGGAAAGACGGAAGGTACCGTCCTTCAAGCGATACGCCGACGCATATCGCGCTGTATAACGCTTTTCCTGAAATTGGCGGCATTGTACATACCCATTCCGTTAGCGCGACTTCCTTCGCACAAGCCGGAAAAGATATCCCGCCGCTCGGCACCACACACGCGGACTGTTTTTTTGGCAGTGTACCGTGTACGCGCACGCTGACTCAGCAAGAGATTGAAACCGACTATGAAAAGAACACGGGGCTGGTCATCATTGAAATGTTTCAAAACAGAAATGCTTTGAGCATCCCCGCGGCGCTCGTGCGCAATCACGGTCCCTTTACTTGGGGGCAAACGCCGGAAAAAGCCGTAGAAACGGCTGTGACGCTTGAAACCGTCGCGCAGATGGCACTCTACACGCGGCTGCTCGAACCGTCGGCTTTAGCGGTCGGACAACCTTTATTAGATAAGCATTATTACAGAAAGCACGGCGCCAAAGCCACTTACGGGCAGAAGTCGTCATAAGTATGGAGGATGGTAATATGATGAACACAGTATATTTTCTGACGGGAAGCCAATTCCTTTACGGCGCGGAAGCCCTAAAGGCAGTTGAGGATGACAGCCGCGCCGTCGCGTCTTATTTAAATGAAAGTGTTACGGAAGCACAAATCGTTTTTTCGGGGGTTATGAAGACCTCCGAAGAAATTGAGGCGATGATAAAAAGAATTAATTTCGATGACGAATGTATCGGCGTTATCGTCTGGTGCCATACGTTCAGTCCGGCAAAAATGTGGATTAACGGCTTAACGCTGCTTCAAAAACCGCTCTTACATCTGCATACGCAGTATAATGAAAAGCTGCCCTATCATTCCATTGATATGGACTTCATGAATCTTAACCAATCTGCGCACGGCGACAGGGAGTTTGCCTATATTCTGACGAGACTTGCTGTACCGCGTAAAACCGTTGCGGGGAATTATCGTGACGACGCTGTTGTCAGCGAAATCAACGATTGGATTTTTGTCGCCGCCGCTTTTAATTTCAGTAAGCATTTGCGCGTCTGCCGTTTCGGCGATAATATGCGGGAGGTAGCCGTTACCGAGGGCGACAAGGTCGAGGCCAACATCCGCTTTGGTTGGCAGATCGATTATTACGCCATCGGCGATATTGTCGCGGAAATCGACAAGGTCACCAAAGCCCAAACCGACGGACTATACGGAGAGCTTCTTAAGCTATATGAACTGAATACGGATAATATTGACGCGGTGCGCGAGCAGGTAAGATATGAAATCGCGCTGACGCGTTTTCTTTCCGCACGAAATTTCAATGCCTTTACGACTAATTTTCAGGATTTACACGGTCTTCGTCAGCTGTTTGGTTTGGCGGCTCAGCGGCTGATGGCCGCGGGCTATGGCTTTGGCGCGGAAGGAGACTGGAAGATTGCCGCGCTGACAGCGATTTTAAAGAAAATGGCGGAAAACCGTAAGGGTGCGACGCTGTTTATGGAAGATTACACTTACGATCTCACAAAGGGAAACGAGCTCGTCCTCGGCGCACATATGCTTGAGGTCTGCCCCACAGCCGCCGCGACGAAACCGAAAATCGAAGTACATCCGCTCGGTATCGGCGGAAAAGAACCTCCGGCGCGCCTTGTGTTCGACGGCATAGAAGGGGAGGGCATTGCGGTCTGCATGACCGATATGGGCGACCGCTTTAGACTCATATGTGCCGATATCGAACTTGTTAAACAACCGGAGCCGATGCCGCATTTACCTGTCGCACGCGTGATGTGGCGCGTGAAACCGAATTTCAGAGACGGCGTAAAAGCATGGCTTGAAGCGGGCGGCGCGCATCATACCGTCGTTTCGACGGCGCTAAAAGCAGAGGACATTGCACTCTTTGCACAGATGACCGGAACGGAGCTTATAAGGATAGGGGACGGGGGTCACTGAATATCAAGAGGGATGACATATTCGCCGAGCAGATAGTAATATAAGCCCGATATATCAACATGGAGTTTAGTTTCATCTCTTTCGACGTCGGTCTCAATATAGCTTAAACATCCGCTTTGCTCATTACATTCGAAGGATGTTGTATCGTCCTGATCAATAATTTGAAAATCGAATGAATTCAACATTTTATTATCGTCGTTACTGTCGAACGCGAATTTAAGCCGAATGGTATCTTTGCCGCCGGTATACACGCTCGGTGCTCTATTAATCTCTGTTATACGTATCGTTCCTAAACTGCATTTTACTGAAGCATCGCTTGTTACGGTACTATAGCCTTCGGGGAGAGTGACGCGCAGTTTTTTCTTCTCTTTGCGTAGCATCGCCAGGTATGGTATATGCAAGACGGCGGTTTGGTCTTTTTCTAACTTATCAAAAACAAGCCGTCCTGTAATATACAGCTCAGGACCATTTTCATAAAGAACGCTTTTCTCCGTTTCAATGTATTTTTTCTTGGTCCACGCTGCGTTGACGGCGTTGCCGTACCCGACGATGCTGTCATGGGTGGTGCCGGCGGTATAGAACGGATAACACCATATAATCAGCTTATCGTCAATACTATTGGCGGTTGTGGTGACGGATATGCCGTTTTGTGTATCCGTCGGCCCGATTTGCTTCAAATCGTCATAATCGCGGCAGGCTGCCATCTTAAAGGAAAGCCGCTCAGAAAATCCGGTAACCGCGATTTCATAGAGGTCGCTGTCTGACGGCTCCGCTGTCTTAAAGGAAAGATGGAGCATCGACAAATCCGAAGATTTTACCATGCAACTGGATTCATTATCGGAAATGATTTCATTATTGAAATCTAAGGGGTTTTCGTTTATATACATGATAAAGTCACATCTGTTTATATCCTTCCCACTGACACTGACAATAACGGAAAGACAGCCGTCTGCATATATCGCTCTGACAATCGCCGCTTTGGCGTTTTGGGCTTCAATTTTCCCTATAATCGGGTCTATCGTATAAAGAGGGGCGCTGCTTCTTTCCACGATACCTACGCCCGGTAAAAAAGTGAATATTTTACTGATGGCAGCGGCCACGTTATCGAATCCGGCGACAGACAGAGATGTAAGGATAACGGCGAACGCCACGGCGCAGGCTGCCAGTCTTTTATAGAGGTATAGTCTTTTCTTCGCAAAACCGGTCTTTTCAAGGATACTGTTTTTTATCCGGTCGCGGTCTCTGCCGCTGATTTTTATTTTTATCGTTTTTTTAAGCAATCTCTCCGTCTGTTCGACAGTGAGGTTGTCAAGAGACGCGATTATCATTTTTTCCATTACCGTTCACCTCCCAATTCTCCTTTTAATTTAATCAATGCCCGGGAAACTTTTTTATTGACTGTGTTTTCTTTTATCCCCAGTGCTTTGGATATGGTTTTTGAGCTTTGACCGAAATAGTATTTGCGAATCATGATCTCGCTGTCCGGCTCGCCGAGCGCTTTGATCCCTCGGATCAAGCGATCGCCTGTTTCGCCGTCAATCACGTCTTTTTCCGTATCCATATGGGAAGCAATCTGCTCAAAATCAAACTCGTCATAGATTTCGTCACCGGCATTGCTTTGCAGCTTTCTGTACCTGTCAATCGCCGTTCGTTTTGACAAAACTGCCAGATAGGCTTTGAGCGATCCTTTATCAGGATCAATCGCGCTTCGCGTCCTGTATACCTCACAGAAAACGTCGCTGACACATTCCTCAACGTCCTGCCTGCCACCTGCGTTTGATAACTTTCCGTACACAATCGTATAGACAAAGGCTATGTAATGATCCATGATTTTTTGGAGCCCCTTTTCGGGTTGCTCTATCAATAGCGAATACAGTTCTCTGTCTGTAAGCAAATAACCACCTTCTTTATATTACCATTCGTAAGAGGGTATAGAAATGTGACATTATCGTTGAAAAAAGCTTGCTTCGGCAAGTTTATGTGATTGAAGGATTTTTAAGTGATATGCCGCTAAAGCGGCGTGATATTATGAGCTTTCGCTCATAGTGATATTTTGCGGCAAACTGCAAAGTAATATTCTATTCGCGTCCTAAACTGCGCTTTAGCGCAATATCACTTGCGAAACAAATATCACTGCGAAGCAATAGAACTCGCGGCACGCGAATATAGTTGAAAAATCGCCTTGCAAAGCAAGACGATTTTTCTGGCAGCGGAACTAGGATTTGAACCCAGACAAACAGAGTCAGAGTCTGTCGTGCTACCCTTACACAATTCCGCTACGACGTTCTGTATTATACTATCCCAAAAAGCGGTTGTCAAGCAATATGGGTATAATTTTGTGCGAAAATATTTTTTAACCGAGCGTAACAATGCGGTCGGCCAGCAGGTTTGCTTCCTCGGGAATATGTGTTACCATTATAACCGTTTTGCCTTTTAACTCTTTTTTGAGAAGCGCTATAATGACGGCGGCTGTCTTGCTGTCAAGCTCGCGCAGCGGCTCGTCAAGGAAAAAGACGTCGCCGCCATAGGCGAGCGCTCTGGCGATAGCGAGGCGACGCTTCATGCCGCCGCTGAGTTCGCGCGGGTATTTACGCGCGTCCGCCGAAAGACCCACAGCATTCAGGTAGTGCGCGGCACGGGTTTTATCGTTACAGACAGCCGTAATATTCTTTTCAGAGTTGTACCACGGCAGCAGACGGTTTTCCTGAAAGACAAATGACTGGCGCAGCGTCAAATCGCGGCGTACCTCGCCGGAGTCGGGGAGCAGCAGCCCGCTTGCCAGCCGCAGAATCGTCGTTTTACCGCAGCCGGATACACCGAGCAAGCCGACAAACTCACCGTCCAGAAAGGTGACGCTCAAATCATTGATAACCTTTTTGCCGTCGAAGGCAACCGATACTTTGTCAAACTCAATCATCGGTACGCCTCCTTTTCTTTTGACGCCTGAACAGAAGTGAAAACAGGCGTTCGAGAAGAAAAGTCAACAGAATGACCGATACCGTCCAGGCAAAGAGGGTAGGCGCTTCAAGATAAATTTTTGCGTCGTAGAGACGCGCGCCGATGCCGTAATTTGGGTTGCAGATGACCTCCGCGGCGGTTCCGGCCTTCCACGCCATACCGAGCGAGGTTGCCGAGGCGGAAGAAACGTAAGGCATTATGGATGGAATATACAGCCTTTTCAATTGTGCTGTCCTGCTCATTTGAAAGGCCTTGGTCATCTCTATCAAATTGGCGTCCGTCTGATCAAGCCCGGCAAGCAAACTGCCGCAGACAATCGGTACGACAATCAGCAGCGAAGTAAAGACCGGCACCGTGTTTTTGTTCACCCAGATAAAAAGCAGAAGAATGAACGAGGCGACGGGAGTTGCGCGGATAACGGTCATCATCGGAGAAAAGAAGGCTTTCATCCACGCAGACAGACGCATAAGCGTTCCAAAAAGAATCCCGGCGGCCGCGCCGAGTAAAAAGCCGCCCAGCACGCGCAGCAGCGACAATGCGGCGGAAAGGTAGTAGTCGGACGTTTTTAAAAGACCGAAAAGAGCTTTAAGGACTGCGAAAGGCGACGGCAGGAGCACCTCGTGTCCCACAAAATAGGACGCGAGCGACCATAGCAGCAGCCATATGAGCGCTACAACCGCGCCTCTCAGCAGTCTTTTTCCCATAAATTACTCCGTATAGTACAGCTCGTCAGACGGGAGACTTCCGCCGATTAACGCCGTGTTAAAATCTTTTAGGACGTTGTAGAAAGCTTTAAGCTCCGTTACCATGTCGTTACCCGTTACGCAGACGATGTTGCAGTTCGGAATGGCGCTCTTAGCGACTGCGGCGGTCATAATGCCGTACTGCTCAATCAGAGCGGACGCTGTCTCTGCGTTACTATTCACATAGTCTACTGACACTTTGTATTCGGTCAAAAAGTTCTTGATTGCGTCCGGGTGCTCGGTAAGAAAAGCGGAACGGACCGCGACGACGCCCATGGGCAGCGTGCCGAGGTTGGCGTTTTTCCATTCCTCAGTCAAATTGAGTACAATTTTGAATGCGTTGTTTTTCTGCATAAGGCTTGTGACGAACGGCTCGGGAAGAATGCAGACATCATACGCGCCGGAAGCGGCCTGTGTGACGGCTTCGGTGTGCTCGGAGGCATAGGTAATTTCAGCGCCACTGTCACCGAGAAGCTTTTGAATGACTGCCTCGGCGGTCGAACCCTTGCCGGAGGCGATGATTTTTTTGCCGTTTAAGTCACCAATGTTCTTGATGGAATCGCCTTTTTCAAGGACATACAGCACGCCCAACGTGTTGACGGCGATGACCTTGATATCCGCCGCGCCCTTATTCTTGAGGGTGGCGGCAAGGTTGCTCGGAATGGCCGCGATATCCACAGAGCCGCTTGTGAGGGCGCTTGTGATGGCGTCCGGCGTGCTCTCAATGGTGAAAACATACTTGTTGGATGAAACGCCGTCCGTATTCTGTTTCATCAGATAGGCCGCGCCCATACCGGTCGGTCCCTTCAAAACGGCAATGTTGACGGTTATTTTCTCAGCAGGAGCAGACGCGGTGGTGTTTGTGCTGACTTTTCCGCCACAAGAGGCGAGCGTCAGCACCATCACTAAGGAAAGGATAACGCAAAATGTCTTTTTCATTAGAATTCTCCTTTAGATTTTCAAGCAGTATTGCCCAAATATTGTTAAATATTATACAATAAAAAATAATAAACCGCAACCCCAAACCGTAAATAAACGCATTTTCGGGTAAAAACACTTTTTGAATAGCCTCGCAACGTGTCAAAATAACCGATACTGTTCATCGTCGTTATCACAGGGCGTTACCGTCACGTCGTAATCCAGTTTAATAAGGTCGTCGGCAGACAGCTTGCCGCTAAGCCAGCTTTCGATCTGATTGACGCGTAAGATCACCGGGATTCTGTCATGGATTCTTGCCATTTCGCCGGACGCTTCTTTAGTGATGATGACAAACTCCCTGCCATCTTTTGTATCGCGGTACAGCCCCGCCATAAACAGAATATTGCCGTCTTTGTCTTTGACGAAGTGCTTTCTCTTTCCTTTTTCGAGCTTTTCCCATTCAAAGAATTCCCCGGCGGGAATGACGCAGCGCCCCGCCTTAACAAGCTCTGAAAACATGCTTTTAATTCTGATGGTTTCGCAGCGCGCGTTGATGATAACACCCGGCACGTTTTGTTTCTTAAAGCCCCATTTGACGCTTTCAAAAGAAACGCCTTCCTCTTTGCCGATAATGACGGGCGCATAATCGGTCGGGCGAACATCACCGGCACCTTCAATATACTCGGTAAATTCGTCCCTGACGATACAGAGGGACAGCTCGCTTAAAATTTCGCGTATTTCAATGATTTCATCTTCGGTTAAAACGGTGTATCTCCCGCACATACTCCCCACTCCTTATGGCGATGTCTTAGTCATCGCGGTTTTTTCCATGCCGATATTGCTGAATTTCGTTATCAACGCCTTTATGCGGCTGTCGATATTGATACAGAGCTCACAGGCGTCATCGTCAAAAAACGTGAGCTGTTCATATTTGGCGGAATACAGATTGTCGGCTCTTAATGCCACACTGCGCAGCGGATGCACCCATGGATAATGCTTTGTGAACAGCTCATAGCCTTTATTGAAAATCAGGTTGACATTGTCGGTTGAGGGCAAAAAGCTGCATTGACGGGTCATATGGTCAAACCGGTTGTCCTTGAGAGTGATACTGATACAACACGTTTTTAACTGATGTTTTTTCAGCCTCGCGCTGACCGAGCTTGCCAGCAGATACAGTATCGCGCCGACCTCCTCAACGCTGTGAAGGTCCTCCGGCGGTGTGATGGTGTTTCCGATACTGCCGATTTCGTCATTTTGGGGATGAAAACCCCTGTCGTCGCCGTTAGCGAACCGCCACAGGTCAAAGCCGACTTTCCCCAAAAGCTTTCCGAGTGTTTTCGGGTCACAGGCAGCGATATCGCCGATTGTCCGAATCCCGGCAGAGAGCAATTTTTTATACCGTTCCTTACCGACAAAGAGCAAATCGGAGGCGGGGAGCTGCCAAACGAGCTGTTTGTAATTTTCCCGCGAAATCACCGTTGTGGCATTGGGCTTTTTATAGTCGCTGCCCAGTTTTGAAAATATATAGTTATCGCTGACGCCGACGGAAGCGCTTAAGTCCTGCGAATACATGATTTCCAGCCGTATCAGATCAGCGATTTGTTTCGCGTCACCCATAGTAGCGCCGGTGTCCGTCAGGTCAATCCACGCCTCGTCTAAGCCGTAGGGGATGACGGTATCGGTGTATTTTTTATAAATGCTTCTCGCCGTCTTCGTTTCATTCAAATATTTCTGATAATCCGCTTCGACATAGCCCAGCCCGGGACAAATCTGTTTTGCCTGATAATAGCTTATACCGGTAATTACTCCTGCCTTTTTCGCAAGGCTGTTTTTTGCCATGACGATGCTGTGCCGCATTTCCGGGTTGCCGCAGACGGCAAAAGGAATATTCTTTAGCGCGGGATTAGATTTCTCCTCAACCGACGCAAAGTAATTGTTCATATCCGAGTGAAGAATAATCCGTTCCATACGTTTTTAGACCGCCCCGATGACTTTTCCGAAAATATGAAAATCATCCGATTCGCAAAGGGCAATCGGCTGATAGCGCGGGTTTAACGAAACCAAAGCGCCGCCGAGCAGCTTTTTTAAGTAGGAGGCGCCGCCGAGCGCAAATATGCCGATTTCCCCGTCGTTCAGCGTTTTCTGCGCCTTGATAAACACGATTTGACCGTCATGGAACATCGGTTCCATACTGTCTCCGCTGACGCGCACGGCATAATCCGTGCCGTCCGGAACCAAATCATCCGCGCTCATTTCCTCAAAATGATCGCTGTCAAGATACGTTCCTGTCCCTGCGGATACTGAAATATCGTAAAGACGGAATATTCTGCCGCCCGTGGTTCTTTCCTCTTGTGTAAAAGACGGATCGGAATTAAGCCAATTCAAATAGCTTATAGCGTGTTCGCGTCCCTTTTGATTTAAGCCCTTAAGAAGCTGCTCGCCGTCCAAAGCGGCCTTTCCGGTTAACAGATACGACGCGTCCGCTTTGTAAATCCTACACAGAGCGGCAAACTGCATAAGGTCGGGCTTATGCTTTCCGATTTCCCAGCTGGATATGGCGTAGGGCATTACCGAATACCCTAACTTTGAAAAACATGCCGAAACCTCCGCCTGCGTTAATCCGGCTTCATTTCTTGCCTGTTTGATGCGCTCTGAGAACTTCATAACGTTCACCTCGGTAGTAGTATAACACGAAAATGTTGATATAGCAATCAATAATTGTGAATTACACAATAAATATTATATTATTCGTGATATACCATATTTTTTTACCGGGAGATAATAATACTCTCAAAGCCGCTTAAGCTTTGAGAGTAAATATAAATCCGTTTATGTGCGTTTTATAGTAAACCTCTTTGAAGCATTCCTTCCGCGATTTGAACGGCGTTTGTCGCCGCGCCCTTGCGTAAATTATCGGAAACGCACCAGAGATTGATACAATTCGGAGCGGTTGTATCGTCTCGGACGCGCCCGACAAGAACGGCGTCGCGCCATTCCTCATTTGTCAGATCTGCCGTAACGGGGTAGTTTCGCTCAAAAGCGTTGCCGCTGATTCCGTCAATACAGACGACCCCCGGCGACCGCTGCTTGTCAGATAATATTTCAATCGCTTTATCTGCGGACATGGGCTCAATAAACTCCGCGTTGATAGATTCGCCGTGTCCGTTGAGCACGGGTACCCGCACCGTCGTCGCGTTTATCAGCAGGTTTGGCTCTCCAAAAATCTTACGCGTTTCATTGACCATTTTTATTTCCTCACGCGTATACCCGCTCTCTGTGAAACGGTCAATATGCGGAATACAATTGAACGCAATCGGACGGGCGAAAATTGAGGGATTCGGTTCGGGTGAGCCACCGGAAAGGACCTCTCGCGTTTCTTTTTTCAGCTGTTCCACAGCCGCACCGCCGTATCCGCTGACCGACTGATAAGTGGAAACGACAATGCGGCGAAGCCGCGCATCTTTATGCAGCGGATAAAGCGCGACAGCCATCTGGATCGTTGAGCAGTTCGGATTGCAGATTAAGCGCGTATCCGCGGTAACAGCGTGCATATTGATTTCCGGTATTACAAGCGGATAACACGGGTACATGCGCAAATCCCCGCCGTTATCAATCACAACGCACCCCTTTTTTACGGCGATTTCAGCCCATTCATAGCTTGCGCCTTTAGCCCCTTCCTTACCGGCGAAAAAGACAAGGTCGAGGCCGCTGAACAGGTCTTCGCTTATTTTTTGGACGTGTACCGGCTCTCCGTCGAGGATTTCCTCGCGCTCCCTTGTCGCCATAACGGTAACAGTTCCGTTGACGGGGAACTTTCTTTCGCGCAGCACCCGTAAAATGTGGTCGCCCACGGGACCTACGCCCAATAAACCGACTTTTAGACCCATAACAATTCACCTTTCTTTAATAAGAATATCTGTTAAGTCCGATTGCGGTCATCAGCCCATCGGCACAATCGGAATAATATACTGTGATCAGGGCGATCACCCCCTTAAAAGAATAACGCCTTACCGGAAGTCGTCCGATAAGGCGTTTACTATCTCTCCACCAAACCGACGACTTTTAAGAGCTAACTCTTGCCGCCGGCTTTAAAACAGCAGACGAAAAAGTTAACCCGTCGTGGTAGTGGTGTTCATTAAATTCAGGTAAAACATATTGCTCTCCTTGGGTTAATGATACATACATTATATGCGATTTTCATAAAAAGTCAATGAAAAATTTGTTCATTGTTTTTGATGTCATATTTGAGCGTATCTTGTGTGGAAAAGGAATAATTTGGGGGTTATTGATTGACAATGATAATATTAAAAGGTAAAATGATTTGATAGTTTATTAGAATTGTTTTTTTATTGCGGATGAGGAGCAGATAAGGCCATGACAAAGCAAGTAAAATCTAAGCAGCGTGTTGCTGACCATGGTGAGGTCTTTACCGCCATACGCGAGGTTAAGGCCATGTGCGATCTCGTCAAGCAAGAGACAGAGCGTATCGATTCCCGATTTTTGGAGCCCGCCTGCGGCGACGGAAATTTCCTGTACGAGATACTCTCGCGCAAGCTGGCTGTGGTAAAGAAAAAGT
>CAZEXA010000063.1:6479-12904 GCA_964516565.1 uncultured Eubacteriales bacterium | reverse complement strand
AACGTCTGCGACAAGGAGCATTTCGGCACCGGAAAAATCAATTTTCAGTATACTCCCGAGGAATTTCCCTTTGAGCGCTTTCAAGAGCTGGGCTTCAACATCATCCGTTTAGGCTTCACCTGGAGCGTCGTCGAGCCGCAGCCGGGCGTCTACAACAACAAGTTTCTCCTGAGCGTCGGAAAGTTTATGGACAAGTGCGCCGAGCACGGCGTCTATGTCTATTTGGATATGCATCAGGATTTGTATTCGCATTACTGCCACGGCGACGGCGCGCCCCGCTGGGCGACAATTACCGACGGACATCTGCCGTATAAACCCCGCTTTGTCTGGGCTGAGCCGTACTTCTTCGGCAGCGCCTGCCACCGCGCCTTCGACAACTTCTGGGCAAACCGTCCGATAAGCGGCAAGGGGCTGCAGGACTATTTCGCCGCCGCGTGGAAGCATATCGCCGAACGCTTTAGTGACCATCCGGCGCTCTTCGGCTACGATATGCTCAACGAGCCCTTCCCCGGCACGCCCGGCGGCAAGGTTTTTCGGACACTGATACTGAATCTCGCCGGCGTTACGGCGTTTGACGGCAAGGTTAAAAAATCCGCGATGCTGAAAGAGCTTATGGGTGAGCACAAGCCGCGGCTGTTAGACCAGTACGATGCCGACGCCATGCGTAAGATCACCCAGCCCGCCAAGGAGATCGTCAACAAGTTCGACACCGAAAAGTATTCGCCGTTCCTCTCAAAGACCGCCTCGGCCATCCGTGAGGCGACGGACAACGGCGTCATGTTCATTGAAAACTGTTATTACTCGAACCTCGGCATCCCCTGCGCGAACACGCCGGTCACGGTCAACGGCGAACGAGAGCCTGACCAGTGCTTCTCCCCGCACGGGTATGACTTCATGGTCGATACCCCGGCGTACAAATACGCAAGCAATTCGCGCGTCGGCTTCATTTTCGACGAACACCGCCGCACGCAGGAACGCTTAGGCGTCCCGGTCATCGTCGGCGAATGGGGCGGCGGCTCTAACGGTACCGACTGGTTCCCGCACGTCGAGTTTTTACTGGATAAATTCGAGAGCAACAAATGGGGCAACACCTACTGGGCGTATACCAACGGATGTGTTTATGAACCTTTAGCCGAGGTGCTCTCCCGCCCTTACCCGAAGGCAGTCACCGGCGTGACAGACAATTACCATTTCGACAAGGACGCGAAAACCTTTACCCTGACCTTTACGCAGGATAAAAACATAGAAGCGCCGACCGTCATCTTCTCCCCGTTCCCCGTAAAGAGCGTCGAAACGGACGGCGAATACGAAATAAAACCCGTAGGAAAGGCTTTCGAGGTTTTTTTAGAGACAAAAGAAGGTACGCACAGGATAAAACTGACATTCTGACGATAAGACGTCCGGTCTCTGCCGGACGCCATTTTACTTAAGTCTTGACTTTTTGTTATTTTATGATAATATGATAATATGTTTTAGCGCTTTAAAAGCACAATGCTTTTGTTTGTTAAAGCAGGAAGGAGAAAGAGAATGCCGATTACCGAGTTTTTAGAGAAAAACGCCGTATTGTATAAGGACGAAATCAGCCTTGTCGAGATAAATCCGGCGCTTGCCGAAAAAAGCCTCGTCACTTGGAAGGAGTTTTCCCTCACCGAGCCGAGTAACTATGATAAGGCACGCACGGAGATGACTTGGGGCGAATTTGACAAGAAGGCCAATCGCTTTGCCAATCTGCTCCTGTCGCGCGGCATCACGAAGGGTGATCGCGTCGCCATCCTATTAATGAATTGTTTGGAATGGCTGCCGATCTATTTCGGCATCCTCAAGACCGGCGCTTTGGCAGTGCCGCTCAACTTCCGCTATACTGCCGAGGAGATTAAATATTGCCTGAAGCTCTCCAATTCGAACGCCTTGGTGTTCGGTCCCGAGTTCATCGGGCGTGTCGAGGAAATTTACGACAGAATCGGCGACATAAGGCCGCTGCTCTATGTCGGCGAGGAATGTCCGACCTTCGCGGAGAGCTATGATAAGCTCGTTACATACTGTTCCTCAAAAAATCCCTGCATCCCTGTCACTGACGAGGACGATGCCGCCATCTACTTTTCCTCCGGCACCACCGGTTTCCCCAAGGCAATCCTGCATCCGCACATAAACCTCGTGCAGTCCTGCAAGGTCGAGCAGGCGCACCATGGGCAGGGGCGCGACGACGTCTTTTTATGCATCCCGCCGCTCTACCACACGGGGGCGAAAATGCACTGGTTCGGCAGCCTTTTAGCGGGCAGCCGCGCTGTCATATTAAAGGGCGTTAAACCCGAGTGGACGCTGAAAACCGTTTCCGAAGAGAAATGTACGATTGTCTGGCTTCTCGTACCGTGGGCACAGGATATTCTCGACGCCGTTGAGCGCGGCGACATAAAGCTCGAGGATTTTAAGCTTTCTCAGTGGCGCCTCATGCACATCGGCGCACAGCCCGTACCGCAGAGCCTGATTAAGCGCTGGTTGAGCTATTTTCCGAACCATAAATATGATACTAACTACGGTCTGAGCGAATCGACGGGTCCCGGCTGCGTTCATCTCGGCGTCGATAATATCCATAAGGTCGGTTCAATCGGCAAAGCGGGCTACGGCTGGGAGACAAAGATTGTCAACGAAAACAGACAGCCCGTCGCCCGCGGAGAGGTCGGCGAGCTGGCTATTAAGGGCATCGGCGTCATGAAGTGCTACTATCATGACGAAAAAGCGACCAACGAGGTTCTTTCCGACGGCTGGCTCTTTACGGGCGACATGGCGCGTGAGGACGAGGACGGCTTCATCTATCTCGTTGACCGTAAGAAGGACGTCATCATCACAGGCGGTGAAAACCTCTACCCCGTTCAGATTGAGGATTTCCTGCGCAAAAACAACGCGATAAAGGACGTCGCCGTCATCGGAATGCCCGATAAGCGTTTAGGTGAAATCGCGGCGGCGATTATTTCCGTTAAGGATGGCTTTACACTCACCGAGGAGGAAGTCAACGACTTTTGCATGGATTTGCCGCGTTACAAGCGTCCGCGCAAGATTATCTTTGCCGATGTGCCGCGCAATCCTACCGGCAAAATCGAAAAGCCGAAGCTCCGCGCCATCTACTGCGGCGAAAATCTTGTCGCAAAGCAAGTCGATAACTGAAAGGACAGAATAGATTCATGAGTGAACTTTACCTTGGCAACGAGGCTGTCGCCAGAGGTCTTTTTGAAGCGGGCTGTACGGTCGTTTCAAGCTACCCCGGCACACCGAGCACCGAAATTACCGAATACGCCGCTAAGTATGACACGATGTACAGCGAATGGGCGCCCAACGAAAAGGTGGCAGCCGAGGTCGCCATCGGCGCGTCGTTTGCCGGAGCACGGTCGTTCTGCGGCATGAAGCATGTGGGACTAAACGTCGCAGCCGATCCGCTCTACACCGCCTCCTATATCGGGGTAAACGGCGGCCTTGTGTTCGGCGTCGCCGACGACCCCGGGATGTATTCTTCACAGAACGAGCAGGACACACGCCGCCACGCCATGGGCGCGAAGGTACCGTGCCTTGAGCCGTCGGACTCCCAGGAGGCGCTGGACTTCACGAAGCTCGCCTTTAAGCTGTCCGAGGAATACGATACGCCGGTCATTCTGCGTATGACCACGCGCGTAGCCCATTCGCGCAGCGGCGTCACGCTGTCAGAGCCCGAAAAGTACGAGCAAAAACCATACAGCAAAAACCCGCAGAAAAACGTGATGATGCCCGCCATGGCGAAGAAACGGCATGTCTTTGTCGAGGAACGCCAAAAGAAACTCGCCGCGCTCGGCGACACGGCTTCCTTTAACCGTGTGGAGATGGCCGATACGAAAATCGGCGTCATTACCTCGGGCATAGCATATATGTACGTCAAGGAAGCGCTCGGTGATAAAGCCAGCGTTTTAAAGCTTGGCATGACGGCGCCTTTGCCGGTCAATATCATTAAGGAGTTTGCCGCGAAGGTCGAGACGCTTTACGTCGTTGAAGAGCTTGACGACATCATCGAAACGCACTGCCGGGCGCTGGGACTTAACGTCATCGGCAAAGACATCTTTTCCCTTTGCGACGAGTACTCGCAGGCGACAGTCCGCAAAGCGATTCTCGGCGAATCGCTTGAAGGCGCGGCGCAGCCCATCGCCGACATTCCGAACCGCCCCCCGGTGCTCTGCCCCGGCTGCCCTCACAGAGCGCTTTTCTACTCGCTTAAGAAGGAAAAAGTTTACGTCAGCGGCGACATCGGCTGCTACACGTTATCGGCGCTGCCCCCCTTAGGCTGCCTGGATACCTGCGTCTGCATGGGGGCATCGGTCAGCTCCCTGCACGGCTACAATAAGGCCAACGGCGGCACCTCCGCCTCCAAAGCGGTCGCGGTCATCGGAGACTCGACGTTTATCCATTCCGGTGTGACCGGGCTTATCAATATTGCCTATAACAAAGGCGCTTCCACCGTTATCGTTCTTGACAACAGCATCACCGGCATGACCGGACATCAGCAGAATCCTACGACCGGTCAGACGCTCAAAGGCGAACCGACTGCCGCCGTTGATCTTGAAGCTCTGGCAAAGGCCGTAGGCATACCGAACGTGCGCGTCATCGACCCGAACAGACTTGAGGAAAGCCGCAAGGTCATTCACGAAGAGCTTATGAAGGACGAGCCGTCGCTGATTATCAGCCGCCGTCCCTGCGCGTTGCTGAAATATGTCAAGCACAAACCGCCGTTGGTTCCCGACGCTGACAAATGCACCGGCTGCAAGGTTTGTATGCAAATCGGCTGTCCGGCTATCAGCGTGGACAAAAAAATCACCATTGACGAAACGCTTTGCCTCGGCTGCGGCGTCTGCGCCCAGCTATGCAAATTCGGAGCGCTTAAGGAGGCAGAGGAATGAATGATACGAGCATTATGATTGTCGGCGTCGGCGGACAGGGAAGCCTTTTAGCCAGTAAGCTTTTAGGCAGGCTGTTTCTCGACTGCGGTTTAGATGTCAAGGTTTCCGAGGTTCACGGCATGTCCCAGCGCGGCGGCTCGGTCGTCACCTATGTCAAGTGCGGTCAGAAAATATATTCGCCGGTTATCGAAACCGGCGAAGCGGATATCCTTGTTTCCTTTGAACAGCTCGAAGCCGCACGTTGGCTCCCCTACCTGAAAAAAGACGGCGTCGTCATCATGAGTACTCAAAAAATCGACCCGATGCCCGTCATTATCGGCACGGCGGAGTATCCAAAGGATATTCCCGAGGCACTGAAAACAAGCGGCGTCCGGCTTGTCGCCGTCGACGCCCTCGCGCTCGCAAAGCAGGCAGGGAGCGACAAGGCGGTCAACATCGTCCTGCTCGGCGTCACCGCCAAAATGATGGAATTCCCAAAGGAAACATGGCTCAAGGCCATCGAGGGCACCGTTCCTCCGAAATTTTTAGCGCTTAACATAAAAGCGTTTGAATTGGGTTACAATCACAACTCATAGGTTTCTCCGTCCTCACAGATGACAACGCGCCCCTTAAAACATTCTTCAGCTTCCTTGAGCGCTTTGTCCCTGTCGGCGAGAATATTGCGTCCGTTATGGATAAAAAAGAGGTTTTCGACCTCTTTTTTTTCTGTTTCCAAAAAACGAACGATATCGCCGGAGTCGTGGTGACCGGTTTCCATAAGCAGATAATCAGTCTTTTCGTTCAAAAGCTCCGCAATATCCGGCAATTTTGTGTCACCGGAAAAGACGATGCGTTTACCTTCAGCATGTATACAATATGAAAAGGAACGCCACGGCGTACCTTCCTCGTGCGGCATATGCCGATTGTGGAAAGCGGTTACGCAAAAATCGTCATAAGGGCTTTCGTAGTGAAGCGTGTCGGTGACTTCGTGCGGTGTCAAAGTAAAATCCGCCGAGAAGCCGTTTTCGGTATTTTTTAATATCTGCATGACCCCGTCAAACGTGTCAAGGTTCGGGATGTAGACTGAAATATCCTTGCTCAACGTTTCACGCCGCCCGTAGTAGCGCAGCTTGCGCACATTCCAGAACAGGTTGCCCAGTCCCCCGACGTGGTCCATATGCGTGTGGGAAATAAAAACCGCGCGCAGACGCAGCAGATCGACGCCCATCAGATGCGCCGTGTACGAACAGTTTTCGCCGGCGTCAAACCAATATAACCCGTTTTGAAGTTCTAAGGCAAACGACATGTGGTGCCGGTTTGGCATCGGTTCCGTGCCGGCGCAGGTGCCCAGTGCATGCATTTTCATGATTTTTCCCTTTCGGTATACACTATATTTAGTATACGATTTTTGATTTTATAAAAAAACTATACTCTATAATGAGGCAATATGTCAATAAATCCATCATAAATTTTGCTATTTTGACAATAGAATCCCTGATAATATTGTGGTAAACTATAAAATAGTCGATT
>CAZEXA010000063.1:0-6379 GCA_964516565.1 uncultured Eubacteriales bacterium | reverse complement strand
TAATTCGTAATCGGTTTATATATCTGGAGATTACTATGAAACTTGCCGGTCTGCAAAAGTTGTCGCTATTAGATTTTCCGGGAATAACATGCTGTACGGTGTTTACCCCGGGGTGTAATTTTCGCTGTCCGTTCTGCCATAACGCCCCTTTGGTGCTTGGAAGTGACGAGCCGCTCATCCCCGAGGAAGATTTTTTTGCGTATCTGAATAAGCGGAAAAACGTGCTTCAGGGCGTCTGCGTCAGCGGAGGAGAACCGCTGCTCCAGCCGGATATCGAACCCTTTCTTATAAAAATACGCGCTCTCGGCTATGCCGTGAAGCTGGATACCAACGGCTCTTTCCCCGAAAAGCTTGAATCGCTTTGCCGTAAGGGACTGCTTGACTATGTCGCTATGGACATTAAGTCCTCTGAGGAAGGGTATCTGAAAACCATCGGGCTTAAGGAATTTGATCTCGATAAAATCCGGCGCAGCGTCGCCTTCCTCAAAGAAGGAATGGTTCCTTATGAATTCCGTACCACAGTCGTAAAGGAACTGCACGGCGAACGGGAGATGAAGGCAATCGCCGTCTGGCTTTCGGGGTCGCGGCGGTATACGTTGCAAGCGTTTGTCAATTCCGAAAACGTCATCGACAACGCCCTGTCCGCGCCATCAAAAGAAGAGATCGCCGCTTTTGCAGCCCTGTTTACCGATAAGGTTGAGGAAATCACCACAAAATAGCATATCTTGTGTATTATTTTATAATAATATCAATATATTGTGTTTTTCCTATTGACAACGGCTGTTTGGTGCTATATAATGCGTCTACACCCCAAAAATTCTAACCATTGTGAGGGACAAAAATCATGTATCAGGTTGTGAAAAGAGACGGCAAACAGGTCGATTTTGATCTTTCTAAAATCGGCGCGGCTATCCAGAAGGCATTCGATGCCTTGAACAAACAGTATAATCAAAACATCATTGATCTTCTCTCCCTGAAGGTCACTGCCGATTATGAGGCAAAAATCAAAAACAACACCGTATCGGTTGAGGATATTCAGGACAGTGTCGAGTCCGTGCTCGTACAGGCCGGTTACGCCGACGTCGCCAAGTGCTACATTCTCTACAGAAAACAGCGCGAAAAAATCCGCAACATGAAGTCCACCATTCTTGACTATAAGGATTTGGTAGACAGCTACGTCAAAGTTACCGACTGGCGCGTCAAAGAAAACTCGACCGTCACCTATTCGGTAGGCGGGCTGATACTCAGCAACTCCGGCGCAATTACCGCCAACTACTGGCTCTCTGAGATTTACGATGAAGAGGTTGCCAAGGCACATAAGGAAGCGGATATGCACATCCATGACCTCTCGATGCTCACCGGCTACTGTGCCGGTTGGTCGTTAAAGCAGCTGATTCAGGATGGCCTGGGCGGTATTTCCGGAAAAATAACCTCCTCTCCTGCCAGCCATTTGGCGACTTTATGCAACCAGATGGTCAACTTCCTCGGCATCATGCAGAACGAATGGGCGGGCGCACAGGCATTTTCGTCGTTTGACACCTACCTCGCCCCCTTTGTAAAGGCCGACGACCTCTCCTACGGCGCGGTTAAAAAGAGCATTGAATCGTTTGTCTTCGGCGTCAACACGCCAAGCCGCTGGGGCACGCAAGCGCCGTTCTCGAACATCACCCTTGACTGGACGGTTCCGAACGACCTCGCCGATCAAAAGGCGATTGTCGGCGGCAAGGAAATGGATTTCACTTACGGCGACTGCAAACCCGAAATGGATATGATCAACAAGGCTTTTATTGAAATTATGATTGAGGGCGATGCCAACGGCCGCGGCTTTCAATACCCGATTCCGACCTATTCGATCACGCGCGATTTTGATTGGTCTGATACCGAAAACAACCGTCTGCTTTTCGAAATGACCTCCAAATACGGCACCCCGTATTTTTCGAATTACATCAACAGTGACATGGAGCCCAACGACGTACGCAGCATGTGCTGCCGCCTGCGCCTGGATCTGCGTGAGCTGCGCAAAAAATCGGGCGGCTTCTTCGGCAGCGGCGAAAGCACCGGCTCTGTCGGCGTTGTCACCATAAACATACCGAAAATCGCTTATCTTGCCGAAAATGAAGCCGGCTTCTACCACCGTCTTGACCATATGATGGACATCGCCGCGCGTTCGCTCAAGACCAAGCGTACCATCATTACAAAGCTCCTCGACGAGGGTCTGTACCCGTACACAAGGCGCTATCTCGGCACCTTTGCCAATCATTTTTCGACCATCGGCCTTCTCGGCATCAACGAAGCCGCGCTCAACGCCAACTGGATTGGCGAGGATTTAACCCACCCGAAAGCGCAGCAGTTCGCAAAAGACGTTTTGAACCATATGCGCACGCGCCTGTCCGACTATCAGGAGATGTACGGCGATTTGTACAATCTTGAAGCCACCCCTGCCGAGTCCACCTCTTACCGTCTTGCTAAGCATGACGTCGCGAAATACCCGGATATTATCACCGCCTGCGAAGCCGGCGGAACTCCGTATTACACCAACAGTTCCCACCTGCCCGTCGGCTATACCGACGACCTCTTCACCGCTCTTGACGTTCAGGATGAGCTCCAAACGCTCTACACCTCCGGCACCGTATTTCACACCTTCCTTGGGGAGAAGCTGCCTGACTGGAAGGCCGCGGCGAACCTTGTCAAATCAATCGCCGAGAACTATCGCCTCCCCTACTACACGCTGTCCCCGACGTATTCGGTCTGCCAGAACCACGGTTATTTACCCGGCGAAGCGTATACCTGCCCGCACTGCGGCGAAAAAACAGAGGTCTACAGCCGCATCACCGGCTACTACCGGCCGGTTCAGAACTGGAACGCCGGAAAGACGCAGGAATTTAAAGAGAGAAAGCTCTACGACGCCACGGCAAGTATGCTGAAAATGGACGAGCAAAAGAGCGCGGATGCCGGTGAAGCCCCGTCTAAACAAGTTTACCTGTTCACCACAAAGACCTGTCCGAACTGTAAAATTGCCAAGGCGATTCTCGACAAACATGGGCTTCGATATACGGTTCTCGACGCTGAAGAAAATAAGCAGCTTGCCATGCAGTTTCATATCCTTCAGGCGCCGACGCTTGTCGTCATCGACGGCGCAAACGTCCAAAACTACAGTAATGCCGGAAATATTAAGGAATATGCCGAAAAGCACGGATAATAATAGCTTTATCTGAAAGGGCTGGCATAACCATGATTTACGACGTCATCATCATAGGCGCCGGCTGCGCGGGTCTCACCGCCGCCGTCTACGCTTCGCGCGCGGGGAAAAGCGTGCTGATTTTAGAGGCCGAAACCATCGGCGGACAGATCAGCTCCTCTCCTCGTGTCGAAAACTTTCCCTCGATTAAAACCATCAGCGGTATGGCGTTTTCCGACAATCTCTTTACGCAGGCGACCGACGCCGGTGCGGAATTCTCTTTAGAAAAGGTAAAACAGGTCATAGAAGGAAACCCCAAAACCGTCGTTACCGGCGACGGCTCGTATCAGGGAAAATCCGTCATCGTCGCCACCGGCGTCAAGCACATGAGGCTTGGCGTCGATGGTGAACTTGATTACGAAGGTAAGGGCATCTCCTACTGCGCCGTCTGTGACGGCGGATTCTATAAGGACAGCACAGTCGCCGTCGTGGGCGGCGGAGACGCGGCGTTTGTCAACGCCATCTACCTGACCGCTCTCTGTAAAAAGGTCTATCTGATTCACCGGCGCGACGAATTTCGCGCCGAGCAGGTCAAGGTTTTTGAACTGAAATCAAAACCAAACGTTGAATGGGTGCTCTCCTCTAAGGTCGTCGGTTTTACCGGCAACCCCACCCTGTCGGGGATTACGGTGGAAAGCACCGTTACCGGAGAAAGGCGCGATATTGCCGCTCAAGGTCTTTTTGTCTGCGTGGGTTACGCCCCCGAAAATAAAATTTTCGAGGGACTATTGACACTTGACGAAGCGGGGTATATCGTTGCCTCGGAGGATTGCAAAACCAACATTAACGGTATCTTTGCCGCGGGTGACTGCCGGACAAAATCCATACGGCAGCTGACCACCGCCGCCGCAGACGGCGCTGTCGCAGCGCTTTCGGCAATATGAATTGCCAGCCGCAGATTCCTATAGTCTAACATTTAACATCTAACATCTAAAATCTGTCTTATCGAGTTGAATTCCGTATAAAACACGTCGAGTGTATCATTTCGCAATCGGTTATTAATTATTTGAATTTGGAGGTAATTTTATGGACTCTCTTGCCCCAAGACAGCAAATAGCCCTAAACCGCTTAATCGCCACTATCCTTGCCTTGCTCACCTCTCTCGGCGCGCTGAACTTCACCGGCGTCGGCGGCAGTCTTTACGCCGCGGGCGAATATTTGGGAGTGATTCTAATGGATTCTGCCTCGACCCCGCGCGGACAGGCGCTCGATCTCACCGGCTATGAAACGGTTTTATTTGATGATTTTGACGGCGACGCCCTGAATACGTCCGTTTGGGAACACCGCGCCGAGGGCGCGCGCAGAAACGGTTTTTCAAGCCGGAGCCAGGTGCGCGTAGAAAACGGCAATCTGATTATGAAAGCACAGCACCGTACCGCAGACGATCCGAACGCCGCCTACGGTGAGGGTTGGTACGCCGGAATGATCCGCACAATCAACGAATACACCTACGGCTATTTCGAGATGCGCTGCATCTGCAGTAAGGGCGGCGGCTTCTGGAGCGCGTTCTGGCTCAATTCTACGGGTATGAGCAGCAAGGATGTATCGCAGGGCGGCGTCGGCGGCGCGGAGATTGATGTTTTTGAGGCGTTCAATTACAACGAACCGCTGTATGCCGATTCCGTATCTTTGAATATTCACGTTGACGGCTATCAAGAGACGCGCTCGATGCACTTAGGCAGCTATAAGGCAAACAACATCTATACCGAATACAACACTTATGGACTCGAGTGGACGCCCGACGAATATATTTTCTATATCAACGGCGTCGAGTGCGACCGCAGCACATTTGCCGACGGCGTTTCCAAAGCGCCCGAGTACGTCATCGTCTCCCTGGAGCTCCCAAACGAATTTTCCGAACAGCCCGGCTTTGAAACTGAATTTGTAATTGATTACGTAAAAGTTATGCAAAAACCAGTGTAATACCAATTTTCAGTGGACAAAAGTCATCAAAACCAGTGTGAAAGAGTGATTGAATTGGCGGTATACAGACCCTTTAAAGCGGTCAGACCCCTTCCCGAGCACGCTTCAGACGTGGCAGCCCTCCCGTATGACGTTATGAACAGTGACGAGGCGCGGGAGATGGTAAAAAACAATCCCCTGTCGTTTCTTCACGTTGATAAGGCAGAGATTGACCTTCCGGAGAACACCTATCTCTATGACCTGAAAGTCTATGAAAAAGCAAGGCAAAACCTCAAAAAGCTGTCTGACAACGGTATATGCATACAGGATGCCGCTCCCTGCTTTTATATCTACCGTCAGGTAATGGACGGCCGAGCACAGATAGGGCTGGTCGGCTGTGCGTCGGTTGACGATTATATGAACAACATCATCAAAAAGCATGAGTTTACCCGTGCCGACAAGGAAGCAGACCGCATTCGCCATGTCGATACCTGCGACGCCAATACCGGTCCGATTTTCCTCTGTTACAGGGAACGCGGCGACATCAGTGCTGTTATCACGAAATGGCAGACAGAGCATGAACCGGTCTATGATTTTATTTCAGATGGCAACGTCGCCCAAACCGTTTGGGTCATTGACGACAACAGCGTCTGCGCCTTTTTGAGTAACGCTTTTCAATCGGTAGAGGCGTTCTATATCGCCGACGGGCACCACCGCTGCGCCTCCGCGGTAAACGTCGCCAAAATGCGCCGCGAGGCAAACCCCGGCTATACGGGCACAGAGGAATTCAACTTTTTCCTGTCGGTGTTGTTCCCCGCCGAAAGCCTCGCCATCATGGACTATAACCGCGTTATTGCCGATTTGAACGACCTAAGCGAAGAGGCGTTTTTCGCTGCCGTTTCGGAAAGATTCAAGGTACTTCCCTTCATCGGCGAAGAACCGTACAAACCGGACAAAAAGCACGTTTTCGGCATGTACTGTTCGGGAAAATGGTATGCCCTTGAAGCCAGAAAAGGCACTTTCGATGAAAATGACCCCGTCGCGCGTCTTGACGTGTCCATTCTCCAGAACAACCTGATCGCGCCGGTTCTCGGAATTCTCGACCCGCGTACCGACAAACGCATCGATTTTGTCGGCGGCATTCGCGGACTCAAGGAACTGGAACGCCGGGTAGACGGCGGTATGCGCTTGGCGTTCTCCATGTTCCCGACGACGCTCGACGACCTCATGGCAATTGCC
>CAZEXA010000062.1:0-13197 GCA_964516565.1 uncultured Eubacteriales bacterium | reverse complement strand
TGTTGCCAATGAGCGTGTTGCCGACGTACAGCATCATGTTGCTGACGCAGTAGGAAACAAACTTAACGCCCATGCCGCCGAAGGCGAGCGAGATAATTTCCTTAAACGTCATGTATCGTCCGAGCGGGGGCTTCCTCCAATACAATCTCAAATCACTCAAAGCCTTTGCGATACGCGCCTGAACCTCCAACTTTACTCCCCGTTTCCTTGTGTTTTTGAATAGCACCGTTGTTGACATCCTCATAAAAAGACCGTATAATCCAGATAAAAATCCTTTTTAATTATAACAGGCTTTTATTTTTTTTGCAACAGAAAGTTGCGGAAGGCGCGCGTTATGAAGCTGCTGCTCCCTACCCCCGAGCAGGCCGCGTGGGCGGACTGTGAAATCGGCGTGCTCATTCATTACGATCTGTTTACCTACGCAAAAAAAGGCTATAATTTCCGAAAGCACTGGGGAGAGCCGCTTTCACCAAAGCTTTTTTGTCCCGACCGGCTCGATACCGACCAGTGGGTAAGCGCCGCCGCCTCGATGGGCGCGAAATATGCGGTGCTTGTCGCCAAGCACTGCACGGGTTTCTGTCTTTGGCCGACAAAGTCGCATGAGTATAGCGTGCGTTCTTCTCCGTGGAAGGACGGCAAGGGCGATGTCGTCGCCGACTTCATCGCCTCCTGTGAAAAATACGGTGTAAAGCCCGGTTTATATTACAGCTCAGGCTGCAACCACTATCGGGGAATAGACGGGCATAAGCCCGTCTTAAAGGACACGCCCGCTCTGCGTGAGAGCTATAACCGGCTGGTCATCGACCAATTGACAGAGCTTTGGACGAATTACGGCGCGCTGTTTGAAATCTGGTTTGACGGAGGCTGTCTGCCGGTTGAGAACGGCGGGGCGGACATCGCCGCGCTGCTGCACGCTCTCCAGCCGAAGTCCTGCGTTTTTCAGGGTCCCGAGAATACCGCCTCGCTGCTGCGCTGGGTCGGCAACGAGCGCGGCTTCGCCCCGGAAAACTGTTCGTCAATAACCGGGTACTCCGACAAAAGCGCCGATTGCGGCGACACAAACGGCGACGTCTGGTGTCCCGCCGAGTCCGACAGACCCAACCGGGAAGCGCCGTCCATTCAGGGAGGCTGGTTTTGGCAGCCGGGTGAGGAAAAATATATTTTACCGGCAGAGGAACTGTTTCAGGTCTATTTGAATTCGGTCGGACACAACTCCAATATGCTGCTCGGGATGGCCATTGACCCCCACGGGCAGTTTCCGGCACCGGACACAAAAGAATTTTTAAGTTTCGGGGAGATGCTGAGAAGCGTCTTCGGCACGCCGAAAGCAAAAGCGGTGATCAGCGAGGGCGCCTATGAATACACCGTGAGTATGCCCGCGGGCGAAAAGTCAGAATACCTTGTCTTCGGCGAGAAAATCACAGAGGGCGAGCGCGTCACGGGCTTTACCGTTTTTGCTGACGGCAAGGAAATCTACAGAGGCACGGTAATCTCTCACAAGAAAATATTGAAGCTTAAGGCGCATTCGGTCACTGTACGCATCACTTCAGCCAAGGCCGCGCCGCGTATGCGTTTTGTGGAACTATACTGAAACGGCGCGATATGCCGTTCATTGATAGATTGAATCGAAGATTTAAAGGATGGGTACAATGAAAGAAAAGGTCATTCAGTTCGGCGAAGGCAATTTTTTACGCGGATTTGTCGATTATTTTTTATTTAAGCTGACCGAACAGGGGCTTTTTGACGGCAAGGTCGTCGTCGTGCAGCCGATAGCCGAGGGGCTGGTGTCCGTACTCAACGAGCAGCGCGGGGAATACAATTTGTATCTGCGCGGCGTTGAAAACGGCGTGGTCAAAACCGAGCATTCTCATATCGACGTCATTTCGCGCGGCATCAATCCGTATACGGATTTTGAGGCGTATCTGGCTTTGGCGGATAACCCCGATTTTCGCTTTATCGTTTCCAATACCACCGAGGCAGGAATCGCGTATGACCCGTCTTGCAATTTTTCCGACGCACCTCCCTTGTCGTTTCCCGCAAAGCTTACGCGCCTTTTGTACAGACGGTATGAAAACGGGCTGCCCGGGTTTATCCTGCTCGCCTGCGAGCTGATAGACAAAAACGGCTCCGAGCTGAAAAAATGCGTGCTGCGATATGCAGAGCAGTGGGATTTGGGCGACGGCTTTTTAGCGTGGATCAATGATGAAAACACGTTTGCGGATACCCTTGTGGACAGAATCGTCACGGGCTTCCCCTATGAGGAGGCTAAGGAGCTCTGCTTTGGGGACAGGCTGCTTGACACCGCGGAGCTTTTTCATCTCTGGGTCATCGAAGGAAATTTCGAGGACGAGCTGCCGCTTGTAACTGCGGGCTTCAATGTGGTTTGGACAGACGATGTCACCCCGTATAAAAAGCGCAAAGTGCGCATACTCAACGGCGCGCATACCTCGATGGTTACAGGCGCGCTGCTCATGGGACTTTCAACCGTCGGGGAGTGCTTAGAGGACAAAACCGTGTGCGCTTATCTCGAAAAATGCCTCTTTGAGGAGATCCTTCCCACCATAGGCGATACCGCGGACAACCGCGCGTTTGCCACGGCGGTGCTGGAGCGTTTTCGCAATCCGTTTATCTGCCATCAACTGCGTTCCATCGCCTTAAACTCGGTCAGCAAATTCGCCGTGCGCGTGCTGCCGACCATTCGGGAATACAAAGCGCAAAGGGGAGCGTATCCGCCGGCGCTGACACTGAGCCTTTCATTACTCATCGCCTTTTACAAAAACGATATGCCGCAGGACTTGCCGGAGGTAACGGCGTTTCTAAAAACCGCTTCGGTGACACAAATCCTGGGGAATACCGCGTTGTGGGGAGAGGATATTTCCGAGCTTTCACTCCCTGTCGGCGAAGGGCTGGAGCGGATAAACGCGTTCGGCGCACGCACTGCCGCCGAGTGGCTGCTCAAAAATTGATTTTATCGTCAGTATTTAACAAAAAGTATGTCAAACACTTTACTTTTGTTGACATATTTACTATTGTTATGCTATACTTAATTTGTATCGAAAGGGGTAGATTCGTCATGAAGAAAAAATTGGGAAGAATGCTCGCGGTTTTTCTCTGCGCCGCGTTGATTTTGCCGGCAGCAGGTTTCCCGTCATATGTCCGGGGCGAGGAATTGTCAGCGGCGCCGAGCCATATATCGGTCACGGTCAACGGGGACACGGGCACCTCGAGAGGGTTTTGCTGGTACACCGATACCGAAACAGCTACGGTTGTGCAGGTGAGTATTCTTTTTTTTGATGTCACCGATCAGCTGACATTTTCCGAGCCGGTGTGTACGGAATTCGAGGGTTCGTATATGCACAAAATCGTTGTCAGCGGACTGACCGCCGGACTCACCTATTCTTACCGCGTCGGCGATGGTACGGTCTTTAGCGATTGGGGCGCATTTAAAACAGATGACAAAAATGACCGTGTAAAATTTTTCGCCATATCCGATCCGCAGGGTTCCTCTGTTGAGAATACCCAAAAAGCCGCCGATACCGTAGGCGCGGCGTTTAAGACGTTGCCCGGTGCTGATTTTTATATTGACTGCGGCGACTTCACCAACGAAGGCACCAACGAACAGTGGGATATGTACAGTAACGCGTTCGCGCCGTATGACATGAATACGACGCTTATTCCTGTCGCCGGCAACCATGACGGCGGCACGGATACCGCGGATCGGTTCAACAATATGTTTTGCCTCGATACGAGCGAAAGCGTCTACAACACCTACGGCGTCAATTACTCGTTTGATTACGGCAATGCCCATTTCGCGGTCCTCAATTCGAACGATTTGGTCATGCTGACCGTTTCCGACGCGCAGCTGCAGTGGCTTGAAAACGATCTGAACGGTACCGATAAGGACTGGAAATTTGTGTTGCTGCACAAGTCGCCCTACACCCTCGGCAAGGACGCCAAATGGCCGGACGCACTCTATCTGCAGGAAGCGCTCGGCAATATCTGCGACAAGTGCGGCGTGGACGTTGTGATGTCCGGTCATGACCATATGTATCTTCGCACTACCCCCTTAAACGGCGGCACTGTCGCCGATAAGGGAACGACCTATATGCTGGTCGGCACCGCGGGGGCAAAGCGCTACGAAACACGTGATTACCTGTACGGCTCGTTCCTTCCGGAGGGCAGCATCGCAGCGATGGTTATTCAGAAGGACGGCTACGGCAACTACTGGAACGGCACCGATTGGAACAGCACGAAGGACACGAACATCGGCGGCGCTTTCAGCTGCTTCACAATTGAGGGCGGCACATTGACGATGAATGCCTACATCCTTGCCGATCAGAAGGATGCAGACGACAAGGACGTCATCACGCAGATTGACACGATGACGCTGACAAAAGAAGTCGGTCAGAACACGGTGACCTTTGAGGGCGACAACACGACGACCGGCGATGAATACACCGAGCAGTTTGTGCCCTCGATGACGAACTTTTTAGGGTATACGTTCCTGTCGTGGCTTCCGACCTTCCTCACCGTCGTCCCGGCAATTATCGCGCTGTATGCTGAAGACGGCACATTTTAACGACAGGAGAATAGATTATGAAAATGTTTAGGAAATTTTTGGCGGTCTGCATGACGCTGGCTCTGCTTACCGGCTGTATGTCAACGCTGGCTTTCGCGGCAGATGAGGGTATCGATTACACCATCAATAACCCCTATGCCAATGTCAACTGGTTTACCTATCATCAGTACAAGACGGACCTGCACAGCCACACCACCGCCAGCGACGGGCAGGATTCCTTAAAGAGTATGACCGAAGCGCACTACCAATACGATTTCGACATCGTTGCGGTGACCGATCACGGCATCACCGATTACGGATGGACCAGTCAGGAAGTCATTCCGGCTCTGAAAGTATTCATCAAGCTTTTTAAGGACCGCGGCGAGGTTATGGAGGCGCTCGGAACCGACGGTACCGCCGGTAACGGCAATACCTATACCTATAGCACGGCTGAAAACGGCGACGATTACTATGTTCAGACAGACAGCAGCAACAACGCCGGACATAAGATGATGCGTGTACCGTTCGGCATAGAAAACAACCCGTCGTCTATCAACAACGCTCATGTCAACAGCTGGTTTGTTGACTACGGCAATGATATTCTCGGCGGCACAAGCGACTATATCACGCCCATCAGCAACGTCGAGACTCTCGGCGGTCTGTCGGTCATCAACCACCCGGGCGAGTACACGAACGCCCGCGACGAGGTCTATACTGCCGACGCCTACAATACTGACGATTACAGCTACTATATTGACAAATTCGCCGGTCTTCTTACCGATTACAGCAGCTGCATCGGTATTGACATCAACAGCAAGGGCGACAGCAGAACGCGTTTTGACCGCAAGCTCTGGGATATACTCCTCCAGAGAGTCGTGCCGACCGGCCGCAACGTTCTTAGCATCGCCACCACTGACGCGCACAGCGTTGACGCAGTAAACACCGGCTACACCATGATGTGTATGCCCGAACTGACCTCCGTAGCTCTCAAGACCTGTATGCAGGAGGGCGCGTTCTTCGCAGCGAGCAAGTGCCTTGGCAACTACGATGAAATTACGGAAATCGCCGGTTATCTGAGCGCCGGCAGCAGCGCGAAGGCTCAGGAAGTGGGCGCGGCGCTGACGACACTGTCCCAGACAATAGCCACCGAGCTTGCCGCGGGCGACCAGGGCTCGAAATATAGGGCTTCTGACGACATTGCTGCACCGTATGTCAGCGCTGTTCTGGTCAACGATAACAACGATACCATCACCTTGCTCGCCACCGACGCGCTGAATATCCGCTGGATTGCCAACGGTAAGACAATCGCTACGGGAAGCTCCATCAATCTTGACGACTACAGCAATCAGATTGGTTCATATGTCCGCGCCGAAATCTTCGGTGAGGGCGGCATTGTCTACACGCAGGCATTTACCCTGGCCTATGACGGCGCACCCGCCGCCGGCGACAACAGCTATAACGACCTGTGGT
This sequence comes from uncultured Eubacteriales bacterium, assembly GCA_964516565.1. Lineage (GTDB taxonomy): Bacteria > Bacillota > Clostridia > Oscillospirales > Acutalibacteraceae > DTU089. The sequence continues at coordinate 7,169 of CAZEXA010000062.1, read as the reverse complement.
ATTTGGCGAGCGCCGTTCCCGACAATCTCGTTCGTCTGATTGCCCTGCTTCCGGTTTTTGACTGGATTTGGAGCTTGATTAAAGGGTAACTTTGATATTCAAAGTTCTTAGTTCTAAAAATGTCACCGCCGTGCTGTTTTTACAGCGCGGCGGTTATCTTGTCAATTAAAAAATGTTTGTATATGAAACAGCGATGTGATATACTACATTAAAGCGGTAAAAACAAACAGGGGTAACAATTCATGGTTTATGGTTTTTTGACAGCGCTTGCGGGGTATCTGCTCGGCAGCCTCAATTTTGGAATCATCGTTTCCAGAGCGGCATATAAAAAAGATATTCGGGCTTACGGCAGCAACAACGCCGGGACGACGAATATGCTGCGCGTATTCGGAGCCAAGGGGGCAGCCTCCGTATTTATAGGCGACTTTTTGAAGGGGGCGGCGGCAGTGCTCCTCGCACGGCTCGCCGTTCGGTTCCTTGACGCGCCGTCATACGCGGTTGCCGCCTCCACGGTGTGCGTCGTGCTCGGTCATGTGTTCCCCATATACTTTAAATTTAAGGGCGGCAAGGGCGTAGCTACGGCTTTTGGCGCGGCGATTGTCTTTTCGGCGTGGGCTGCGCTCGCGCTGTTTCTGATATTCATTGCGGTTGCCGCTTTGACGCGTTATGTCTCCTTGGGTTCCGTTATCGCCGCGGGGCTGTATCCCTTCGCGGTATACCTGACCGAACGGCTGAAACGCCCCTGTGACGGCATAATGCTTATCGATGCGTTTTCGGCGGTGCTAATCGGAGCGCTGATTATTGTCAAGCACAGGGGAAACATCGGTCGCCTGTTCAAGGGTACCGAAAAAAAGTTTTCATGGAATAAAAATATAAACGGCGGCGGACAGAGCAGCGCCGCATAGAAAACGGAGGATGAACGCATGACACTGATCGGCAAATTGGACGCACTTTCGGACGGCGCGGTAACCTATTGGCAGAAACGCATAGGCAGTGAGCTGAGCTATGCGTGCGGTTTATCAAAAGCCGAGGGCGGGCAGTATAACGCGCTGATTGAAAGCGCTGTGGACGCGCTCATGCTCGCCGTACAGCGGGACGGCTCTATCACGGACAGTGCCGCCAAACAGGCGGAGCGTATGCTGATGCCGCTGTCCGCGGCGGCAAAAGCGTACAAGGTGCGCTGCGTAGCCCACGCCCACATCGACATGAACTGGCAGTGGGGCTATCAGGAGACTGCGGCGATTGTTGTGGACACTTTCCGCACGATGCTTACCCTGCTGGGGGAATATCCGACGTTTACCTTTTCCCAATCGCAAGCGTCCACCTATAAAATTATCGAGGACTACTGTCCCGAAATGCTGCCCGAAATCAAACGGTATATCGATGAAGGGCGCTGGGAGCTTGCCGCTGCGACATGGGTGGAAGCGGATAGGAATATGCCGTCGCTCGAATCGATGTGCCGACAGATACTCTATACAAAACGGTACCTGTCGCGCCTTTTTGACGTTTCGCCGGATACCCTTGTCACAGACTTTGAGCCGGATACATTCGGCCATAATATCAGTGTTCCCGAGGTGCTCTCTAAGAGCGGCGTAAAGTACTATTACCACTGCCGCGGGGGACAGGGAGACAACGTTTACCGCTGGAAAGCGCGAAGCGGCAACAGCGTGCTTGTCTACTGTGAGCCGGACTGGTATCTCGGCAGCGTGGACACGCCGTTGTTTGAGGAAGCGCCGTCGTTTTGCCACGAGCATCACATTGACACCATGCTCAATGTTTACGGCGTAGGAGACCACGGCGGCGGACCGACACGCCGTGATATTGAGCGTATTCTTAATTATGCCGCCTGGCCGATTTATCCGACGGTCACGTTTTCTACATACCGTGCTTTTTTTGAAGAGCTTGAAAAGTTTTCCGACAATCTCCCCGTCGTTGAGGGAGAGCTGAACTTCGTATTTACCGGCTGTTATACGTCTCAAAGCCGCTTAAAGGCGGCAAACCGCGTTTCGGAAACACGTTTGTTTGAGGCGGAGTTCCTCAGCGAAAGCGCCCGCTTTTTCGGCGGCGAAAATCGCCGCGCGTCCATGGAAACCGCATGGCGCAGGACGCTTTTTAACCAGTTTCACGATATTCTGACCGGTTCGGGCGTCATCGATACGCGCGAGTACGCGATGGGTCAGTTTCAAAAGACGCTCGCCGCGGCAAACACGGCGGTATCGGCGTCGATGATTAAGCTTGCCGCGCAGATTGACACGTCGGCGCTGAAAGAGGACGGCACAGCCGAAACGACCTCGGAGGGCGCGGGCGTCGGCTACAACGTCAGTGAGGAAAGCCGCTACGGGGTGCCGCAAGCCGATCGCGGCTGCGGAAAAAGGAGAATATTCCATCTGTTCAATACAACCGCCTATGACTTTGACGGTGTCACGGACATTACCGTATGGGACTGGGAATACGACACGGAACGTGCTGTTTTAGAAGACGGCAACGGTGCCGAGCTGCCGTCAGTTTTCCTGAAAAACGGGAATGGCTGGGGGCATAACTATAAAAAGTTTTCCGCGTATGTGAAAATTCCGGCGCTGGGATATACGAGCTGCATTCTCGACGAGCGTCCTCATACGGCTGCTGTGAGCATTTTCCGCGGCGATCCGCAGAGAGAAATCATTACCGACGACAATATTGTCTTTACCAACCGGTATATCAGCGCGGTGTTCTGCCGTCGTACTATGTCGCTTTTATCGCTGACGGACCGCGAGAGCGGCGCACAGCTGATTTCCGCTCCGGGCGGCGTTTTCCGGTTTATCACCGAAAATACGGCGCACGGCATGACCGCCTGGCGTGTGGGTCCGTATATGTCCGTACAGGATTTGAACGCCGAGAAAAATGTGAAAATCACCGATACGAGCATTTCCCGGTTGAAACAGAGTGTCCGGTACACCCTTTCGTTCGGCGAGCGTTCGACGCTGTCGGTCTGTGTAAGCCTTAAAGAGAACAGCCGGGTGCTCGAGTACGACGTCACCGCGGATTTCCACGAGATCGGTACAAAGGACAAAGGGGTGCCGCAGCTTGGATTTTACGCGCCGCTTTCGTATGAGGCATCCGTATATCGCGCCGACGTTCCGCTCGGAACCATCGACCGCGCGCCGCTCGCCATGGATATTCCGGCGCAGTCTTTCCTATGTGCGGTACCCTCTGAGGGTAGCGCGGTGATGCTCGTCACCGATACGAAATACGGCCTGCGCGGCTGTGAGAATTCGCTGTATGCCGACCTGATACGCGGCAGCTATGACCCCGATCCGTATCCGGAATACGGCGTGCACTATATGCGCATCGGTCTTTGCGTTTTGCCCGATGCCGACGCCGACGGTCTTTTGAGGACATCAAAGCAGTTTTGTCTGCCGCCGAAATCTGTTTCCGTCAAAGCAGGTAAGGGCAGCCTGCCGCTTACGGGAAGCCTTATGAACGTGTCGGGCGCACGTCTTGAAGCCGTAAAATGCGCCGAGGACACACAAAACATGATCATCCGCCTTTCGGGCAACGGAAAAACCGTTTCGGAGTTTTCCGTCTCGCCGCTGAAGGCGGCTGCTGCGGCATTCCTCTGCGATATCAACGAAAATCGGCTGTCGCCGCAAAGCGTCAGTGACGGCAGCGTTACCGGCAGCATCGCACCGTTCGAGGTATTAACCCTCGAAATAGCTTTTTCATAAGTATGGATTTGTCTGCGTGGATGAAGCCTGTTGCGGACGAGCGCTCTCTCGCGCTCGTCAATATGCCCGGCACTCACGACAGTGCGGCGAATCATATCCTGCTTCACCATTTGTCCAAATGTCAGGACAAAAGTATCGCCGAACAGCTGAAAACGGGTGCACGGTATCTCGACATACGCATTGAGCTTCAAGACGGGAGGCTAAAGCTTGTCCACAGCGTTATTGATTGCCGCCCGTCATGGCATCCCTTTCGCAAGCTTTGGCTGGAGGATGTTCTTTTTGACTGCTACGCCTTCGTGCGCGAACATCCTTCCGAGGCGGTTATCGTCAATTTTCAGACCGACGACGGCAAGGACCGGCCCGCCGCCACCGATGTGCTGATGAACCGTTACCTATGGCGCGACAGCGATAAATGGTTTTTCCAAAACCGCGTGCCGCAACTGTGGGAATGCCGCGGAAAACTTGTCCTGTTCCGGCGCACGCCGCCCGGACGAACGGTCACGCTCACCGACAATAATTCCGGACTCAATTTTTTTGAAAGCGGTACGCCGGTAAGGAATCTGCGGCACATCCATTCGGCTGAGAACGGAAAGGTTCTTGGCGAGGCGCTCATGCAGGATGATTATTTGGTGTCCCCTAAGAAAAAATGGGGTTTTGTGCTGGCGTGTTTGCGAAACGACAGAGCGGCTGAAAAGCGGTTTCTCATCAACAATCTGAATGCCAATAATGGTGTTTACTCGCCGAAAACGGTTTCCCGTTATATTAATTCCCGCATTCTTGCTTATCCGTTCAAAAGGGGCGAGGCATACGGTATGCTCGGTTTTGATTACATTACCGGCACGCTGGCGCAAAAGATTATTTTAAGCAACGCCGACTATGAAAATATCTAATATTTCTGGTATTTACCTCCAAAATATGATATACTTATTTATCAAAGTTAATGCAGGAGGAAGTATATTCATGGACATTGACAGAGACGCCTATATCTCCCCGTTTTCGGCGCGCTACGCGAGCGAGGAGATGCAGCGTGTATTTTCGGATAACTTCAAGTTTTCAACGTGGAGGCGGCTCTGGGTCGCCTTGGCACGTGCGGAGCACACGCTCGGACTTAATGTGACCGCCGAACAAGTCGTGGAGCTTGAAGCGCATATCGACGACATTGACTACGACGTTGCCGCAAATCACGAAAAAGAGGTACGCCACGACGTGATGGCGCATGTATTTGCCTACGGCAAGGTTTGTCCGAGCGCGGCAGGCATCATCCATTTGGGCGCTACCTCATGCTATGTCGGAGACAACACCGACGTTATCATACTGCGTGAGGCGACGAAAATTATTCTGAAGAAGATTTTACAGGTCATCAAGAATCTTTCGGAGTTTGCCGACGCCTACAAATCGCTGCCGTGTCTTGCCTATACGCATCTTCAGCCCGCGCAGCTGACGACCGTCGGCAAGCGCGCCACGCTCTGGATGTACGAGCTTTGCGCCGACGTATCCGAGGTCGAACACCGCTTAATTGAGCTGAAGCTGCTCGGTTCAAAGGGGACGACGGGCACTCAGGCGAGCTTCATGGAGCTTTTTGAGGGCGACGAGGAAAAGGTGAAGCGCTTAGAGGCGCTCATCGCCAAGGAATTGGGCTTTACCGAATGTGTTGCGGTGTCGGGGCAGACGTATTCGCGCAAGACCGACGCGTTTTTCCTCAATATGCTGTCGGGGATTGCGCAGAGCGCATATAAATTTGCCAATGATTTACGAATACTGCAATCGTTCGAGGAGATAGAGGAGCCGTTTGAGAAAAATCAGGTCGGTTCTTCGGCGATGCCGTATAAGCGCAATCCGATGCGCAGCGAGCGCATTTGTGCGCTGGCGCGTTATGTGATGACCGACTCGCTGAACCCCGCATTCACCGCCGCCACCCAGTGGTTTGAGCGCACCCTTGACGATTCGGCCAACAAGCGCATTTCCGTCGCCGAGGCGTTTTTGGCGACAGACGCGATTCTCGAAATCTATATCAATGTTTCCAAGGGACTCGTCGTGTACGACAAAGTGGTGACAAGGCGCGTCATGGATAAGCTTCCGTACATGGCGACGGAGAATATTCTGATGAACGCGGTCAAAAAGGGCGGCAACCGTCAGGCTCTTCATAAGAAGCTGCGTGATTATTCTTTTGCCGCGGTGGCAAGGGTAAAGCTTGAGGGAGGGCAAAACAACCTGCTCGACCAAATCGCCGCCGACCATGATTTTATGCTGACCGCGGAGGAACTCAATGAGTCGCAGAACCCCGCTCTTTACACGGGACGCAGCGCGTCACAGGTGACGGAATTTATTGACGGAGAAGTACAGCCGCTATTGGAACGGTTGTACCGTGAAAATATATCATCGGAACTAAAGGTATAGGTCAACATGAGCCAAGGATATACTGTTTAAATGTATTTAAGGAGATGAGTGTACATGGGTATTCGTTTTGCGCTGTTTAAGCAAGTATGGAAAACGAACGAAAAAAAGGATAACAGGCGTATCGCAAGGCAGACACCGACGTCCGGCGTCGTGTCGATTTCAGATATTCCGTATATCGCCGATAAAACGCGCGCCCATCTTCTGGACGTCTATTATCCCGAGCGTGTAAAGGGTAAGGACGCGCGGCTGCCGGTCATTATTGATATCCACGGCGGCGGCTGGATGTACGGCTACAAGGAAATCAATAAAAACTACAACCTCTATCTGGCAAGCGCCGGGTATACCGTGTTCAGCGTCAATTACCGGCTCGTGCCCGAGGTGTGCATGGCCGAGCAGCTTCAGGATATTTTCGCGGCGCTTCAGTGGATTGACACTCACCTTACGGAGTATCCCTGCGACAGGAACAATGTCTATCTGACCGGTGACTCGGCGGGCGGTCAGCTTGCCGCGTTCACGGCGGTTATCGACAGCAGCGCGGTGCTGAGGCAGGCGTTTTCGGTGCCCGCTTCGGAGCTGTCCTTCAACGCCGTCTGCCTGACAAGTCCCGCCTGTGATATGGACGCGGGCGGTTTGGTAGGTTATTATGCGAAGCCGATGCTCGGGAAGGATTATAAGAAAAAACCGTACGCAAAGTACTTGTCCTTTGAGGCACTCTTAAAAGCCGGAACGATGCCGCCGTGCTTTCTTGTCAGCAGTACGGGAGATTTTGTAGCAAAGAACAGCACCAAAAAGGCGGCTAAGCTCATCGAGCAGAGCGGCGCACCGTATAAATTTATGTATTGGAATAAACATGCGGGGCTGAAGCTGTCGCACGTTTTCGCGGTCATCGACCCCACAAGGGACGAGAGTGTTATGACCATCAACAGAATGCTGGAGTTTTTTGATAAGTACGCGGTGCGCGTTGAAAAAACTGCTGAAACCAATTGATAAGCCGGAGGAACCGTCATGAGTGTTCAGAAGCTGCTTGCTCTTGTCGTCGTGCTCTATCAATTGCTCTTTTTTACCGTG
>CAZEXA010000061.1:4510-13303 GCA_964516565.1 uncultured Eubacteriales bacterium | reverse complement strand
ATGCCGAATACCGCGGCGCCCGCGATGCACGGAATGTTCCAGTGAATCGGAGTGGGGAAGTTCACGATATTGATCGGAATATTTCCGCCGAACACGTAGTTGCCGCCGAGGCCGATAACCATAATCGTGGCGATGACCGCGATGTTCTTCGAGCTGAACATATCGACCTTCTTTTCAATCATGATGGCAACGCCCTGCGCGGCAATCGCGCCGAACAGATAAATTTCCAGTCCGCCGATAACGGCTGTCGGAATAGCGTAGATGCCCTTAATAAGGGGCGTAAAGCAGGAAATAATCATGGCGATGACCGCCGCGACGATCAAAACGGGAACGGAGAAAACCTTCGTGATGGCCATGGTGCTGATGTTCTCGCCGTAGTTGGTGCCCGCCGGTCCGCCTACAAAACCGGAAATCATATCGCCGATACCGTCGCCGATAAGATTCCTGTCAAGGCGCCCGATGAGGTTATACTTCTTGTCGCTGCCTTTCTTCTTGGCAACATCGTTGACATAAATGTCAAGCTGATACATATGCGCCGTCGATTCGGGAATTGTGGCGATGGCAATGGGCATAATGGCTGCTACCGCCGCCCAAGATGCTTTGGGTAGGGTAAACGCAGGCAGGGCAAAAATATTGCCAACCTTCCATAACGAGGATTCCAGTGCCGCTGCGGGAATTTCACGGAACATATTCATATCGCTGCCGCCAAATGCGTAAAGCAGTCCGGCGACTGCGACCCCGACACCTGCCCCGAGAAGCAGCGGCAGCTGACCGAGGAAGCCCTTGAGGTATTTTGAAAAGATAATTGTTGAAAGCAGTGTCGCCATGGAGACGACCCACATCCAGCTGCCGGTAAAAACGGTACCTGACGCGCCTGTTGCCACGGCGTCCGGAGCCGCGTCACCCAGAGCGTTTCCGGCAAGCGTTAAACCAATAATCATGGCAATGGGTCCGGTAATAGATGCGGGTAAAATCTTTTCGACCGCCTTCGGTCCTCCGGCCTTAATAAGGAGACCGGCGGCAATGGAAACGAAACCGGACATAATGATACCAAACTGCGCGTAGGAAATCGCTTCACTCGGTAAAACACCGCCGTTTTCTCTCCAGAACTGCAGCTGCGTCAATGTTTCCGAGCTGACCAGTCCCTCTATGGCTTTACTCGACATCAAGCCGAATACTGCCGACAGATACGAGAAACTTGAGCCGTAATAGAGAGGAATCTTCCTCCCCGTAATGAGGATAAAACAGATTGTCGCCAAACCGCTGGCGAAGATGGTGGTGGACACCTGAAAGCCCGTAATCAGTGCGACCGCAATCGTGGCGGGGAACATGACGATGACCTGCTGCAGGGCGTAGAGAAGCAGTTTGCCTACAGGCGGCCGTTCGTCGGGCAGGTACCCGATGGTTTTTTGGCTGTTTTTGTTCATACTATCCTTCCCTTCCTTGAAGACCACAGGAGCTAAACCGAACTGTGTTTGGTTCCCGTTACCTTAATTTCGTCAATATTCTACCATATGTTGTGGTTGCTTACAAGTAGTTACCTTAAAAATACTAACAAATTTTTTAAAAAACCAGCCTTAACCAATCCGCTCAAACGAGGCGTAACCGCTCCGTTTATGACAAACAACTCCACCGATTAACTGCTGTCCCAGCCTACTTTTAGTAAATGTGCCTTACTTCACCTTATACGCGTTGAATATCCGGTCGGCTTCTTTTGTATAACCGCCGGTTTCGTCCTCGATATACAGTACCGGACGGATGCGCATTCCCGGCGCGGCGCCCTTTTTGCCCTCCAATAGAATCAGAGACGGTTCCGCGCCCCTTCTCTGAACGACCTCGCGCAGAATTTTCGGCTCTAAGCCCCTGTCGCGCAGGACACAAAGTGCATCGCACAGGCGTTCCGGCCGCTGGCAGAGCACAAACCGTCCGCCGAAGCGCAGAAGCCTTGCGGCGGCGTTTGCCGCGTCATAGAGGGTACAGGTATACTCGTGCCGGGCGTTTTGATTGTCATTTTCGGCGGCGGTAAGCCCCGCGCCCTGTTTTTTGTACGGCGGATTGATGCTGACGACGTCGAAATGTTCAAAAGGTAGTATACCCGATAAATCGCGCAAATCGGCATAAACACACCTGACGGTACCCTCAAGATAATTCTCCTTTAAGGATTTCTCGAAAAGACGCACCGCCGCAGGGCTGATTTCGACGCCGATATTTTCTATGGGGGAAAAATCCCGCGCCCACAGAAGCGGAATAATGCCGTTTCCGGTACCGAGATCACACGCACTGTCTTTTTTCTTCGGATGCGCAAAATCGGCAAGCAACAGCGCGTCCGAAGTAAAGACGTGCGCGCCGCCGACATATATTTTTAAGTTTCCCCCAAGCGCTTCGGTACGCTCGCATTGTTCAGTCATGTTTATCACCGAAAAAATAATATCATATCTTGACGCTGCACGCAAGAGAATTGCATTATGGCGAAAAAGCTTGTATACTATATATATATAAAGCGATGAGAGTCGAACCGCTTTTAACGGAGGGATACAATGAGAAAGCTGTTTCTCGGCACCGATTGGCACACCGACTGCGACGACGTTATGGCGCTGCGCGTCGCCGCGCATTTTCATAAAAGCGGACAAATCGAGCTCACCGGGGTTGCCATAAACTCCTGCACAGAGTTCGCGGCACGCTCTCTCGACGCCTTTCTGCGCTATGAGGGGCTGCCGCACATTGAAGTCGGCGTCGATTTTAACGCGGACGACTACGGCGGCGAGGCACGCTATCAAAAGGGACTCGCTCAAAACTTCGAAAGCAAATATGCCCGCAACGATGACTGTATCGACGCGCTCAAGCTGTATCGCAAGGTGCTGGCGCAGTCAAAGGAGAGGGTTGATATTGCCGAAATCGGCTTTTTACAGGTGCTCGCCGCGCTCCTTGACAGCCCGTGTGACGAATACTCCCCTCTCTCCGGTAGAGAGCTTATCGATCAAAAGGTCGGACACCTGTGGATTATGGGCGGGGAATTCGATATCGACGGAGGACTTGAGCACAATTTTTCGCGTACTATAAAAGCGCAGAACGCCGCGTATAGGGTCTGTAGGGACTGGCCGGGAACCATCACGTTCCTCGGCTTTGAGGTGTCGAAGCACATTCTTTGCGGTAAAGACCTGCCGAAATCTGACCCGCTCGGGCAAGTTATGCGCGACTACGGCTGTCTTAAAGGTCGTCCCTCTTGGGACCCGATGCTCACGCTCCTTGCCTGTATCGGCGATGAGAGCACCGCCGGATACAATGTCAAAACGGGTGTTGTCCGCGTCGATCCCCAGTCGGGTAAAAACTTCTTTAAGCCGGAGGAAAACGGACATCACCGCGTCGTTGTAAAAACACATGACGACGGCTATTACAAAGCCGCCGTCAATAGGATAATTTTTTCGTAAAATGAGAAATTAGGAGAAACGCTTGCGATTCTGAACCTGAAATTCTGCATTCCGCATTTTGCATTCTGCATTATAATCAGGTTACTGCTTTGCCTCTTCCTCCGCCTCAAGCTCCTCAGCCAGTGTAAAATCGGCTGACATCTGCATCTTGGCAATCCTCCGCATCTCCTCGGGAGAAGCGGTCTTCAAAGCGTGAGAAACGGCCTCGCGGCGCTCGAGCAGCTCCTTATACATCTGGTCACGGCGTTTACCCGTCAGCGGATAGAAAAACTTCGGCAAAATTCCTAAAGCGCCCGTAATGACGGGAAAGCCTGTGCTGAGAACAAAAAGCCAGAACTTGGTCTTGTAGCTCTGTGTACCGACTACCCGCCCCTGCTCGTAGCCGATACGTCCCATGATGATATTCTTGACGACATTGTTGACGATGCCCTGAATCTTCGTAATCAAACCCTTGGCAACGCTCGTCATCGCCTCGGTGCGATAACCGTTCTTCCACTCGCAGTAGTCCATCGCCTCGTTGTACAGCTCCTGCGGGATAACCTTGCGGATGGCGTAGACGCACATCTCAATACATTCCTCAATCATAATTGTCGGCACCATGACGCTGACCTTGGTAAAGTTTCTGTTAATGATGCCGACAGCGCAGACGCCTAACCAGCACATATCCGTCCAGATATCGGAAATAATCCATAGCGCGCGCGTTGAAAAATGGCGCCGGATACGGCCCAACATGGCGTAACCGGTATAGGTAAAGATACCGCCGGGAATACCCACGATGGTCTGGAGCGTCGCCGAGCCGAGAACGTCGATATAATAATCGACCATACTTGTACCCACAGAAAAACCTTCTAAAAATTCGGAAAGCGTAATAAGTAGAATCGGTTTGTTGTTGATTATGGATTTAAGCCCCTGTATGACACTGGGCTTATCGATCGACTGAACAACGCGCTCCTTGGAAACAAAGAAGAAAAAGAGCGAGGCGGAAGCTGAGATGAAATTGGTGGATATACCCATGCCGGCAAACAGATTCTTTTTATTCCAGTTGACCTTTTTGTTGTTGATAAGATCAAGGAACAGTCCCATCGCCAGCTCCGGCACGTTCGAGCCGATAGCCAGCACCTGTGCCTGTGTTATCAGGCGCGTCCGCTCAATGGGGTGCGGGGTAATCGTCGAGAGCAGACCCGTATTGGCGATGCCCGTAAAGGTACCCGCCGTTTCCGTGATGACGTTGAAAATAAAATAGGCAATGAACTTCGGGAAATACATATCATCGGTACCGGCGAAGATGTACGGCATCAGCCAGTAGAAGCATGCCATAAATGCCATCGGGATATCAAAGCCGATCAGATACGGCCGGAATTTCCCCCAGCGTGTGCGTGTACGGTCAACGGCCAGACCGATGACGGTGTCATTGAAAACATCCCAAATACCTCCGATAGCATCCATGACCGCCAAATAATTGAAATTGACGAGCAGAACGTCATAAATGAACCGGTTACGGAATTTATTGATGTTGCACCCACCCGACCAGTGGTTGAATATGTAGCCGATTGTCTCCCTTTTCCCTACATAACGTCTTTTGGAATGAATAAAATTCTCCGCGCTGATTTCCTCCTGCCGAACAGCAGGCTCGGTATTCTCTGCCAATATCTTCACCCCATCAAATTACTTCGTCAACATAATCATCCAATTTAAAGTATACCGTGTTCCTCGGAAATTTTCAAGCGTTGTCCGGAAAATATTTTAGGCATGTCCGAAAAATATTATTGCAGAGCAGAAAAAAACACGGTCTTACAACCGTGTTTTTATATTATTGCTCCGCCAACTAAATATTGCACTCTCTTGGCAGCCTTTTTGCCGCCGCACTGCGTTGTCGTCCTTGCTTTACGCGCGTAAAGCCGTGTCCTCCGCCTTGTTCGACAGCAAAAATCCTCACCAATAAAAGTGCGAAGTTTAATTGGCGGAGCAATAATTAATCATCCTGTTTTGCTTCAAGCTCCTCAACCAGTGTAAAATCAGCTTGCAGCTGCATTTTCGCTATAATTTTCATTTCCTCGGCGGTAGCGTTTTTACTCGCCTTGGCAATGGCGTCGCGGCGCTCTAAAAGCTCTTTATACATCCTGTCGCGGCGCTCGCCTGTCAGCGGATAGAAAAATTTCGGTATAATACCGAGAGCACCCGTCACAATCGGGAAGCCTGTGCTGAGCACAAAGAGCCAATACTTAGTCTTATAACTCTGTGTACCGACGACCCGTCCCTGTTCGTAGCCGATGCGTCCCATAATAAGGTTCTTGACGATGTTGTTGACAATGCCCTGCAGCTTACCGATAAGCCCCTTCGCAACACCGGTCATCGCCTCGGTGCGGTAGCCGTTTTTCCATTCACAGTAGTCCATCGACTCGTTGTAAAGCTCCTGCGGGATAACCTTGCGGACAGCGTAGACGATCATCTCAAGGCATTCCTCAATCATCAGCGTAGGGATCATGACCCCGAGCTTCTGAAAATTTTTATTGATCATACCTATGGCGCAAACAACTAACCAGCACATATCCGTCCAGATGTCTGTGATAATCCACAGCGCGCGCGTCGAAAAATGGCGCCGAACACGACTCAAAGTGGCGTAACCGGTATAGGTAAAGATACCCCCCGGAATACCGACGACGGTCTGGAGCGTAGCCGAACCGAGAACGTCGATAAAGTAATCGGTTCGGCTGGTGCCTACCGCAAAACCCTGGAAAAAGTCAGACAGCGTAATCATTAAAATCGGCTTGTTATTAATAATCGACTTGAGACCCTGCATGATACTGGGCTTTTCAATAGACTGAACGACGCGCTCCTTGGACACAATGAAGAAGAACAGCGACGCGGCCGCTGACATAAAGTTGGTGGACAGTCCCATAGAGGCAAACAGGTTCTTTTTATTCCAGCCGAGCTTTTTATTGTTGACAAGATCAAGAAATAAGCCCATCAGCAGCTCAGGCACATTTGAACCGATGGCGAGCACCTGCCCCATGGTAATCAGCCTTGTTCTTTCGAGCGGATGCGGGGTGATCGTGGAAAGCAAACCCGTACCGGCGATAGAGGTAAAGGTACCCGCAGTCTCCATGACAACGTTGAATATAAAATAAGCGATGAACTTGGGAAAGTACATATCGTCCGTATCAGCGAAGATAAACGGCATCAGCCAATAGAAGCATGACAAAAACGTCATCGGAATATTGAAGCCGACGAGGTACGGGCGGAATTTGCCCCAGCGTGTACGCGTGCGGTCAACCGCAAGACCTATAACGGTATCGTTAATGACGTCCCAGACGCCGCCGATGGCATCCATAAGCGCCAAATAATTAAAATTGATGAGTAGGACATCGTAAATAAACCGGTTGCGGAATTTGTTGATGTTACAGCCCGACGCCCAGTGATTGAATATGTACCCGACGGTCTCCCGCCTGCCGACAAACCGCCTTTTGGAGTGAATTAAATTTTCCGGGCTCAGATCCTGTTGAATATTTTTTTCATGGTTCTCTGCCAATTTCGTCACCTCTTCATATTTTATCCTGATTCATAATCGTCCTATAAATTATCCACTTGTAATTATTTACGCTCTTTTACATACCGCCGAAATAACTTTTCCCGTTGTCCATCCGGCATCAAGTTCATTAGTTTGTATATTCAAAATCTTATATCCCGTCCTCGTCAATAAACATTCTAATGATTCTATTGTAAAATAATTGATATGTTCTGTCATAGGGACAAACGCTTTTTGTCTTTTTATTTTTATAAAATGCTTCAATATGATAGGCCAAGTAAAATAAGGATTGAAAAGAAATTTAAAATTGCTTGCAAACGAACTGTAGAAAGGAGAATCAAAAGGCACTTCAAAATAAAAATTCGTATCCTTGTTTCCGAGGTTATAAATAGTCAGCATTATATCTTGAATATCCGCAACGTGCTCCAACACATGATTACACATAATCATATCATACCTGACTGCAGAAGCTTCCGCAAGGCTCCTAAAAGAAGTAACACCCTCACAAGCCTCAACGCCTGAAATGTCATAAACGTACTTATTTATAATTGGAATTTCCGACGGATAATACTGTCCTTTATCTCCCCCGAAATCAAGCGCGGTTCCAATCGGCAACGACATATATTTTAAGAAAAGATCGCTCATATACCGATTTCTGCTGATATTCTGCTTTTCGTTATTACCAATGGCTTCATTTATTTTCGGAGTATACCAGACATCGTGCTTTTGCCGCATTTTCTGATACTCCGCGGAGCGATAACCCTCATAAAGCTTTGCGGATTCTTCAGAAGAAAGACGCTTGTCATAATACCCAAATCCGCACTCTTTACAATGGATAAGCTTTACCGGCATTCTTTCATTTTCTGTCTTTCCGAATACCTTCTCGGCAAGAAAACCTGAGATAACGGTTTCAATTATGTCCACGTTTTCGCTTTCGCATACCATACATTTCATATGTACATCCACTCTCTTTCTCTCTCCGAATACACGCTGTATTCAGGCGATACTTTCCGGTAAAACAATCATATTTTCACGCAGCTCGTCCTCACTGAGAAGGGGAACCATATCTTCAAGCGGTCTCGAAGCCATTTGTCCGTCGGGTTTGACGTAATTCGATTGACGTGGCAGAATTTTTTGTGCTATGTCGGTTATCACTGTACAGACAGCCGGTCCCCGTGATTGCAATACTTCACAGACTTTTTCGGCTAAATCGTCCTGTTTTATTATAGAAAACGTCGGAATACCAAATGAAGCGGCGATTTTGCCTATGTCCGGTATCGGCAGACCGGACTGACAGTCACAGCCTGTTAAATGACCGTCAAAATTATTAAATTGTGAATTGTATATCATTCCGTATCCGCCGTTGCACGATACAAACAGTTTAACAGGTAAACTTAAGTATTTCAATACCGCAAGCTCCTGAATATTCATCATAAAGCCCCCATCGCCCGTAACACACACGACTTTTTCTCCTCCCGAGGCTATACAGGAGCCGATACATGCCGGAATATCAAAACCCATTGAGGCAAGGCCTTTGGTTAAAAAGCCCCTCTGTCCTTTTTTAAATCGGAAGGTTTGCATAGCAATATCGGCGGTAACGCCCGAGCTTGTAAATTGATATATATCTTCCGATTTCATTTGTTCTGATATTTCACTGATCAGTGCATATGGCGACACATACTCTTCACGGGGATTCTGTTCGGGTATAAATAAGGAATATTTTCTTTTCCATTCACTTGGAAGAGGCTCCATAGCATTATTTGAATATCTTCCATTAACACACTTTGCTAAAACTTTCATAGATATATCCGTTGCCAACATTTTTCTATCCCACTTTGT
>CAZEXA010000061.1:0-4500 GCA_964516565.1 uncultured Eubacteriales bacterium | reverse complement strand
TTTCTTTTCCATTCACGGCAACGTGCGATCCAATCAGAGTAATCCTTAGGAAACGCGCTTTCCTTTTCAAGCAGAGCCGCGATGAAATCCCCGGCGTCCGCCTGCACACGCAGCGCGGGACGTACGCTTTTTTTGTTCATTTCGTTTGCATCAATATCCACCATAACATGAACCGTAGACCTTAAAAAACTATCATAATCAAAACCGGTGGATAAAAGGTTTAGCCTTGTCCCGATGGACAAAACAAAATCGGCGTTTTGTTGCACAAAATTCGCATATCGCTGACCGACCGCACCAGGACGTCCAAAGTAAAGATGATGATTCTCCTCAATCAAGTCCGCCCCGTTCCAGGTAGTCAGTACCGGTATACCCATTTTTTCAACAAGTGTCCGCATAACATCAACTGCACCCGCAAGCCGGACACCGTGTCCCAAAAGCAACACGGGACGCTTCGCGTTTTTTAGCAGCGTCAGCGTTTTTTCAACGTCATCTTCACAAAGTCGTATCGGCTCAAACCCCGATTCATTAAAATCTGGCAGACTGTCAGGTTCGACATCCATTGCCTGAATATCGAGCGGAATATCAATCCAGACCGGACCCGGACGACCGTTCCGGGCGATAAGCGTCGCCTTGTGCAGCTCATACCGTATACTTTTTTCGTCTGTTATCTGAACACAATACTTTGTAATTGGCTTTACGACGGAAACGATATCCACTTCCTGTATGCCAAACTGACGGATTCCTTGAGTACCGACCAAATCGCCTCTCTTTGCCTGACCGGAAATGAAAATCACCGGCGTCGAATCAAGGTAAGCCCCCGCAAGTCCGGTCACGGCGTTCGTTGAACCCGGGCCTGATGTGATAAGACATACGCCATATCCTCCGGAAATGCGGGCATACGCTTCGGCCGCAATTGCTGCCGCCTGCTCATGCAGCATACAAATTGCATTCAGCCTTTTATTTTGTCCCAGCGAATTATTCAGATGCATGGCACCGCCGCCCGGCAAAAAGAATACGTCCTTTACACCGAGTTCAGCAATACAATTAAAAATATAGTCAGATATTTTCATAACGCTTCCTTATTCTGCAGCGGTAAACTCATGATACTTTATCAAATCCTCGATAATTTCGTTTTTAATGACGGTCGCCTCGTATCCGGCGACAACATTGAATTTGTTCAAAAGATATTCCATCGTCAGATTGCCGTCGCGCCATTTGCCGCCAAGTCCGATATGCGTAACGTCGATATAATCGGCACCTTCGCTGATGGCGGTGTCAGCCAAAAGCTGAGCGGTACCGTTTTTATCGTGGAAATGACAGCCGAGCTTTACGCCAACCTTGTGACATTCCCGGATCGTGTTGACGACATAATCCATCGTCATGATGCTTTCGGTATCGGCAAACTCGATGGCTTTGACGCCTTTTTGTTTTGCAAATTCAGCAAATCGGATATTTTTTTCAATGGGATTATAACCCGCACTCGTATAGTTTATGAACACCTCGTAACCGAGTTCAAGCTCCTCGGTGACATACTTGTCAAGAAGGTCAAAATCGACAGAAGGGGATCTTATAAGAATGCGGACCGTATCGATAATACTTTGATCGGCGGGCAGAAGCTGGGTCAAAGGACGTTGAATATCACGCATTGCCGCTATCTTCGTAATGTTCTTTATTCTGGCAAACAATTCGTATATTTCATCGTTCCTTTCGCTGCAGTACCGAAAGTACCCTTTGTTCGGATTAGCTTGCGGTGAATGGAAAAACCCAAGTTCTACATAATCGATTCCCTTGCCAAGAGCAAAACGATAGATGTCCTGAACTGTTTTCTTTGAAAAATACCAACCTGTCTGATACCCTACCTCGCGCAGCGTACAGTCGAAAACATTATATCCGTTGATCATGGGTTTTCTCTCCTTTTCATGGTTAATCTAACCGATTGCGAAATGATAAAATCGATGTGTTTAATACGGAATTCAGCCTAATTAAGACAGATTTTAGATATTAGATTTTAGACTATAGGAACTCAGCGTAAAGAACCGCAGGCGGTTCTTGGCGATTTTATTGCTTTTATGGAATATTTGGGTCTAAATTTTTGAATTTCGCAATTACCTAATGGTTAATCGAAATTGATTCTTTTTTCCTCTACGACGAGTGGTCTTTTAATGACGCGGCTGTTAATATTTAAAATGTATTCCCCTAAAATTCCGATGAATACAAGCTGAACCGACCCGAGGAAAAACATACCGATGAGCACGGGCGCCATACCGGCTGAAAACTGCTCCCACAAAATCAGCTTTAAAATCAGATATGCCAGTCCAAACAAGCCGCTCAACACCCCAATGCCGAAGCCGACGAATGTCGCCAAGCGCAGACCGATTTTTGTATAGGAGGTGAAGCTCAACATAGCCGCATCGTACAACGAAAAAAAGTTGTTGTGGGTTTTTCCTGCACGGCGTTTTTGTTGCTCGTAGGGAATCTCCTTGCGTTTCCCGCCCAGCTCGGCGACGATCCCCCGGATAAACGGGCGATTGTCGTCAAGATTACGTAAAACCTCGATAAACGATTTATCGTACAGGCCGAAGCCCGTGAAGTGCTCAATAATATCGACGTCGGACATCCGGCGGATAAGGCGGTAGTAGGCGGTACGCATCAGGCGCAGCAGCGGATTTTCCATGCTCGACATCTTAACGCCGCAAACGATTTTATACCCTTTCTCCCACTCACTCACAAAGGTCGGTATCAGCTCGACGGGGTCCTGAAAATCACAGCACAACGTGACCACGCAGTCCCCGTCGGTCTGGAGCATTCCGTAAAACGGCGAACTGAACTGTCCGAAATTCTTAACGTTGAAAATCGCCTTAATATTGTGATTTTTTGCACAGATTTCCTCAAGCAGCATGCGCGTACCGTCAGTCGAACAGTTGTCGATAAAAATAAGCTCGTAATCATACCGTGATAACTGATCACGCAATAAGGTAACCACCGCTTCTGCCATAGGGACGACGTTTTCTTTTTCGTTATAACAAGGTATCATAACGCTAATTTTTAACATAGTATTTCCTCGTATCATTAATAAACATACAATACCGTATCTAAAAAGTCATATATAGCGTGTTGCCGTATTGCCATCTTATACTCAGGGTAAATACTCAAGATGAGCAATGGAATATCAAATATATCGGAGGCTCCGTGATAAATACAAACCGCCATTTTCGGATGATGCTTTATAATAGTGCTCTTTGCGCCAAGTATCATATCGTATTCATAACTTTCAATATCCGCTTTGATAAACGAAATCGCAATATCCTTAAAATAATCATCTATCGAATACATTAAGACGTCTGTACCGCCGGTCTCCTTTGTCTTTGAAAAGCTCGCCCCGAGAGAAGAATTGTCTTTTTCCCGCGAAGTAAAAGTAGCTGTATTCGTTCGCTCTCCGACACCGGCTTTAACAGGAATCAACTTACAGGAATCGATAGCCCATTCCTTTTTTAATCGTTCCAATCTATAGAGCATCGCGTTATAGTTGCGCTCGTCCGGCTCAAAAGCATATATTCTATTGAAAACCCCCATATTATGCCAAATATATTTTTCTAAAGTATCTCCTACAAATGCGCCCAAATCCAAGAAACACTCTGATGATCTTGTCCGGCAGCTCTTTTGCGGTTGTTCTGCCGATTATAACCCGTGCGTACGTTTCTTTTGAAAAAACATCCTCCAGCAGGTCAAATACCTTTAGTATATCGTCGAGATGATGATAAAAAACGTACTCGTCAACATTTGCATATTGAAAAGCAAAGGCGCTCAACTGCTCTTCAATCGCTTTTATGGCTTTAATCATTCGGGAACAAATTAGTACGAAAACAGGTTTTTCGCCCGCTCTTTTTGATAGCTCTATTAGCTCCTCAAAGGAAATGACCTTCTTATTAAAACGGATACTCCCCTGCTTGTTTTTATCGTTATCCGCATAAAAATCAGGCTCTATACCGAGACGGGCAAACGAGTTTTGGTATAAAACTGCCGTGTTCCCCGCGCCAAATACCACAACGCGATGCGCCGATAAATCCACGTTGCCTTTGGAATTTACGATAGCGTCAATCATCTCATCCCGGATGTTCATTCTGCTTCCTCCCGCGCACACGCGTTCGCTGTCCTTCTGATGCCTTCCTCAAACGAAATTTCGGGGACAAACCCGGTGTCCTTCGTCAGTTTCGATATATCCGCAACGAGGTGCATAATTTGCCTTTCGGCATACGGAATCTCCCCGAGTTTTGGCTCACTGGCTCCCGCCGCTTTGTGAAGCGCCGCGATGTACTCCGAGAGCGGCTTACCCTCGCCGCTGCCGAGCACATAGACCTGTCCGTCTTGGCCATTCTCAGCAACGAGAAACAGCGCATTTGCCGCGTCGTCCTCATAGAGGTAGTCCCAAATTTGCTCACCCTTCGTATATTGCGGCAATTCACCGTTGTTTGGTTTAGTGACTTTGGTTAAATGGTCAGC
>CAZEXA010000060.1:0-13973 GCA_964516565.1 uncultured Eubacteriales bacterium | reverse complement strand
TTATTTTAATACTATCGTTTCAAGCCTTCTGTTAAACGTATCAATAATCAATACTCTTTTGCTCCCGGATTCATCGCCTGAAAGCAGCTTTATCGCTTCGCTTGCGGCATAGCCCGCAGTAATTCCGGCAACAAACGATAATGTGCCGACTTCCCTTTCTTCAGTGTATTGGTCATATAGCTTAAAAACTGTAAAGTCTCCCGGCAGGGAGACGGCCACCTGCCCCCTATATCCCATAACTGCCGCACTGATAAGAGGCACACCGTTTTTATGAGTTGCCTTTTCAAGCGTGATGCGGTCTGTTATATTGTCAAGAGCATCGACAACAAGGTCACAACCGGAAATAAAACCGTCCGCGTTCTCTGTTGTCAGCCTTTGGGTAATTGCCTTTGCATGAAGAGCCGGATTGATCGCAAGACTTCTTTCTGCCGCTGTCACTGCCTTATTTTCCCCGAGTGTTTCTTCCGTGCACAGGAGCTGACGATTCATATTATCGGGTTCAAAATTGTCAAAATCACAAAAAATCAAGGAGCCCAAGCCCAATCTTGTCAGGTATTCACCCACAAAGCCGCCAAGCCCTCCGCAGCCTGCTATTAAAACAGACTTTGCGGTTAACTGCCTTTGCTCTTCTTTAGAAATTGTCACAAGGTTTTTTGTAAACCTTTCTTGTTCGTCACTCATTTTACATAGTTCCTTATTATCTGCACTTAAATCCCTTAAAAGTCTGAACCTTCAACCGATATTTCATCGCCCACGAATATTTCGCCGCCCCGTATTACCCGTGCAAACACTCCTCTTTGCGGCATTACGCATTTACCGACTCTCTTCTTAATCTCGCAATCCGCATGACATTGCTTTCCTATCTGCGTTATTTCGATAAGACTTTTTCCTATTACAAGCCTTGTGCTTATGGGAAGCTGTGAAAGGCAAATACCTTTTGTCGTAATGTTTTCCGCAAAAGAGCCAAACGAGATTTCCTCGCCTGAAAGCTCTTCAATTTCCAGAATGCTTTCGCTGTCCAACAAGCTAAGCTGTCTGTGACCGTCACCGGCATGGGCGTCGCCCTTTAGGCCGCCGTTTTCCAAAAGCAGGCCGCTGCGAGAGGGAAGCTTCACCGTACCTTTTTTTTCACTGCTGTTTATGGAAACAACGCTCGCCATATTGTCAGCCCCCTATTTGATTCATTTTTCTGTTTGTCTGAAAGCTCTCAGAAAAAGAATTCCGTTGTGGTTTTTTTCTGATGATGTCGGAAATCAGGCGTGCCAAATCTTCGGCGCTGCCCTCTAATGCTTCTTTCAGTGAATACTCCGCCGTATCGCCGAGGCAGGGTCTTAAAAAGCCGTCGCTTGTCACTCTTATGCGGTTGCAGCTTTCACAAAAGCTGTGCGAAATAGGACTGATAAAGCCTACCCTGCCCAAAAAGTTCGGTGCGGCATAATATTTTGCGGGGCCGGAGTCTTCTTTTGTTGCCTCAACCGGCTTAAGGTAAGGTCTGTCCTCGAGAATTGCCGTATTACTGATTCCTTCAAAAGAGGTGTCGCCCATAGGCATCAGCTCGATGAACCGTATATCTATGGGGTATTTTTCTGAAAGCTCTATAAAGCTGTCTACCTCAAGGTCGTTTTTACCCTTTATCAGAACTGTATTGAGTCTTACCGGAGTCATCTGCTCTAAAAATGCCGCTTCTATACCCCGAAGCACTTTCTGCAAATCCCCGCCGGTCATCTCATTATAAACATCGCTTTTTAAAGAATCAAGACTGATATTACATCGGTTTATTCCCGCCTTTTTGAGGGCGTGTGCCTGTTCTTCTAAAAACTGAGCGTTTGTGGTCACCGATATATCCGTATACATATTCAGAGAGGCAATCCCCGAAACGATTTGAATAAAGTCCCTCCGAAGCAGCGGTTCTCCGCCCGTCAGCCTAATTTTGCTTATCCCGAGCAAGGCACATGCCCGAGCAATTTTCACAAATTCCTCTGCCGAAAGCTCTTCTTCCTTCGGGCATTTGCCTTCGCTTTTTGAGCAGTAAATGCATTTTTCCGAACACCTTTGTGTTACGGAAAGACGCAAATATGTGATTTCCCTGTTAAATGAATCCGTCATAACGCTTTGAATTCTCCCGAGCGACCGCCTGTTTTTTCAAGTAGTCTTATATTTTCTATCACCATTGAGCGATCGATTGCTTTACACATATCATAGATGCAAAGAGCCGCCATACTAACGGCGGTCAGTGCCTCCATTTCTATCCCCGTCTTGTACTCACAGCTTGCAAAAGACTCTATTTTAAGAGAGTCCTCTGCAACAAATTCAAAATGAACATCTACCTTGTCTATCGGGATAATGTGGCAAAGAGGAATCAGCTCCCATGTTTTTTTTGCTCCCTGAATCCCGGCAAAGGATGCTGCCGAAAGCACATCGCCTTTTTTTGCTGCGTTTTCCCTGATGATTTTCTGCGTTTCGGGCTTCATTTTCACAAAGCCTTCTGCGCGAGCCGTTCTGAGTGTGTGCTTCTTTTCTGCAATATCCACCATATTTGCTTTACCGTTTTCATCAATGTGGGATAGCTCCATTTCGTCACCCTATTTCTACAATTTGTCCTATACCGTCAAAAGTATAACCACCCATTCTCTTGAGCCTTTGTTGAAATATGTCGCTGTATAGTACCTCGAGAAAGCTTTTGACTCTTTTGTCCGATAAGGCAGACTCCGCCACGAGAAAATCATATTGTTCACTGTAAAGCGGGATATAATCCAGCGCATATATTTTTGCTGCCGAAAGAATTCCTAACCCCGCCTGAGCGCTGTCTGCGGCAATCGCCGCCGCAACAGCGGTGTGCGTGTACTCCTCACGCGTATAACCATAAATACCGGCAGCGGCAATGCTTTCTTTTTTTAATAGGTAATCGAGTAATATCCTTGTTCCGGAGCCCTTTTGACGGTTGACATAGGAAAGCTTTCTTTCGGCGATATCTTTGAATCCCCTGATGTTTTCGGGGTTGCCCCTTTTCACCATAAGCCCTTGAATTCTGCCCACGCCTCGTATAAGAACCGCTCCGCCCTTCGGAAAGTATGTCCTCACATAACTTTTGTTGTATTCTCCGCTGTCAACATCTAAAAGATGAATTGCGCCCATATGCGCTTCCCCGTTTTTAATCGCGGTTATGCCTCCCATGCTTCCCACATGGCTTGAACAAACTTCGACTCCCGCACCCATAAGCTTTAATATATCGGCAACCTCATCGATAAGAGGATCATGACTTCCCACAATCATCACGCTGTTTTTCAGTTCAAGAGGAGGCTTTAAAAGATGGATTTCCACATCATCGCCGCGCTGTTTGCCCTCGCTGTTCTGGGGGATGATAAACATACCCGAAGCCTTGGAAAACCCCGTTACGATCCCTGCCCCTCGGTCCATTGGGACAGCGACTGCTTGTGAATCGATAAATCCGACGCGGCACCGTATATATTCTTTATATTTCAGAGAAGAAACAGTCTGTTTTGTAAGCCTTGCCTGAAGCTTTTGTGCCTTCTCATAACGGCGTCCGGTAAGTAGGGGCAGGATGCTTTTAAATATTTCCTCCATAACGATGATGCCTGAAACAGGATACCCGGGAGCCCCGACAAACGGTACATTTCCGATATGCCCTAACACCGCAGGTTTTCCCGGTTTTATCGCAATACCGTGGAAAACGAGTGTGCCCAGTCTTTTTAAGCTTTCGGCGGTATAATCATCCCTTCCCGCGGATGAGCCGGCAATGACTATCACGGCGTCATTCTCCCGGGCGGCTTTTTCGACACTCTCGCAAATCAACTCTAACTTATCGGCAACGATCGGAAAAACGATGGCTTTCGCTCCCCACTCACAGAGCATCGCACTGAAAATTGCGGAATTAAACTCCGGTATATCACCGCTCTCAAGCTCTTCTTTTCTCCCGTCGACTATTTCATCACCGGTCGGGATAATGGCGACTTTAGGAACTGTAACCGCCTCGAAGGAACCCACGCCGCCCGCAAGAAATGCCCCGATAAGCGATGGCGTCATGACTGTAAAAGAGGAGGCAATCATATCCCCCATACAAATATCCTCGCCGATTTTACGGATATTTTGCCACGGAACCGCGGCTTTATAAAGCATAATCTGTCCGCCGCTCGTTTCTATGACATCCTCGATCATAATCACGCAATCGTACTTTTCAGGCAGCGGATCACCCGTATCAATATACTGATAATCCTCCGGGCTTAAAACAACAGGGGTATTTTCGGCCGCACCGAAGGTTTTTTCTGCCATAAGCGCTATACCGTCCATAGCAGCGGCACAATAGTGCGGACAGCAACGCCTTGCATAGACGGCGGCGGCGGTTACTCTGCCCAATGCGTTTGCCGTTGCGATTGTCTCTGTTTTATAACCGGTACCCGCCTCTTTCAGCGCTTCAATATATTCATGAGCCGCCTGCTCAAGAGGGGTGTTTTTCAAATATTCATATTTATTCAAAACAAATACACCTTAACCTTTTCTCCTCTTACTATCCCCTCCGTGTTGCCGTCAATTCTGATATATCCGTCAGAGGCGTTAAGCACCGATATTACGCCTGATTTTGAGAATATCGGCTCAAAACAACCTTTATTTTCCCCCTCATTAAAAAGCCTAACGGGCAGAATCTCCTCTCTGCCGTGATTTGAAGAAATATTATAAAGCGCCATTCCTTCAACGCTGTTTTCCCAATGCTCAATACCCAACAGCTTATTGATGAGCGGCAAAGCGAAAAGTCTTGCCGAAAAATAGGCGGCAAGAGGATGACCGGGAAGACCGAAGACAGGCTTTTTATCTATAACGGCAAACATTGTCGGTTTCCCGGGCTTCATGGAAATTCCGTGAAAAGCAACCTCTCCAAGCTCGCTTAACACCCTGTAAACATCGTCTTTTTCGCCGACGGAGGTTCCGCCCGATAACAGCAGTATATCATTTTCCTCCAAGGCCTTTATGACGGCTGCCCGCAATAATTCGGGCTTATCCATAACGATCGGATAAGTCCTCCCAAAAGTACGCTCATTGGAAACAAGAGCCCTTAAAAGACTTGAATTAATATCTCTTATCTGCGAAGGTCCAGGGCTTTCACTAATTGCTACAAGCTCGTCCCCTGTCGAAACAACGGCTATATTCAACTTTCTTTTAACTATTACCTGCTGTTTGCCCAACGCGGCAAGAATTCCTATGTTTCTTTGTGTGATGACGGTACTTTTCAGCAAAACCGTTTGCCCCGTCTTCACGTCGTCTCCCGCCCTGATAACATTTTCATAAGGGGCACATGGCTTTTCAACACAGCAAAAACCGTCGTCTGTCATCTGCGTATACTCGAGCATAACAACAGAGTCGGCGTTTTGCGGCAGTCTTCCGCCTGTCGGGATTTTCAGGCATGAGCCGTCTTTAAGTACACGGCTGACGCTTTCGCCCATTTGAATTTCCCCGATACAGGGGAGCATTGAGGGCAGCGCTTCTGAGCACCCGAAGGTTTCCGCCGCCTTAAGAGCATAGCCGTCAACGCAGGAGCGGTTATAGAGGGGTATACATTCCTCACTGAAAACATCCTGCGCTAAAACCCTTCCTATAGAGTCCTCAAGGGAAACCGTCTCTGTTCCCGATAAGGAATTCAGCTCCGTTGTAAGTATTATTTCGAGCGCCTCTCCCGGCAAAATACATTCAAGCATCCGTAATTCTCCATTGTCTTAAAAAGGCTTTACCGAAATCCGTTTTCGGGTTTCTGATAATCTCTTCGCAGTCGCCGTACTCAGCCACTTCACCCTTGTGCAGTATCATAAGCTTATCGCAAATTTTCACCGCTTCAATCGGCGTATGCGTCGCCATAATAAGTGTTGTCCCGTTCCTGTGGCAATAATCAGAAAGGAGTTCTGTAAGCGTGTCCTTGAAATCGACATCAACGGCACTGAAGGGTTCGTCGAGCAAAAGCAGCCTGTGAGAGCCAATCAGCATACGCGCAAAAACCATACGCTGCATTTCACCGCCCGAAAGCTTGCCCGCACTTTTTTTATCAAAATGGGGTAACCCGACATTATCCAGCAAAAGCTTCAGTGTTGCTTCACTATTCGGTTTATCTTCCTTTTTAGAAAGCCCCACCAATATGTTTTTCCTGACGCTTCCCGAAAATATGTATGGATTTTGAGGCAAATACGCTGATCCGACACTTTTTTCAAATAGTATTTCACCTTCATCAGGTTCAATAAATCCTGAAACAAGCTTTAACAGCGTACTTTTTCCGGAGCCGTTAGCGCCCACAAGGGCTATTTTTTCTCCGTCCGAAATTTTAATAGAGTCTATTTTAAGCGAAAAATCCGCTGAATACTTCTTTTTAAGGTTTTTAATTTCAATCATTTTATCTTTTCCCCTGCCGTGTATGCAATCGAATTGACAATAAATGAAATCGTAAGAAGAACGATACCCAAAGCTACAGCAAACCTGAAATTTCCTTTGTTTGTTTCAAGCATGATGGCGGTGGTCATAACCCTTGTCTTAAACTGAATGTTTCCGCCAACGAGGCTTACAGCCCCAACCTCGGCAATCGCCCTGCCAAAGCCTAAAAGAATGATACTGACAAACTGCGCTCTGCATTCAATCATCAAAAGCGCAATTTCTTTCCCTTTTCCCATTTTAAGCCCGCATGCCGTTTCCCTGAGCCGGGGTGCCCTTATGCTGCTTGAGGCGGCGCTCATTCCCGCAACGAGCGGCGTAATTAAAATAATTTGTGCTATTACCATTGCGGTAACCGAAAAAAGAAGGCTTAAGGAACCTAAGGGTCCGCTGTGCGAAAGAATTAAAAAAACGATAAGACCTGCCACTACAGGAGGCAAGCCCATAAGCGTGTTTGTTATTCTGATGATGAGTCCTTTCCCCCGAAATTCAGTTCTCCCAAGCATAGTGCCTAAGGGCAAGCCCAAAAGAGAGGAAATCAGCGTACTGAAAAATGACATCTGCAATGTAACCGTGATAATCTGTAAAAGCTCGCTGTCCCTTGATAACAAGAGGGAAAAGGCTTCTTTTATGTATTCCGTCATATCCTTAAACTTGCTGCTGCGCAGTATGAAAACCGCGCAGCAGCAACCTTTTTTATTTCGTGGTAGATACTGAAGAGGTAGTCGTAGATGCTGAGGCGGTGGTCTCAATAAAGAACAGCTGCTGTCCGTAAGTATCAACGCCGAATTTGGCAATTAAATTAAGAGTCGATTGCTTGGTCATCCAATCAATCAGGGCGTTTGCTCCCTCTGTATTGATTCCGGTTACCTTATCGGGGTTTACGGCAATAAGGGAATACGTGTTCTTCATATCGTCTCCCTTTTCAAGGAGAATTTTGAGATTCTTAAGGTTTGCCGCATTTGCCAGGAAGGTTGCCTTATCGGTAAGCACATAGCCTGAAAGCTCATTGGCTTTATTCAGGGTATCCCCCATTCCCGAACCGACACTGATATACCATTTGTCGGTTTTTGCAGCGGGGGTAAGCCCTGCGGCTTCCCAGATTTTCAACTCTGCCTTGTTTGTTCCGCTGTCGTCTCCTCTTGAAACAAAGGGCGTTGCCGCTTTTTCCGCTATAAGCTTGAACGCCTGAGCGGCATTTTCGCAGGTGGAGATTTTTGCGGGGTCGGCGGTCGGTCCTGCCAAAACGAAGAAGTTATACATAAAAGGAATACGCTTTACGCCGTAACCCTGAGATATAAACTCTTCTTCGGAGGCCTTTGCGTGGACGAGCAGAAGGTCGCAGTCGCCCGTTTTACCGAGGGCTATTGCAGCGCCGGTGCCGTTAGAGGTTATCTCGACCTTGTAGCCTGTCTCCTTTTCGAAATACGCCATTAGGTAAGGCAGTAATCCCGAATCGTTGACAGAGGTGGTTGTGGAAAGCCTGATTTTCGGATTTGCGGGTGGCGCAACCGTTGTGCTTTCCGTTGGAGCGGTTGTGTTCGCCTGTCCGTCGCCCATGCAGGCGCTGAAAGAAAGCACCATTGCAAGCACGACAAGAATCGCTAAAATCTTCTTCATTTTTTGACTCCTTTCCAAATACGGGAGGCATGAGCGTTTCCCCTCACACCCTGTTTGCACGTTCATATCGTTTAGCGACCGACTTAGACCGTGCAAATCGGAATTCCTGATATATGTAAACACGAACCGACATGAAGTCAACCCGTGTTTGCACCAAAATAATGCTATGGTAATTTCAATGAATTTGTGCTATATTGTGTTAGAGGTGAAACCATGAAATTTAATATTGGAATTATATGTGTCAGCGACCGTTCTTCAAGGGGAGAACGTGAGGATAAAAGCACACCCGCCATTGAGAAATACCTTGAGGATATGGCTGAAACAACCTTTTATGAATGCGTCCCCGACGAAAAGAGTATTATTGAAGAGACGCTGATGGATGTTTGCGACAATAAAAAAGCTCACATTGTATTTACAACGGGAGGCACGGGTCTTGCCCCGCGGGATGTTACGCCCGAGGCGACTCTCAGTGTAGCTGAAAAGCTTGTTCCCGGCATTGCTCAGGAGATACGCAATAAAAGCATGGAATACACCGAACGGGCAATGCTTTCGCGTGCGGTATCCGTTATCAGGAACAACGTGCTTATTGTCAATCTGCCCGGGAGCCCGAGGGCTTGCGTAGAGTGTTTGCAGGTAATTGAGCCTGTCCTGGGTCACATCGTGGAGCTTCTTTGTGAAAAAGTATCGGACTGTGCAAGAGAATAGGCTCGTTCAATCACTGTTTTATTACCAATACAATATATAATTACCAATCAGAAAAGTCAAGTCATATTTTGCCAATTAGAAAGTTAAGTCATAATTTAAGCGGAAGGCAGGAGGATCTTGTATGAATGGAAAATTGCTCGGTTATGCAGGACGAGTATTGAAAATTGACCTGACAAGGAAGACCTTTGAAGATTTCCCTTGGACCGACGAGGACAGAAGGCGCACTCTCGGCGGTAAAATCATGGCTGCTGATATTTTGCACCTGCACATCACCCCCGACATGAAGGCATTTGACGAGGATAATTGGTTAGTGGTTTCCACGGGTCCTCTTACCGGCTGCGGCTGCCCTAACACTTCACGCTTTAATATCTCTACCATTTCTCCGCTTACCAATATAATCACCTCCTCCAACTGCGGAGGAGATTTCGGGCTTTCCCTTAAAAAGGCGGGATTCGACGCCTTAATCATCACCGGCAGAGCTGAAAATCCCATTCATATTGAGATTCTGGAGGACGACGTAAAATTCAATGACGCCCAGGAGCTTTGGGGAATGAGAATCTCGGAAGCTCAGGAAAAGCTGGAAAAAAGGCACGGCAAGCTTGTTATCGGTCCGGCAGGAGAAAACAAGGTGCTTTATGCCGCTGTTTTCAGCGGAGAAAGAGCCGCGGGAAGAGGCGGAGTAGGAGCGGTTTTCGGGGATAAAAATATAAAAGCCGTTACGGCGTTCGGCTCAAAACGTGCTGAGGTTTATGACCGGGATAAACTTAATGAAATCAATAAAAAATGGGTTGAACAGCTAAGAGCCAATCCGCTCACGGGCAGGCAGCTGCCAAAGCTCGGGACGGCGGCTCTCATATCCCCTATGCAGGCGCATCATATTCTTGCTACAAAGAATTTTGGTACAGGCAGGTTTGATAATTTTGAAAAAATTTCGGGTGAAGAGTTAGCGGAAAAACATCTGATAAAAAATGCCGGCTGTACAACATGCGTCATTCGCTGCGCAAGAGTCGTTGAGGTTGACGGAAAAGCCGTCAAAGGTCCCGAGCTTGAAACACTCGGACTTTTGGGCCCCAATATCATGAACGATGATATTGAATTGATTTTGAAATGGAATTACGAGCTTGACGAACTCGCTATGGATACCATATCCACCGCGGGAAGTATTGCCTTTGCCATGGAGCTTAACGAAAAGGGCTTATGGGATTCGGGGTTGGAATTCGGTAAAACCGACAATATTTCAGATGTCTTTAATGATATTGCTTACCGCAAGGGCAACGGCGATATCTTAGCAGACGGAACAAAGCGTATGTCCGAAAAATTCGGAGGAGCCGAATATGCTATTCACGCAAAAGGTATGGAGCTTGCGGCTTATGAACCGCGGGGAGCGGTAGGCCAAGGACTCGGTTACGCTACCTCTAACCGCGGAGGATGTCATCTCAACGCCGGATATCTTGTAGTCGCGGAAGGGTTAGGGCTTGATGTAGACGCTCTTACACCACACGGAAAAGCGGCTCTTTCGATAATATTCCAAAACCTTATGGAGTCTATATCCGCCGCAGGCTCTTGCCTTTTCACAAGCTATGCGGTGTTCCCCTCGTTTTTAATTGACAAGCCGAACTCATTCTTAACGAAAACCATTCTCGCCTGTTTCCCCTATTTCGGACCCGTAGTCAATCTGCTTAACAGGCATCCGGGAATTGCGAAAATCAACATACCCTTGCTGTTACATCCTTATGCCCTAAACTACGCAACCGGGATGAAGGTGACAATGGCTGACTTTCTTAAATGGGGCGAATACGGATATAACATTGAGAGGGTCAGTAACATTATTCTCGGTCAGGGGAAAGGCGCGGACACTCTGCCCAAACGGCTTACAGACGAAAAACAGATTGAAAGCAACGAAAAAACAAAGGTTCCGCTTGATAAAATGAAAAAGACCTATTACCGCGCAAGAGGCTGGAGGGACGGCATTCCTACAATCAAAAAGCTTAAAAAGCTTAAGATAGAAATCCCCGAAGCAATAAAAACCTTAAACCTTTAAGACGAATGGAGTGATTATGATGGCGAAGGTAAGCGTAAAACTCTTCGGGGTTATGCGCCTTGACAGTAAAATCAGCGGCACCCAAATCGAGATCGAAAGAATATCCGACATATTTGATGTCTTAAACGAAAACATAAAAATGAGCGAAACCCCGCCGGAAAAACTCCTGTCTTTTAACGATGCCGTTGTTTTCGTGAACGGCGAAAGGTGCAAAAAAAAGAATTTCAAGCCGTCAAACGGTGATGAAATATGGCTCATGTCTCCTTCAAGCGGAGGCTGATGGTGAGCATACCATAACGCATATCAATACGGCGCAGCCAAACGGCTGCGCCGTAATTCTTAGTTCCCGCAGAACAATATAATAGATTGGGTTTTCACTTTGAAATCCAAAACCAGCACGGAGAACCGTCCCCGCAAGCCCCCCGCGAGCCCCCCGCGAGCCCCCGCGAGCCTCATCTCTCATATTGTACCATGTCAACGCTCAAATATCAATAAAATGATAGATGAAATGATTTATGAGTTAAAAATTATTACAATAACGTTAAACCGCACCCATGATAGTTTGGCGGCGGTTTTCCTTAGCATTTTAATTATTGTTCTTCGCATTTCGGCGGTTCGGCATTTTTACCCAGTATAACTAAAATCAAAAGGGCCGAGATGATACCGATTATACCTCCGAATAAAAACGGTGCGCTGGAATTAATACGATCCCAAATAACGCCTGCAATGATAGATGACAGAAGAAGACCGATTCCCTGAAGCATCCCGTAAAGCCCTAGAATAGTTCCTTTCAGTCCGCACGGAGAGTTTTCTGCAACAAAAGCCCGTTCCGCGCCGCTGATAAACGCATTGTAAGCACCATACGCAATAAACAGCAGCAGGATGGCGGGTTTCGAGGACAAAAGGGCAAATCCGAGATAGACAAAGCCGTAAATAAGGTATCCCGGGACCAGTATCTTGCTTCTCCCGAATTTGTCGGATAGCTTGCCCGACGGAATGGCAAAAACGGAAGTAGCAACGTTAAAAATAAGATATAGTAACAGAACCTGTGAAGTTGAAAAGCCTTGTTCCTGTGCTTTCAGGAGCAAAAATGTATTTGATGAATTTCCAAGGCAGAAAATAAAAATGACGATGAGATACATTTTAAGCTTTTTATCAAGCTTAAGCCCTTTTAGCGTGAGCTTCTCGCAGGTTGTATCTTTGCATTTATCTTCCCTTACGGCAAAAATAATCAGAATTCCGATTACCGACGGGATTATTGAAAAAAGGAATGCTTTGTGAAAACCAAAATTCGTCGCCACAAAAACATATGCCAGCAGTGCCCCAAGAGACGAACCGGCCATATCCAGCATCTTATGAAGGCCGAAAGCTCCGCCGAGCTTTTTACTGTCGCTTGACTGAGCCACGAGTGCATCACGCGGGGCGGTGCGGATGCCTTTCCCCGTCCGGTCGATGACCCTTGCCAGTAAAACACCGGGCCATGATGCCGCCAGAATGAGAAATATTTTGTAAATAACAGATGCGGAATATCCGATAAACGTAAGACGCTTTTTGTTGTGGTAGACATCACCGATATATCCGCTGAATACCTTCAGAAGCGACGCGATACTCTCAGCAATTCCTTCTATAATCCCCACAATGGCGGGGGAGACCCCCAGCGTTGCCGTCAGGAAAAGCGGAACTAAGGGATAAACCATTTCGGTACTCATATCGATAAACAGACTGACAAGCCCGATCAATACGATATTGGAAACACGCGATTTTTTTCTCACTTTATCACCTATACTCTGTCACCGGGTGTCACAGGGTGTCACCGGGGACAGTTCTGTTGTCCCGTTCTTCTCTCAACAATCCCCTTGCTTACGCCCGTCAGCCGGCTGATTTGCCGTATCGACAGCCCCGCTTCCCTGAGCTTTTTGAGGTAATGATATCTTTCCGGTAAATCGAGCGTCCGAAATTCGGCGGCGTCCTTACAGCCCGAAAACTTAAGGATTGTTTCCTTTGCCTCCCTGTCCGTGATGAACGGTTTTTCCTCGACGTCAAGAATATTGTCGTCCTCATCCTTGGATAAAAACGCTTTCAGCTCGTCTTGTGCCATCAGCGAAAAAGTATATTCTCTGTCGGTCAATGTACGTTTACCATCGGTGAACAATTCTCCGTAGCTGCTGTATTGATACGCTTGTACATCTTTACAGTAACCCGCTTTGACGGGATTTCGCAGTATATACCGCAGAATCGTCAGATAGCTCTCGTCATCCGTTGGCTGGCTTTTGAATCTGTCCTGAAACAGGTGTCCTGATCTTCCATATTTCCGATTGTACCAATACACATAGCTTCCCGCTACGCGTTTGAATATCATAACCAAATCTTCGTTGCCGACTTTCATCAGCAAGTGGATATGATTGCCCATAAGGCAGTATGCGTACAGCTCATAGCCGCATACCGCCTTATAGCGATCCAGTGTTTCTAAGAAACGCTCGTAGTCTTCACGTTCCTCAAATATCTGCTGCCGATTTATTCCGCAAAGAACAATATGATAGATTCCGTTTTCGCTTTGCTTTCTTGCCTGTCGGGGCATAATCCTCACCTCGGCATTCAGAATAGCACATTTTTAGCTCGTTGTCAAGACGATAGTACCGTCCCCGCGTCTACTTTACTTCTCGCTATAAGCTATTCCTGCCCACCCCGGCAAAGCCGGGGGTTATCTTTGTCACAGACAAGACATAAAAAACCGTCGGTCATAAGGCCGACGATTTTTTTGGGTATTTACCGCTGTTCCTCATATTTTCTGAGCAGCTTGATGAAAAGCTCCGGCACCTTTGCCATGTTTTCCGGCGTTTCGACAAAAGAAATGCGGAATTGTGTGCTGCCGGGGTTTTTCTCGCCGTTTTTTATGTCATAAAAACCCTTCAGCGGCGCGACCAGAAGCGTCGTCTTGACTCCGTTCAGATCCACCGAGCCCTCCTGTGCACAGTACAATACAAAATCAATCGAGTCAAAGCCGGGCTTAACAACATTTCTGACGTCAATGACTGTATAAATGGACGCGTCCGGGCTGGAAACAATCAAGCCGGGTTCAAGCTCTTTCAACTCATGGTAAACATGCCGTATCTGCTTGCCGTAGTACTCTCTGAGGTCTTTGCACCAGCTGAGAATACTTGCTTTGCTTTCATGCGCAAGC
>CAZEXA010000059.1:0-14857 GCA_964516565.1 uncultured Eubacteriales bacterium | reverse complement strand
AGTAACCGACAGATACGACCAATATAAAGCTTCATTAATGCGTATTTTATTGTTGAATACGGTAATTACTGTTTGTCTGTTGATACTGGAGGCGGTGATTATTGCAACAATCGTCAGGTTTGAATTTACCGTACACGCGACAGAGTTGGCTTTAAAAAAAGTTTTAGGATATTCCATTTTCAGGAAAAACAAGGTTTTGTTTTTACTCAGCGGATATGCCGCCGGAATCGGTGTTGCCACGGTGATTGTTGCTTCGTTAATGTTTAAATATTCAAAATGGTATGTTGTATTCCCGGTAGGACTCGCGCTGTTGTTATTTGAATACAGCATAGTGATATTTAATATTATTAAGCTTGAAAAAACAAATATCCCAAAAATTTTAAAAGGAGGCAGCCTATGATTCAGATAAAAGACCTCTGTAAACGGTTTGACGAAAAGGTCTTATTCAATCATTTTTCTCTCGATATTCCTGACGGCGAGTTTATCGTTTTCGCCGGAAACAGCGGCTGCGGCAAGACTACGCTGCTCAATACGATAGGAGCTCTTGAAAAACCAGACAGCGGTCAAATCATCGTCGATAATATCAACATTTATCAAAAAAAGAATCAGCGGGAGTACTTTATGAACAAGGTGGGGTTCCTTTTTCAGAACTTTGCTCTTGTCGAAGGGAAAACCGCGCGGCAGAATTTAGAGCTTGTGCAGAAAAACAGCCGCTCGGGGCTGACGGTCAAGGAGGCTCTATCGAATGTCGGCATCGCCGACAAGGCCGATACCAAGGTGTATAAGCTGTCGGGCGGGGAGCAGCAGCGCGTGGCGTTGGCGCGCCTGATGCTCAAAAAGTGCGATATCATCTTAGCCGACGAGCCGACCGGCTCACTTGACGCGGGCAACGCCGCATCGGTTATGGAACTTCTGCATAGAATGAATGAACAGGGGAAAACAATTGTTCTTGTGACGCATAACGAAAAAATCATTTCTGAAGCAAAAAGGGTGGTAAATTTATGAGATATAAGATTAAAAACATGTCAGCGTTAAAAAAGCTGACAATACTTGCCGTTGTTATATTCAGCATATTCGCCGGGATTAATCTATTTTGGATTTATACGAAAGCGCTGCCATACCAAGAATACATAAGTACGTTTGATATAGATCCTAATTCCTTTCAAACGCTTTATACGAAAGAAATAGGTCTTTATAGATATCGAATCCGTAAGCCTTCATATTTGGGGTATAATGATTTTCTTTCCGTATGCAGTACAAAACCATATATCGTAGAAACGGACAGCGACGGAAACGCCATAAAGAGCAGCGGATTGTATGTGACTCTTTACATTTGGCCAAATGCGTTTGGCGGTTATAAATATGGTTTATTTTTCGAAGACGACGCGCAGGATATCTTTGAACAGGCTTATATTGATGAAAACATGAACTATTTGCCAAGAGAAACCTACACTACTGAGGTCAATGAGAGAATTGAAAAGCTGATGGCTCAAAAACACGATGAAATCAGCGGGATGATGCAGGGGGCAAAAAACACCTGGGGGCTTCAGGGCGGAAATGCGATGAGCGGGCTGAATAAGTATCTTAAAAGTGCTTCAGCCCCAATACAGTTGGGTATTGCCGCCGCCGTTGTCATAAGCGTCATATTGCTGGTCAATCTGCTCTGGGTGTTCAGAAAGCGACGCCCCTTTAACGGCTATACCAGAGAACTGAATAGATTTCGGGAAAACGGACAGGCGGTTTATCGCCGTGAAGTTGACGGATATCTGTATACGGTGCGTATGCCTGATTATTTGCGCAGTAATGGTTACTTGTCAATTCGAAAGTGCGATAAGAATATTTCCAAAGACGAGCAAAATATCCGTCTGTTCATTTACCCCCATATCAAGAAAAACGGTCGGTATGCGCTGTCGTTCGGCAGAGGGGAAAAGGAGAAAGCCGAGAGGGTTACGATTAACAGTGACGCCGAGTGTATGATGGACGGGAAAGGCGGCGTTGAGGTCAATAAAAAAATCGTGAATATGATTAGTGATAATTATAAACTAATTAAAGATATGATTTCGGAGGCAAAACAGTTTTGGGGGATTGACGCGGTAAAAGATTAGTACATATTCATTACGGCGAAGCGGTTACCCGCTTCGCCGTAATTTTTAATGTAACCTTTTATAACTCCGGAATCTCGATGGTAACCTCTCTGCCTAAACGTGCCGAGCGGGCGATGCCGTCCAAGATAGCCTGATTGTAGATGATCTGGCTTGCCGGAACCGGGGCGGGCAGGCCGAACTCGATGGCGTCGATGAAGGAGCGGATTTTTTTGTCGAAGTTGTCACCACTGTTTTTGGCTACGGGGATTGTGGTGTCAACACAGATGCCCGCGATGTTGTGGTAGACCTTCAGGGGCCCTCCGATGGAGCCGTTCCAGCAGTCGGTCGAGGGGATGCGCAGGCCGCCCTCCTTGCCGAGGATGATCGCGTCGCCGGGAGTGTCGATATGCATAGCCCACGCGATGCGGAAGTCGAGGATGATGCCGCCCTCAAGGCGGACAAAGCCCGCGGCGAAGTCATCAACGCCGAATTTTTCGGCGTATTCGGGTTTCTCAAGATACTCGGGGCGGTGGCCGAAGAAATCGGAGGTATAACCGGTAACGGTCAGCGGCTTCGGATAGCCGATGGCGTTCATGACCATGTCGAGCGAATAGCAGCCGATGTCGCCCAAGGCACCGAGACCCGCCGTATCCTTCTGAATGAAGGAGGTGCCGAACGGGGTCGGGATACCGTGGCGGCGGCCGCCGCCGGTCTGAACGTAGTAAACCTCGCCGAGATCGCCCGACTGGACAACCTTTTTGACCATTTTCATGTTCTCGTCAAAACGCGGCTGGAAGCCGATGGAGAGTACCTTGCCGCTCTTTATCTCGGCGCGGCGAATGGCGATGGCCTCCTCAAGGGTCACGCACATCGGCTTTTCGAGCAGGACGTTGACGCCTTTTTCCAACGCGTAAATCGAGCATTCGG
The DNA here is from genome assembly GCA_964516565.1 of uncultured Eubacteriales bacterium. Lineage (GTDB taxonomy): Bacteria > Bacillota > Clostridia > Oscillospirales > Acutalibacteraceae > DTU089. The sequence continues at coordinate 11,846 of CAZEXA010000059.1, read as the reverse complement.
CATGCTGGGCGTTATAGGTACAGACGCTGACGGCGTCAAGCTCCTCAGCATCGAGCATCTCCTTATGGCTGCGGTAGCAGCGAATGCCCTCAACGCCGTACTGCTTACAGAACGCCTCGGCCTTGCCCTCGATAAGATCGGCCGCCGCGACAATCTCAACATCGGGACAGCGCAGATAGCTGTGCAGATGCGCCTCGGCAATCCAGCCGGTGCCGATGATGCCTACTTTGAGCTTTCTCCCGTCATACGTTTTTGCTTCTTCGTGGGATACCTTGTACTCATCAAGAATACTCGCCATATTGTTACCTCCAAATTTTTATATACAATAGATTAGCATATTTTGACAACAGGTTCAAGGGGAATCGAAAAACAGATACCAGATTTCTAAAAATAAAAAAATTCATGGGCTTTTTGTGTTTACGACTGCTTTTCTCCGCAAAATTTGCACTTGCCGAAGAAGTTCAGTTCACCGCCGCAGAAGCGGCACTCCCGTACACTTTTCGGGGGCGCCTTTACGGGATGGCTTTTGCCCCACGGGTTATTATGGTCCAGTAGCGGCAGCAAACGCGCCGGAGCAAATATTCTGTCGAGGGCGATACAGCCCTTCAAAACGTCCTCGCCAAGCGTGAGTGCGTCGTTTTCGGGGAGCGTCAGAGCGGACAGCGCTGTGCACCCGGCGAATGCGCGGCTGCCGATTTCTATTACGCTGTCGGGAACGGTCATTCTAATCAGGCTCCCGCAGCGCGAAAAGGCTTCCTCGCCGATGTTGATAAGGCTTTCGGGTAAAGCAACCGCCGACAGCGTATCACAATCAGCAAACGCACCCGCGCCGATTTTTGTTATGCCCTCGGGCAGCTCGACGCGTTCAAGACCGGTACAGAAATTGAACGCGTTGTCGCCGATTTCGGTCAAGCCGTTCCCGATAAAAACGCTGTGCAGGTCGGGACATTCCCAAAAAACCTCGTTTTCGAGTTTTCGGATGCTTTGCGGGACGGTGACGCTTAAAAGACCGCAACCGCAAAAGGCGGATTCGCCGATGCGCGTAACACTCTCCGGTAAGTCGATTTTTTGGAGAGCTGCGCAGCCGCCAAAGGCCGAAACGCCGATTTCGGTTACGGTGTCGGGGAGCATAACGTTGCTTAAGGCTATGCAGCCGTCGAAAGCAAAGTCGCCGATACGCGTTACGCCCTCGGGAACGACGACGCCCATCAGCGTCTTACAGTCGCAAAAAGCGTTGTCCCCGATTTCCGTTATGCCCTCCGGCAGGACGACTTTGCCGCCCTCACCGTTGTATACCTCGAGAATGCCCTCATGAATTTCAAAAACCGCCGGGACATCCTCGCACGCGTTTTCATCATACGGGAGACACTCGGCGGTATTATATATATGTATGGCGGTCTCTGTCGCAAACATTGTATGGCACAAGTCGCAAACAGTAACATCCTGATTCTCTTTAACGGTCAAAACAGCGCCGCATTGCGGACAAATCCCCTCAAATAACCCCATGAATCAAAATCCTTTTATAATGAGTGCTATTTTATAATAGCCAAGAACAGCCTGTGGTTCTTTACACTGAGTTCCTTTAATGTAGGTCTATTAAAGCATATAATAGCCAACCGTAGGTTCCTTTTAATCTGACATCTGGCGTCTGACATCTGACATCTAAATTATGGTTGCTTTTTCCCGCAGACCTTGCACTTATTCATCAGCCCGATTTCTCCGCCGCAGTACTGGCACAGCCCTTTTTCAATCCATTCAAACTGGAGCTGCAGCTTATTGCCTCGCTGCATGCGCCCCCAGGGGTTTTTGGCGAAAATATACATACTGAACACAAAGCTTTCCGGCAACCGGACGTTGGCGAGCGATGTACAGCCCTCAAAGGCGGACATGCCGAGAAACGCGAGAGTGTCGGGGATATAGACATTGGCGAGGTTCACGCAGTTTTCAAAGGCTGAGTCGCCGATGGCGGTCACGCCTTCGGGGATAGCAACACTTTTTAGCCCGATACAGCGCTCAAAGGCGTAATTGTGGATTTTTTTGACGGTGGGCGGGATAATAATGCTCGTCAGCCCTTCGCAGAACTCAAAAACGTGCGGCGAAATACTTTTCAGATTGCGCGGAAGGGTAATGCTGCGCAGCCCCGTACAGCCCTTGAACGCCGAATCCGCAATCGCAGTGATGCTGTCCGGAAGGACGATGGAGGTAAGCCCCGTACAGCACTCAAAGGCGTAGTTGCCGATATATGTAACGCTGTTAGGAATCGTGATACTGAGCATGAAATCGCACAGGGCAAAGGATCGGTCGCCAATATAGGTAATCGTGTTAGGAATGACGACATTCGGCGAGTTTCCGCAGTACTTTTCCAGAATACCGTTCCTGACGGCGAATTCCTCCATGGCACCAAACGAAAGACCTGCGGCGGCGGAAAACGGATTCGCGGGTCTGCCGGTGTTGCCGACCGTATCAAAAAGCTTTATTGCCCTATCGACAATAAACGGAGCCTTACAAACACTACAGGTATCCGCTTCGTCGACGGACTCGACTTTAATAATTGCACCGCATCTCGGACATTTTGCCGCTACCAATGACATAGCCTCCACTATCCTTTCCAAAGACATGTCGGTGAAAAAGTGAAACCGCAGGGCGTCCAAAGGCAGATTAAATACCTATAATTCCTCAAATGCATTCTATCATATATTTATGCAATACGCAACAGGAAGAAACAGAAAATCATTAAGAATATTCTATAAATTTTCTGTGAATCAAAACCGGAACAGAAAAAACCCCCTTCAATCGGGGGTTTTTCTTAAGCAGAAAGAGAAATAATTTTCTCCTTGCGTACTTGTATTGGCAACTATATAGTATTTCGGGTAGTTTACAGGCAGTGTACGAAATTGTTAACAATTTGTGAACATTTCATAGCTTAGACACAAACATTGATTTTTAACGGGTTATTCAGTGAAAAACAGATAAAACAACAAGGGGAAATAAGATTGCTATAACCGAATTTCCGGAAATTTGCTTTACATTGTGGGTGCCGCATAGTATAATAGCCAGCGAGACTGCAAAAGGAATGATTATCATGAGATATACGGGTGTTACAGCGCGGGGCATCATCGCGCCGGTTTTTCGTCAAGGCGATGATTTGATTGCCGCCGTATGTAAAAGCGTGCTCGACGCCGCCCATAACGAGGGCTTTGAGCTCAAGGACGGCGACATCATCGCGGTGACCGAGGCGGTTGTGGCAAGAACGCAGGGGAACTACGCGACGTGCGATCAGATAGCCACGGACATTCGCAGCAAACTCGGTGGGAAGGATATGGGCATTCTCTTTCCGATTATGAGCCGCAACCGTTTTTCGGTGCTGCTCAGGGCGATTGCTCTATCGTGCGAGAAGCTGACCATTCAGTTTTCCTACCCCGCCGATGAGATGGGCAACACGTTTCTTGACCGCGACGAAATGGACGACAAGGGGATCAATCCCTTCGCGCAGAATTTCAGTGAAAAGGAACTGCGGGACATCTTCGGTAACAATACGGTACACCGCTATACAGGCATTGACTATATACAATACTATAAGAGCTTTTCCGACAAAATCGAAATTGTCTTTTCAAACGATCCGAAATACATTTTAAATTTCACGAAAAATGTGCTCAACTGTGATATCCATACGCGTTTCCGCACGCAGAAAATACTGAAAGCATCGGGTGTGGAGCGCTCGTATCGATTGGACGAGATTATGACCGTCCCAATAGGGGAGAGCGGCTTTAACCCCCTGTACGGGCTGCTTGGCTCAAACAAGGCGACCGAGGACAAGGTCAAGCTTTTCCCCAGAGACACCGACGCGTTTGTTGCCGGTTTATACGCGGCTTTGCGGGGCGTGACCGGTAAAAAGATCGAGGTAATGGTCTACGGTGACGGCGGCTTCAAAGACCCCGTTGACGGCATTTGGGAGCTGGCAGACCCGGTGATATCGCCTTCGTATACATCGCGGCTCATGGGTACGCCCAATGAACTGAAGATGAAATATTTTGCCGACAACGATTTTGAGACGCTGACCGGCGATGAGTTGGCAATGGCGATGAAGGAGAAAATCCGGGAAAAGGACAAAAACCTTGTCGGCAATATGCAGGCGCAGGGGACGACGCCGCGCAGGCTGACGGATCTTTTGGGTAGTCTATGCGATCTGACCAGCGGCAGCGGTGACCGCGGCACGCCGATTGTGTTGATACAGGGGTATTTTGACAACTTCGCAACGGAGTAGTTTAATATTGCAGCTTTTCTGCCGTCCAGTCTTTGAGAATCTCATACTGGGCGGCGGCTTCTCTTTTCGCGCCTAAAAGGTCGTGTTCACGGTAGTTGCCGCACTCGTCGGCGGATACGCCGGGGACATCGCCCGCGTAATCGGCGATAAATTTCAGCGCCTCGACGGTCAGCGCGACAGCCGCCTCGTGCGAGAGATTTCTTGTCAGGAAGTAAAAGCCCGTGCGGCAACCCATCGGGCCGAAATAGACGATGCTGTCTTTGTGTTCGCTGTTGCGTACATAGGTGGCAAACAGGTGCTCGAACGTGTGGATGGCGGCGTTGTCCATGACCGGTTCGACGTTGGGGCGGCGCGTCCGAAGATCGTAGGTGACGATGTCGCCGTCAACGCGCGAAATATACAGACCCCTTTCGAGTACGGTGTGATCAACGGTGAAGCTGGCTATCTTTTCCATATCTATTTCCTTTCATAAAGCGGCGAAAAGCCGCTGTACCTCGTCGGCGAGCGCCGCGTGCTTATTGTCCTTCAGCAACGGGTCCTTACTGAGGATCTCCCGCGCTGTCTTACCGGCAGCGAGCAGTGCCTTGCTGTCGGTCATCAGATTGGCAATCTGCATTTCAGGCAGACCGTGCTGGCGGCTGCCGAAAAAGTCTCCGGGACCGCGCATCTGTAAATCCTTGTCGGCGATGACGAAGCCATCAGTCGTCCGGCAGAGAATATCAAAGCGCTCGAGCGCCTCGGGATTCTGTGCGTCGGATACGAGAATACAGGTCGATGCGGCTTTGCCGCGCCCGATTCTTCCGCGCAGCTGATGGAGCTGTGACAGCCCGAATCGCTCGGCGTTTTCAATCAGCATGACTGTGGCGTTGGGGATGTCGACGCCGACCTCTATGACGACCGTCGATACCAAAAGCCGCAGCTCGCCCGCGGCGAAGCGCGCCATGACGGCATCCTTGTCCTTAGTCTTCATCTGACCGTGGAGCAAGCCGGTTTCATAATCCTTAAAATGCGTTTCGCGCAGAAATTCGTAATACTGTGTCGCCGGGACAAGCCCGCTCTCGCTCTCCTCGACAAGCGGACAGATGACAAACGCCTGCTCGCCGGCGTCAAGGTGTTTTTTGATAAAGTCGTAGATTCTGTTCCGGTAGGCGGTCGTGACCTTGTATGTTTTAACCGGAAGCCGCCCTTTGGGCATTTCGTCAAGCGTCGAGACGTCGAGGTCGCCGTAAATGACCATGGCGAGGGTGCGCGGAATCGGCGTGGCGGACATGACCAGCACATGAGGGCTTTCGCCTTTCTGACCGAGCGCGGCACGCTGTACGACCCCGAAGCGGTGCTGCTCATCGGTGATGACGAAACCGAGCCGGTGAAAAACGACGTCGCTCTGAATCAGCGCGTGCGTGCCGAGGACTATGTGGCAGGTACCGTCAAAAAGTGCTTCCTTGACGCGCTTTTTTTCTTTCGCGGGCATACCGCCGGTCAGAAGCTCTACGCGGTACGGCGTGTTCTCAAACAGACGGGTAAGGGTTAAATAATGCTGTGACGCGAGGACTTCCGTGGGTGCCATGAAGGCGCTCTGAAGGCCGTTTGCGGCAGCGCCGGCAATCAGCGCCGCGGCGACGGCTGTTTTTCCGGAACCGACGTCTCCGGAGAGCAGCCTGTTCATCGGCGTTTGCCGGGACATGTCCGCCGCGGCCTCGGCGACAGAGCGCCGCTGTGCGTCTGTCGGCTCGAACGGCAGCGCATTGAGAAATGCCTCGGCGGCTTTCCCTGTCACAGGCGGGGCATTTTTACTTTGCATACCGCTGCGCAGTCCCAACAGACCGAGCTGCAGGACGAGTAGCTCCTCAAAAATCAACCGTCGTCTCGCGGCGGTCAGCGCCGCGTCGTCCGGCGGAAAATGAATGTCGGACAGCGCCGTTTCCCGTGAAGGAAGCCGGTATTTTATTAAATATTCCGGCGGCAGCGTTTCGGGGATATTGCCCCGTAATTCTTTCAATGCCTCCGCGACATACCGTTCCAGCGTTTTGGAGGTGATTTGTCCGCTCTGGCGGTAGACGGGGCGGATTCTCTCGCCGCCCTCTGCTTTTATAAAAGCGGGTGAAAGCATTTCGATACGCCCTAAGGCGTTTTGCGTCAGCTTTCCGAAAAATAGGTATTCCTCTCCTTCTTTAAGCTGAGAGGGGATGTATTTGTTGTTGAAGAATGTTACGTTCAGGATGTCGGTGCCGTCGGTAATCGAGGTTTTATAGAGGGTCGTACCGCCCTTGCTGCGCGTTCCTAAGGGCGTATAAGACACAATCGCCTTGAACAAAAGCTGTTCGCCCACGGACGCATCGTGAATCGAGACAATACGGCTCCAGTCCTCATACCGCGCGGGGTAATAACGCAAAAGGGAGCCGAGCGAGGTAAGCCCCAGCTTTGCGAGCTGTTTGGAGCGTGTTTCGCCGACGCCTTTTAAATACTGTACTCTTGTTTCGAGAGCGACCATATGCGTCCCTCATTATTACTCAACGGATATAATGTAATAGTAAACCGGTTGCCCGCCGGAAAGCGCCGTAATCTCACAGTCCTTGCCGAATTTTGATTTGAGCAGTTCGATAAGCTCTCCCGCCTGCTGCTCGCTGACGTCCTGGCCATAATAAACGGTGATGACCGACGAACCTTTTTTGACGAGATGTTTGACGGTCTTAAACGCTGCCTGTACCGGGGAGTCATCCACAACGGTGATTTTGCCGTTCTCCATCCCTAAAATACGCCCCTTGTGCACGGTTTCGGAGCCGATTTGACTGTCGCGTGCCGCGTAGGTTATCAGCGCCGTCGCGACGCCCTCCGCGGCCTTCATCATCGCCATATGGTTTTCCTCGCCCGAGGCGGTTTCGTCGAAGGCGAGAGCGGCGGCGATGCCCTCGGGGATGGTGCGCGTGTGGAGCACGCGGATGGTTTTATCCGAGAGAGGGATAGTCTGTTCGGCCGCCATAATGATGTTGCGGTTGTTCGGCAAAACAAAAATCTCTTTTGCGGGGATGCTCTCAATCGCGCTGAGAATGTCCTCCGTACTGGGGTTCATCGTCTGTCCGCCGCTGACGAGGCTGTCCACGCCGATGCTCCTGAAAATGTCCTCCAGCCCCTCGCCGGAGGCAATCGCCACCATGCCGAACGGTTTCTTCGGTACGGCAGGCTTCGGCTTCTTCCCGGGCTTAGGCGATGCGTCCTTCGGAGAAACGCCCCATGAGGCGTCCTCGTGCTGCTGTTTCATGTTCTCAATTTTTATATTGAGCAGCGCCCCGTAGCGCAGCGCCATCTGCAGGATGTTGCCCGGCTCGTTGGTGTGGCAGTGTATCTTGACAATGTTGTCGTCCTCGACGATGACCACGCAATCGCCGACCGATTCAAGATAGGCGCGCAGCTTGACCGGCGAAAACTCGGTCTCTCGTTTGCGGCTAATCAGAAATTCGGTGCAGTAGGTAAAGCGAATTTCCTCATCCGATTGCGCGGCGCCTATCGGTTCGCCGGGCTCAACGCCTTTTTCGCCGTCGAGTTTGCGGATGATTCCGTTGCCTAAAAGAACGCTCTCCATACCGCGGAGAATATGCATAAGCCCCTGTCCGCCCGCATCGACGACGCCCGCTTTTTTAAGTACAGGCAGAATATTCGGGGTGTCCTCAAGTGCAGCCTGTCCGGCACGGCAGGCCGCCGACCAGACTTCCGGCAACGCATCCGTGCGTCCGGCGGTGAGAACGGCCTCTTTGGCAGCTAAGCGCACGACGGTCAGAATCGTGCCCTCGGTCGGCTTCATGACCGCCTTGTATGCGTTATCTACGCCTATGGACAACGCATTTGCCATGCTGACGGCGTCGGCTTCGGTTTTGCCCTTGAGACCCGTGCTGATGCCGCGGAAGACTAAGGATAAAATGACGCCGGAGTTGCCCCGCGCCCCCCGGAGCAGCGCGGAGGCCGCAACCGACGCGGCCTCGCCGACAGGAATATCATCACCTTTAAGCCGTTCAAGCTCGCGCGCTGCGGCGGCCATGGTCATAGACATGTTCGTCCCCGTGTCGCCGTCAGGCACAGGGAACACATTGAGCGCGTCCACGCTTTTTCTATAATTGCCGATATTGTTGGAGGCAGATAAAATACAGTCTATTAAGGTTTTCCCGTTTAACAAGAACAACACTCCGTATATCAGATGTCAGATGTCAGATTTCAGATGCCAGACGTCAGATGTCAGACGTCGGATGTAAGATTTAGATCATTGCATCGACGAACACATTGACCTTTTTGACCTCAAGCCCCGTTGCGTCCTCGATGGTGTAGCGCACCTTGTTGACGATGCTGCGTACGATGGCTGAAATGTTCAGCCCGTAAGAAATGACGATATGCAGATCGACAATCAGCCCGTCAGCGTCCTTCGTGACGTTGACGCCCTGATCGATATATTGGTGTTTTCGAAAGAAAAAGGCGCGTATATTCTGACGGGCGTTACTGTTTGCCATGCCGGCCACGCCGAAGCACGACGACGCAGCACCCCCGATCAGCGCGGAAAAAAATTCCTTACTGATCTCGATGACGCCCAAATGATTCTCTATCTTAATCATAAATGCCCTCCGTCGCCTTATGGTTATTTAAAAACAGCCAAATCTATTTGAAAAGCCACGGTTTCAATGCTCTCCCCGCAGTCAACGATGATATCGGCGTACCGCTGGTAGTACGGCAGCCGCATCGAGTAAAGAGCCGACAGCCCCATGCCTGACGGCGCGGCGATCCCGCGGTCAGTCAGGTTTTGCGGCAGACGCGCTTCAAGCTCAGAGAGCGGCACGCGCAGCCAGACGACCAGCCCGTTTTGCTTCAGATGGGTCATTGCCCCCTCACACAGCACCATGCTCCCGCCCGTGGCGATAACGGTTTGCTCGCAGCCTAAAGAAAGCCCCGCGTCATTTTCGCGCTTAAGGAAACCCTCGTAGCCCGTAATGTCAATAAGCCTCGGCAGCGGAAGTCCCTCACGCGTAGAGAGCAGTATGTCCGTATCTAAAAACCCGTATCCGATCCGTTTGGCAAGGACTACCCCGACGGTGCTTTTGCCCGCACCCGGCATACCGATTAAAACAATGTTCTGAATCATACCGATACCTCCCTTAGGCACAGTATAGCACAAAAGTATTGGATTTAACAACCAATTCGGAAAAAACTCTTGACATTTTCATGGTTCTTTGATATTTTTATTGAGCCTAACGAAGAATGCTTAATGCAAAATGCTGAATGCAATTGGGTTACGATATGAGTAACAATCTCATTGAAGTGAAAAGCTTCAAATTTGCGGTACGCATTGTAAACGTTTATAAGCATTTAACCCGTGAAAAGAAGGAATTTGTTCTTTCGAAACAGTTGCTCCGCTCTGGGACCAGCATCGGCGCGAACGTTTCAGAGGCACAGCGCGGTCAAAGCAAGGCTGATTTTATAGCAAAAATGAGTATTGCTCTTAAAGAAGCGAATGAATCGCATTATTGGATCAGACTCCTTTATGAAACGAATTATTTAACCCAAACGCAATACGCAAGCTTGGAAAAAGACATTTCGGAAATCATCAAAATTCTCGTTTCTATATGCAAAACTTCATCTAACTTTTCTAATAATCCTTAATAATTCTGCATTATGCATTCTGCATTATTAATACGCGGATATGGCGGAACAGAGGCTCGCGAAGCGAGACTTTGCAGACAGCGCGGATGTATAGCACAAGCTATCATGAAATTTCTCAACTAAATATGCGGATATGGCGGAATTGGCAGACGCGCTAGATTCAGGTTCTAGTGAATGCAAGTTCATGCAGGTTCAAGTCCTGTTATCCGCACCATCGCTCAAGCCTTTTGTATCAAGGGTTTGAGCGATTTTTTATGTTCAAAAACTCTTGGCAGACGCAGAACATAAGCTTATAATTAAAGCTTTTTTCATGAGTGTTAACCCCTCTTCACACATAATATTTTATACCCAAATCATTTCAATAAATCAAGACTTATAGAAATAAGCTTTGCGGTTTTGGAGATTTGTTTCAATAAGTCTAATCAAAAATTTATGTTAACTTTTAAGCACCGCTTAAATAGAAAGCAAAATCAGCCTTTCGGTTCTCTCGGCAATCAGCATTGAAAGGCGTTCTTTCATGTCGGCCGGAAGATATGATTTTTCACACATTGAAATATAGGTTTCCTTCATGGAAGCAACTGCCATGAGCATTTTTTCAGCAGAAGCTTCTGAGATGCAGCAGCTTTTTGCAAATATAAGAAAGTCATTTTTGCGGATATTACGCTTTTTGCCGTTGAGAGTCAACGCGAGCTGCTCACTGTCCTCCGGCATCACAGCATTGACCGGCAGCATGTCGTAGGCACAGGAGAGTACATATTTGCCGCTGTTTTCCGATGTTTCAATCAGCGAAAAGTTTTTCAGATGCATATCGGAGTTGCCGACGGCATAGGAAAAGATAATGCGTAAAAACATCTCGGACAGGTCAAGTCCCGGGTTTTCGGAATACTCCGAAATTATCTTGCCGCACCGCTCATAGGAGCCACGGTATTTATCCTGCGTGAGCCGCCCGTCAAGCTGGCAAAAATCCTCCATTGCAAACATTTTCAAGTTTTTTTCTTTTCTGTTCGGCAGCACTCTGTCAATTCGTTTTGTGATGTAAGCGAAGCTGTCGTTTATACGAAGCAGTGCAAATGGCACGGTTTTTATACCTGTTGCCGCAGCCATTTGCATCACAAGAAACTCCGCCTCGGGCAAAGCTATATATTCATCCGTTTGAGGCTTGAGGATATACCCGGTCGGGTAATTGACAAGTGTCAGGCGCGGATCTCTGCCGGAGGACAGGTGAAGTGACAGCTTTTTTTGCACGCCCGGCACAGTGTAGCCCTTATTTGTGTTTTCGGCGGCAATGCGTTGGAGGTTGTCTTCGGAAATATCAATCTCCGGCAGTTTCCCTGTGCCGAAAAATTTACGCAGGCATGATGTATGCCAGCCGTTCAGGCGTTCCTGTTCGCCGGCTTTGTCTGTTATCAATTTTCCGCAGCATAAGCAATTCATGACCGCACCTCCCTGATACTGACATTACCGATGCAATCCTTACAGGCAACAAGCAACAGTCCAAAGCGGTCATTCTGATTGATTTTCCAATTGCGGCTGACAATGTCCAGCAACCAACCCTCGGGAATCAGCCCGTCAAAAAAGGCGAACAGCGTTTTTGAAGTATAAGCTTGCTCACAAACGGGTATAGTAAGACTTACCGGCGAAGCGTCAGTGCTTTTCAGATATTCCGTATCATATCGAAAGGAGTAGCCATCGTCCGTTTCGCACAGTTCTCCGGCAAAAGCATTTCGCACATAGACATAAGCTGTTCTGTATTCACTCATTTGTCATCCATCCTTCCCGGAACAGCCTTCATGCCGAACATAGCGAGTGCCTGATTTACCTTGTCCATACGCACGGTTTCCTTGCCCTGCTCAAGCTCACGGACAAACCGGAGCCCCAAGCCGGAGCGCACGGCGAACTCCTCTTGCGTGAGTCCCGCTTCTTTTCGTTTTTGTTTGATAAA
>CAZEXA010000058.1:0-14903 GCA_964516565.1 uncultured Eubacteriales bacterium | reverse complement strand
AACCAACTGAACTACCGGGCCGTATGGTGGGAACAATAGGGCTCGAACCTATGACCCCTTGCTTGTAAGGCAAGTGCTCTCCCAGCTGAGCTATGCTCCCTTTTGCTCCCTTTGCCAACCGCTCATCGCGGCGACGAGTTATAATATACTATATATTTTCCGGTCTGTCAACAGAATTCCCCGAAAAAATTTCAATTTTTTATTTGGGCGAGCCGGGCATATTCCGCTTCGACAATTGCCTTCATCTGAGCGTATTTTTCTTCGATATCGGCTACAAGCGCGAACTGCGTGCGGCACCTGATAAGATTGTGTTCCGGATAGTGAACCTTGAAATAAGTGTCGCCGTTGATATAGTCGCCCAAAAAGCGCATACCGCATTCATAGGTCATGAGCTTCGCCGAAAAGGGCAGATAGCGGATCTCCCGCTCGGTGAGCGCGCCTCCGGCCTCGGAGAGGTAGCCGCGGACGTAATACTCAAACAGCTCAAGGTCGAGCGAAACCTTTGAGAGATCGGTTTCGTCCTCGGCGGCTGTGTTGGCGCCGAAACGGATGCTGTCACCGAAATCGTAGAGGGAGAGCCCCGGCATCACAGTGTCGAGATCGACCACACAAATGCTTTCGCCGCTCGCCTTGTCAAACATGACGTTGTTGAGTTTGGTGTCGTTGTGCGTGACGCGCAAAGGGAGCTTTCCCTTTTCCAACATATCAACAAGCACGGAGGCGTCGGCTTCGCGTTCCTTTACGAATTCTACTTCGGGAAGGGCGTTTTCGAGCCGCCCGGAAAGGTTTTGTTCGACGGCCGTGATAAAATCCCTGTAACGTGAACGGGTGTTGTGGAAGTTCGGGATGGTGTCGTGCAGCGTGTGAATCGGGTAATCGGCCAGCATATTCTGGAATTTTCCGAAGGCTTTTGCGGCTTTCAGAAACACCTCCGGAGAGGAAATGGAGTCTACCGCATAGCTGTCCGCAATATAATTATAACAACGCCAGTATCCGAGCTGGGGAGTGGTCATATACGAGTTGCCGTCAATGGTTTTGATGACGGTCAGGCATTCTCTGTTCGTGTCTCCGCCGGACGCTTCGACCTTATGGCGAAGAAAATCGGTGACGCCGAGAATGTTTTCCATCAGCTGCTGCGGATTTTTAAACACATTTACGTTAATTTTTTGTAGCAGATAAGCGGTTATTTCACCGAAAGCGTCCTCATACTCTATGACATAGGTGTCATTGATGTGACCGTTATCGACCGGATAAGAGCCGATAAACTCTCCCTCAAACGTATAGTGGGATATGATTTCACGAATATTCAGTTCAGCGTCGGTCATAAAAACAATAACATCCTTTCAGACAATGGTAAATTCCGCAAAGCAGGCGGGATTGTGAAAGCCCGGCGGAAGCGAGGTCACCGGCGAAAAGGCGATATAGTGCGGGACAGCCGTATCGTCGCCGCATTTGTAAAAATTGGCTTTGACGCTTATGAAAGCGAGCGCGTCCCGTGGGGCGGCGTACAGCTTTGCAATCAGCGCCTCGCTGACGAAAATGGTCACGCCCCAGTAGGCGCCCTCGCCGTCGCTGCCGGAAAACGGCGTGACTAAAGGCCTTAAGCCCGTCAGCTCGAAGACAAGGCGGCGCCCGTTTCTTTTCGCCCCGAACTCGCACAAACAGACGCCGCGGCTGTTACACTCGATGTTGAGGTATTCCTTCCGCCCCGCTACAGGCTGAAAGAAGAATTCAAGGCAGCTGTCACGGTACACGGGCGCGTCGTTTTCGGTAAAAACGGCGCGGGGGTTTTCTTCGTAGCATTTGAGGACACAATAAAACCCCTCTCCGGGCAAATATGCCAAGCTGAAAAGGGTTTTGGGTCTGTAGGGAGGGGTTTGTTCCCAGTGAAGGGAGGTCATGGGGGTAAACGCAGCGCCGGAAAGCTCTCCGACGGTGCCGATTCTCTTCACTGTCAAAACCCTCACCGCCAATTCCTGTATATGCGACATTATACTCATTTGTAAATAATCTGTCAAGTTTTTATCGGAAGATGTTTTTTTTGCCGGATTTGCTTTACAGAAAGGTGATTTTAAGGTAATATAAGTAAAACGAAAAATTTATCGGAGGGATTTTTAGTGAATCCGGTTTACGGTCGTGTTTTGCTCAAGCTTAGCGGCGAGGTCTTGGCGGGTGGAGGCGGTCACGGAATTGATTTTGATACGGTGATCAGCATCTGCTCGGCTGTGAAGACCTGTACGGAGGCAGGCGTACAGATAGGCATCGTCGTCGGGGGCGGCAATTTCTGGAGAGGCCGTTCGAGCGGCGATATGGACAGGACGCGGGCGGATCATATCGGTATGCTGGCGACGGTCATGAACTCGTTGGCGCTGGCTGACGGTTTTGAAAAAATCGGCGTGCCGGTGCGGGTGCAGACCGCCATTGAAATGCGCCAAATCGCCGAGCCGTTTATACTGGGGCGCGCCTTACGCCATCTTGAGAAGGGGAGAGTCGTCATTTTCGGCTGCGGAACGGGAAGCCCGTACTTTACGACCGATACTACGGCGGCTCTGCGTGCCGCCGAGATTGGCGCCTCAATCATCATGAAGGCGACAAATGTTGACGGCATCTATGATAAGGACCCCAACAAGTATCCCGACGCGGTCAGGTTCGACGGGATTTCTCATGCCGAGCTTCTCGCCGGAGGGCTTGAGGTAATGGACAGCACCGCTGCCTCCCTCTGCAAGGACAATAAAATCCCCATTGTCGTCTTTAATTTGAAAGATCCGGAAAATATCGTCCGCGTTCTGAGCGGTGAAAATGTCGGTACTATTGTTAAATAACCAAGGGGCAACACCGCACAATTCGCGGCAGCCGCCTTAAACACTTTTCTGCTTGCGCCTTTTCCGTCATATTTCTCAAAAATGCTCGTGAAGACAAAAAAGTATTCCCTGCGCTTTTTGGCTCATCTGACGAAAAATTCGACTGCGTATAAAAGCGTTTAGAATTATGCGGTATTGCCCAAGGAATATTACTATTCGGGAGGTAAACCTATGGAAACCAACATGATGAAGGATGTCTTTGAAGCCACCAAAAAGCACATGGAAAAAACCATAACCGCCCTTGAGGCCGAATACGCCGCCATCCGCGCGGGGCGCGCGAACGCCGCCGTGCTGGACAGAATCAGCGTGGATTACTACGGCGTGTCCACCCCCATCAACCAAATGGCTGCCATCTCTGTTTCCGAGGCGCGCATACTCTGCATCCAGCCGTGGGACCCCTCCGCGCTGAATTTAATTGTCAAGGCGATCCAGGCGTCGGACCTCGGCATTAACCCGCAAAACGACGGCCGCATCATCCGCCTTCTCTTTCCGCCGCTGACCGAGGAGAGAAGGAAGCTCCTTGTCAAGGATGTCGCCCGTATCGCCGAGGAGGGCAAGGTCGGTATCCGGCAGATTCGCCGTGATTCCATGGAAAAACTGAAGGCGATGAAGAAGAGCAGCGACATTACGGAGGACGATTTAAAGGACGGCGAGAAAGAGCTTCAGGAGATCACCGACGATTATATAAAAAAAATTGACGGGATTGCCAAAATAAAAGAAACGGAAATCATGGAAATATAGAGGAATTGTGTATGGATTTTGATCCGGCAACGCTGCCAAAGCATATCGGCTTTATTATGGATGGCAACGGCAGATGGGCGAAAAAAAGAGGTCTTCAGCGGTGGGAGGGTCATACCGAGGGCGCTAAGACCTTCCGAAAAATCGGCGAATACGCGGCGGATATCGGGATAAAGTACCTGACCTTTTACGCCTTCTCCACAGAGAACTGGAACCGCTCACCGGTCGAGGTCGCCGCCATTATGAACCTCTTTAGGGAGTACCTTCGGGAGGGTGATGAGCGTCTGCGCGAAAACGAGGAAAAACAGATGCGTATGCGCTTCATCGGCAGACGTGATCGGTTGCCCGAGGATATCGTCGCACTGATTGAAAAAGCCGAGCGCGAATCCGAAAAATACAGCCGCGTTTATGTCAACATTGCTCTCAACTACGGCGGCCGCGACGAAATCGTCCGCGCGGCGCGCGTAATCGCCGAAAAGGCGAAGAGCGGTACGCTTCAGCCCGAGGAGGTCACCGAACAGACTCTCTGTGACCTCATGTATACCGCGGGACAGCCCGACCCTGACCTCATTATCCGTCCGAGCGGTGAATACCGCACCTCGAATTTTCTGCTATGGCAATCCGCTTACGCGGAGTATATATTCACCGATGTACTCTGGCCGGATTTTACGTCCGATAATCTCGACCGCGCCATAGAGGAGTACGCGGCAAGAAACAGACGTTTTGGCCGATAGAAAGGATGTATCCCCATGAAAAAGCGAATCATTACGGGAGTTTTAGCCGCCTTGTTCTGCATTGGCGTGCTCTGTCTGATGAAAACGGTCGTGCTTCCCGTGGTCGTCGCCCTCTTTGCTGTGCTGGCGGTATTTGAAATCGAGAGAGTGTCCGGTCTTAAGGAAATCCCGATTATGGTGTTTTCCTTTGTACCTACCGTCTGTATGCCGTTCTATTTTCATTTTTCTTTTAATCTTTCAAAACAATTCTTTTTATCGGCGGCTATCGCCTATATTATCAGTATGCTTGTCATCATGCTGGTGTTTTTTGACACGGTGAAGTTTGAGCAGGTGGTCATCGCGATCTTTGCTTCTATGGTGATTCCCTTTTCCTTCTCAACGGTCATTTTACTGCGGGATGTCGGCAGAATCAATACCAGCTATTTGGACCATGAAGGCATTTTCTATATTTTGTTCGGCATGTTCTGTTCATGGCTTACCGATACATTCGCGTATTTTGTCGGCAGCCGGCTGGGCAAGCACAAGCTGTGCCCGAACATCAGCCCGAAGAAAACCGTGGAGGGTGCTATTGGCGGCATTGTCGGTGCGACGGCAATGAGCCTTTTACTGCTTCTTGTATTTAAACGCTTTGTGTTTGCGGACGGGGCAGGAGTCTCTTACCTCTTTGTCGGAGCACTCGCACCGCTGCTGTCGATTGTCAGTATGGCCGGGGATTTGACTGCTTCGACGCTGAAACGGAATTTCGGCGTGAAGGATTTCGGGACGCTTTTCCCGGGGCACGGCGGCGTTATGGACCGTATGGACAGTTTTTCGTTTGTTATGCCGGTTCTGTATTCCTTTGTCCTTTGCGTGTTATGACAATGAAAGCAATCAACCTGCTCGGTTCAACAGGCTCCATCGGCGTACAGTCGCTTGATGTGGCAAGAAAGCATGGGGGCACAGTCGCGTCTCTTGCCGCGTATTCCAATATAACACTGCTGGAAGCGCAGGTGCGGGAATTTCACCCGAAGCTTGCCGCCGTCGTTGACGAAAAGGCAGCGGCTGATTTAAAAGTGCGGCTGCGGGATACCAATACCCGTGTACTTTCGGGACATAAAGGCGTCTGCGAATGCGCCGCGTGTGACGGGGGCGAAATCACCATCAACGCCATCGTCGGTGTGGCAGGCCTGCGTCCGACGCTCGCGGCGATAGAGGCAAAAAAAACAGTGGCGCTCGCCAACAAGGAAACGCTTGTCGCGGGCGGCAGCCTTGTTACCGCCGCGGCGAACAAGAACGGTGTCGCCATCCTGCCGGTGGACAGCGAGCATTCTGCGATTTTTCAGTGCCTGCAGGGCAGCCCGCCCGGCAGGTCGCTCAGCCGCGTCATCCTGACCGCCTCGGGAGGGCCGTTTTTCGGCAGAACGAAGGAACAACTCAAGGATGTCACCGTCGAAAACGCGCTCAATCATCCGAATTGGTCGATGGGTGCAAAAATAACCATCGACTCGGCTACTATGTTTAACAAAGGGCTTGAGCTTATCGAGGCCGTCTGGCTTTTCGGCGTCACACCGGAGCAAGTGGATATCGTCGTTCATCGTGAGAGCATCATTCATTCGATGATCGAGTATGACGACAACTCCGTCATTGCCCAGCTCGGATATCCCGATATGCGTTTGCCGATTCAGTATGCGCTGACGTATCCTTTGCGGTTGCCGTCATTTGAGCGGAGGCTCAATCTCGCCGAAATCGGGACGCTGTCCTTTTTTGAGCCGGATTACAATACGTTCGTTTGCATCAATATTTGCCGTGACGCCATAAAACGCGGCGGGCTGTTCCCCGCTGCGGCCAACAGTGCCAACGAGGAGGCCAACCGTCTGTTCCGTGAGGGGAAAATTCCGTTTTTAAAAATCGGCGAGCTTGTCGGCGATGCCGTAAAGCAAGCTCCCGCGGTTTTTGAATTTACCGTCGAAGACGTGGAAAATACGGACATACTAATGAGAAATGCGGTAAATCAATTATTGAGGTGATTTTTTTGTTGAATATTATAGCGTCCGTTTCCTCTGTCTGGAGCGCGGTATGGCCGTATCTGATGGCCATACTGCTTTTTGGCATTCTCATCGCCATCCATGAACTCGGTCATTTTTTATTCGCCAAGCTCTTTAAGGTCAAGGTCAATGAATTTGCTTTAGGCATGGGTCCCCCGGTGTTCAAGGTACAGAAAGGCGAAACAAAATACTCCCTAAGGCTTTTTCCCATCGGGGGGTATTGCAATATGGAGGGCGAGGACACCGAGAGTGAGGACAATCGGGCGTTTTTCAAAAAGCCTTGCTGGCAGCGCTTTATTATCGTCGCCGCCGGAGCGGTGCTCAACGTGATTCTCGGCGTCATCGTCGTGGCCATCACACTGTCGATGAACAATCTTGTCGGCACAAGAACGATCCGCAGCTTTGATGAAAACGCCGTCAGCAGTCAGCACGGGCTCAAGGAGGGCGATGAGGTCCTCAGAATCAACGGCACGCGGATTTATTCGTTCCGCGGCATCAGCTTTAATCTTGCGCGCGACAGTGACAGCACCGTCGATTTCACGGTGCGCCGCGACGGTCAGATTGTCGAGGTCAATCAAGTGCAGTTTGACACGCAGGAGTATGAGGGGCGCGAATACATCGTCTGGGATTTTGTTATTGTCGGTGTGGATAAAACCGTCTTGAACGTCGCCAAAAGCGCCGTGCTCGACTCGGCGTCGATTGTGCAGCTCGTCCGGCTGTCTTTAGTGGATATGGTCACCGGAAAATACGGGCTCAAGGACATTTCGGGCCCTGTCGGTACGATTTCGGCCATCGCCGACACGACCGCGCAGGCGGCTACTACTAAGGATAAGGTCGAAACGGCGCTCACGCTGCTCTCCTATATCACCATCAATGTCGGCGTGTTCAATTTACTGCCGTTGCCCGCACTCGACGGAGGCAGGCTCTTCTTTATCACCATAGAGGCTATACGGCGTAAGCCGATCAGCCGTAAATACGAGGGATACGTTCACGCCACCGGCTTTATTCTGCTGATAGTCTTTATGGCCGTCATTACCGTGAGCGACATCATGAAAAAGTTTTAGAATGGCGTCATCCCTGTAAAGAACAGGAATACGGCGTACCGCGGGAAGGATAACAAAATGAAACGCGTCAGCAAGGCCGTTGGTATCGGCAACGTGAAGATCGGGGGCGGGCTGCCGGTTCTGGTTCAGTCTATGCTCAACGCCCCGGCGCACGATACGGCGGGAAACGTAAGTCAGTTAAAGACCCTTGAAGCCGCCGGGTGCGAGATTATCCGGATGTCCGTACCGGACAGTGAGGCGGTGGACGTTTTCGCCCGTGTCTGCGAGGAAGCGTCGATTCCCGTCGTCGCCGACATTCATTTTGATTACCGCCTTGCTCTCGATAGCCTGAAAGCCGGCGCGTCAAAGATTCGAATCAATCCCGGCAACATCGGTTCCGCTGACAAAGTGAGCGCGGTTGCGGATGCTTGTAAGGATAGGGGTGTGCCGATTCGTATCGGCGTCAATTCCGGATCGGTCGAGAAGGATTTGCTCGAAATGTGGGGCGGTCCCGTCCCTGCCGCTTTGGTACAGAGCGCTATGCGCCACATCGCCCTTTTAGAGGCATGTGATTTTACCGATATTGTTGTTTCCATCAAATCCTCCAATGTGAAAAACATGATCGAGGCGTACCGGCTCATCGCTACACAGTGCCCGTATCCGCTCCACTTGGGGGTCACCGAAGCCGGTACCGAGCGCAGTTCGCTGATTAAGTCAAGCATCGGCATCGGCGCGCTGCTCGCCGACGGTATCGGCGATACCATCCGCGTTTCGATGACCGACGACTGCGTGCGCGAGATTGAAGCCGGCTTTGACATCCTGAAGGCGCTGGAACTGCGCGTGAGAACGCCTATGGTTGTTTCCTGCCCGACCTGCGGCAGAACGCAGATTGATTTGATTTCTCTGGCAAAACGTGTCGAGGAAGCGGTTAAGGACATACATAAACCAATCAAAATCGCCGTGATGGGCTGTATCGTCAACGGTCCCGGGGAAGCCGCTGAGGCGGATATCGGCGTTGCGGGCGGTAAGGGCTGCGGAATTTTGTTTAAGAAGGGTACGGTTCTCAGGAAGGTTGCCGAGGCCGATATCGTCAATGAATTATTAAAGGAAATCGAATTGTTATGAGCGTTGTTTTTTCCGAGCTGTTTTTTGACTATGTGAATAATCCGGAGTGGCGCGGTGTACTGGAAAACGCGCCCGTGAGCAGGCTGACACTCAAAATGTCCGAAAAAACGATGAGTGCCATCGTCGGACTGTCGGCGTTTTCCGATATCGCCTCTTTAGACGGGGCTGAAAAGGAGATTGCCGACGGGCTTGGTCTCCTCAAGGTGGATTTTGAGTATACGCTTCCCGCAAGCGCGTTCTGCGAGCAGAGCGTGGACGAGCTGTTTCGTTTGACAAAGGCGCGTTTTCCGGTAGCCAACGGTTTTCTCGACGGTACTGATGTCAAGGTGAGCACACCCGTCAATCCGCTGGGCGCTCCCGAGGCTTTTGTCGATGTTCGCATATCGCTTGCCCACGGGGGGAAGGATATATTGGAGGCAGCTAATATCGGCGCGCATATCGGCGGCTTGATTTTTGACTGCTACGGTTTAAATGCCCGTGTCGCTTTTGAAAACGCGCTTTCCGATACTACAAAGCTTCAGGAACGTCAACTTGCCGCCGCTGCCGCCGTCAGTGAGGCGCAGCCCGAAAAGGAACACAAAATCGTTAAGGGGTTTCCGCTGTATTTTGAAACCATGCGCCCGCTCTGGGGCAAGGACATTAAAAAAATACCCGTACCCATGAAGGATACGACGTTTCAGGACGGCCGCATCGTGGTCTGGGGCGACATTATCAGCAAGGACGAACGGGCGACAAAGGACGGGAGAAACCTAATCCTCAATTATGTTATTTCCGACTATACCGGTTCATACCGCTTAAAGTTTTTTGACAGCCGGGAAGCGCTTTTCGACCTCAACAGTCATTTGGACGTCGGAAAGACGGTTGTTGTCGAGGGCGACATTGCCTTTGACGACTACGCGAACGATTATGTCATTCGCGCCAAAGCGGTTTCATCCGTCAAAAAGTTTATCGTGCCCGACACCGCGCCGGACAAGCGCGTCGAGCTTCATATGCACAGCAATATGTCCGCCATGGACGCCATGACCGACGTTTCCCTCCTTGTGGAGCGTGCCGCGTACTATGGCCACGCCGCGATGGCTGTGACCGACCACGGCGTGGTGCAGGCGTTTCCGGCGGCTGCGGAGGCGGGGAAAAAGCATCATGTAAAGATTCTTTACGGGGTTGAAGCTTACCTTGTTGACGACATGAATGACGACGGTTCGCGCAAGACGCCTGAGGAAATCAAGAAAGCGCCTTATTATCACGCGATTGTGCTTGTGCGCAGCGGCGCCGGGCTGAAAAGCCTGTATGAGCTCGTCAGTGCTTCGAATCTCGAGTATTTCCGCTCAAAGCCGCGTATGCCGAAAAGCCTGATTGCCGCTAAACGCGAGGGGTTGATTCTCGGCAGCGCTTGCTCCTACGGCGAGGTGTTCGAGGCCGTCATCGGTAAAAAAAGCGCCGATGAATGCCGCCGTATCGCGTCATTTTATGATTACCTTGAAATTCAGCCCGACGGCAACAACGCCTATATGATTGTCAGTAATGAGGACGTTTATGCCGATATCCGGTCGTTTGAGGATATCCACACCGTGAACCGCGCGATTATTGCGCTGGCAGACGAACTGCACAAGCCCGTCGTCGCCACCGGCGATGTCCATTTTCTTGAGCCGTGGGACGCGCAGTACCGCGCCGTCCTGATGGCCGGTCAGGGGTATGCGGACGCCGACGAGCAGGCGCCGCTCTATTATAAATCCACCGATATCATGCTCGAGGAATTCTCCTATCTCGGGGAGGATACCGCTTATGAGGTTGTCGTTAAAAACACGCAGGCGGTGGCAGCGCTTATCGAGGAGGGCATTAAGCCTATTCCGGACGGGATTTATAATCCCAAGGTCGAGGGCGCCGAGGAGGAGCTCAAAGAGGTCTGTTTGAATCGCGTCCGGGAGATTTACGGCGAAGAGGTTCCCGAAATTGTTTCGACACGGCTGCAGCGTGAGCTGGATTCCATTATCAAACACGGCTTCGCCGGGCTGTATATCATCGCCCGAAAGCTCGTTAAAAATTCCGAGGAACACGGGTATTACGTCGGGTCAAGAGGTTCTGTCGGCTCGTCGTTTGTCGCGACGATGGCGGGGATTTCCGAAGTCAATCCGCTCCCGCCGCACTATATCTGCCCCGCGTGCCGGTACAGCGAATTTTTTATAAATAACGAGGTCGGGTCGGGCTATGACTTGCCGCCGAAAAACTGTCCGAAGTGCTTTCAGAAGATGAACCGGGACGGGCATGAGATTCCGTTTGAAACGTTTCTCGGCTTTTCGGGGGAGAAGGCACCCGATATTGATCTCAATTTTTCCGGCGAATTCCAGGAGCAGGCACACCGCTATACCGAGGAGCTGTTCGGGAAAGCGCACGTTTTCAAAGCGGGAACGATTGCCTGTGTGGCGGAAAAAACGGCATACGGTTTTACCAAAAAGTATCTTGATGAGCGCGGACGCGTTGTCTCCAAGGCCGAAATTGAGAGGCTCGCCTTAGGCTGCACCGGCGTCAAGAGGACGACAGGCCAGCATCCAGGCGGTATGGTCGTCGTGCCGGAGGAGTACGATATCTGCGATTTTACCCCTGTCCAGTATCCTGCCGACAGCGCCGGCAAGGATGTTGTCACCACGCATTTTGATTTCAATTCCATGCACGACACGCTATTGAAACTCGATGAGCTCGGCCACGATGTTCCGACGATGTACAAGCATCTGCGGGATCTGACGGGTATCGATGTCATGGATATTGACATCTGCGATAAAAATCTGATCAGTCTCTGCACGTCGCCCAAACCGCTTGAGGTGACCGCTAAGGACATCAACTGGGAAACCGGCACGCTCTCAATCCCCGAAATGGGGACGGGGTTCGTCTGCCAGATGCTTATGGAGGCAAAGCCGCAGACGTTTTCCGATTTAATTCAGATTTCCGGTCTTTCGCACGGCACCGATGTGTGGACGGGCAACGCCCAGGAGCTGATTAAAAACGGCATATGCACGATTTCCGAGGTCGTCGGTACCCGCGACAGCATCATGGTCTACCTGCTCCACAAGGGGCTTGATAAGGGCGACGCCTTCAAAATCATGGAAACCGTCCGTAAAAAAGATAAATTTTTAACTCCTGAAATGGAGAAAATCATGCGCGACCACGACGTACCGGATTGGTACATCGACTCCTGCCAAAAGATCAAGTATATGTTCCCCAAAGCTCATGCGGCTGCTTACGTCATCGCGGCGCTCCGCCTCGCCTGGTTTAAGGTATACAAAAAGCTTGAGTACTATTGTGCCTATATGACCGTGCGCGGCGGCGACCTTGATTTTGTCTCACTCAACAGTGGCAAGAACGCGGTTTTTGCCTTCCTCAAATCCATTGAGGCAAAACGGAATAAAAATGAAGCGTCAACTAACGAAAAGGACAAGGAAACGATAATGCAGATCGTCTATGAAGCCATGGCGCGCGGTATTCGGTTTTTGCCTGTCGATATCTATAAGTCCGATGCGGTACGGTATGTTCCCGAGGACGGCGCCATCCGTCTGCCGTTCTCGTCGATTCCCGGCGTAGGTGTAAACGCCGCGCAGGGGTTGTTCGCGGCGCACGGCGACGGAGCCGGTGAATTCTCGTCCATTGAAGATTTTCAGATACGCTCCGGCGCGTCATCGGCGGTAATAACCTCGCTGAAGGATGCCGGCGCGTTCGCGGAGCTGCCCGACAGCGATCAGCTGACTCTGTTCGGGTTTTGATTCTTTTAACCGATTGCACTTTTTTCGTTTAGTACTTTGAGCGGAGCGACAGGAGAGCGTATGAAGCAGAAAAAGCCGTCCGCGCAGAACCGTGCGTGGTACAAGCTCGACAACGCAGGAAAGATTTTTCCCGGGCAGAACAACAGCCGGTGGTCGAATATTTTTCGCCACTCGGTCACGCTGACCGAAGATATCGACAAGGCGTTGCTCGAACAGGCGGTGAAAGACACACTGCCCCGTTTTCCCTGCTTTGACGTGCGTATTCGCCGCGGATTATTTTGGTATTATTTTGAGAAACAGCACGGTGTCTATCCGCCCGTCATGGACGATATCGGCAATCCCTGCCACCGGGTCAGCTTCAAGGAAAACAATCGGTTTCTTTTAAGGATATATTATTATAAAAACCGTATTTCTGTTGAGTTTTTTCATGCGCTTACCGACGGGTATGGGGGAGCCGTCTTTATCATGACGCTGGTTGCCCAGTATCTGCGACTTAAGGGCGCCGATATCCCCGCGGGCGGCATGGTGCTCAGCCTTGAGGACGCCGCCTCGCCGGAAGAGCTTGAGGACTCGTTCGTGCGCTATTCTGATTCCAAGGCACGTTACAAACGCTCCTCGGACTTTGTCTATCACGCCAAAGGCACACGGCTGCCGCATCATTATGTCAACGTCACGACGGGGTATATTGACTGCCCGGCATTCATAAACAAAGCAAAAGAATACGGCGTCACCGTGACCGAGCTTGCCGCCGCCATTCTGCTCGATGTTCACTACAAAAAACAGCTTGCCGAGAACCGCCGCCAAAAAAAGGTCAGCGTTCAGATTCCGGTAAATCTGCGCCGGCAATTCCCGTCAAAGACACTGCGCAATTTTTCATTGGCATACAACTGTAAGCTCGACCCGAATATGGGTAAGTATACGTTTGAGGAAATTTTAAAACATCTCTCCCTCTATCTGCGTTCTGTCAACAATAAAAAAGAACTCAATGCGATGATGACAAAAAACCTTCGCCTTGAAAAGAACGTCGTTATGCGCCTGCTTCCGCTGTTTATTAAGAAGGCCGGTATTTATACGTCTTTCGCGCTGACAGGCGAGCGTACCGTCTCCTCCGTAATGACCAATATCGGCGTTGTCGAGGTACCGCCGGAAATGAAACCGTTTATTGAGAAAATGATGTTACTGATCGGTCCCGGGGTCTTAAACGGCGCCCGCTTAAGCGCCGTGACGTTTGAGGACACGTTGGCTATCGCGTTTGCCAACATTTATCGGGAGAGCGATATCGAACGGGAGTTCTTTTCCAGAATCGTCAAGCTCGGCGTCCATGTCCGGATTGAAAGCAACAGAGAATAAGCAGCTTTATGTTGACTGTTTTTAAGGCAACACCCGATGTGATTCCGTTTCTTTTTTGAAACTGTAAAGGAAGTTGAATGTAATGTCGTACTGTGTCCGCTGCGGCGTGGAGCTTGACAATAGCGCCGCCAAATGCGCGCTCTGCAACACCCCCGTCGTCATTCCCGAGGAGGGATACGGCGAAAAGGCGTCCCCGCCGTATCCCGACAGGATTGCCATTCCGCCCACTGTACGCAAACGCTATCTTGCTTTTTTAATCAGCGTCATCATGATGATTCCGAATGCCGTCTGCCTGATTATCAACTTTTTTATGCCGAATACGGGGCGCTGGAGCGTCTATGTCATTTCGTCGAGCCTGTTCGTCTGGTTGGTTGCCGTGTGGCCGCTGTCGCATAAAAAGATTCAGGTCTATAAGCTGCTTGCCGCCGATACCGTCGGGGCCTTGGCGTATGCCTACGTGTTCTTCTGGATGTTCCGTGAAAACGGTTGGTATTTTAAGCTCGCCGTGCCGTTTATCCTCTCGCTTTCGCTGTTCGCTTTTATATTCGCTTTTTGGTACAAACGGAAAAAACGCAGTATGCTGCAGGTCATCATTATCCTTTTAGCGGATGTGGCTGTCTTTTCCTTCATCGCGGACGGGCTTATTCACCGGTATTACGGCGTAGGGAGGATGTTTTTCGCGGCGCTCATTGTATCGGTATCGTGCGTCGGTCTGATGATTTTCTTCCGCGAGACCGAAACCAACAAGCGCTTCAAGGCTTGGCTGACCAGGCGGTTTTATTTTTAGCGTATCACACGCTTAGACTGAGAGGGATTATTTTGGAATATCTGTATGGCTTTTTGATTTTACTCGGTGTTTTTATTGTCATCACCCTGATTCGCGCCGCCCTATATAAACCCAAAAAGGCGGCTGCCGGGACATTGGCTTCCGAGCGGGTCAATACAGAACGGTTTATAAAGCACCTGTGTGAGGCGCTGACCTTTAAAACCATCGCCGACCGCGACGCCTCTAAAATTGATTTTGAGGAATTCGAGAAATTCCACGCCTTTCTGCACCGTTCCTATCCGCTTGTCCATGAAACGCTGTCTCTTGAAAAGGTTGCGAGAGCCAGCCTTCTTTACCGCTGGAAGGGGAGGGATTCCTCGCTGCTGGCGATTGCGCTGCTTGCCCATCAGGACGTCGTACCCATCTCCAAGGGGACCCTTGAGGATTGGACGCATCCGCCTTTTGACGGAATAAACGACGGGGAATTTATTTGGGGGCGCGGCGCGCTCG
>CAZEXA010000057.1:0-15162 GCA_964516565.1 uncultured Eubacteriales bacterium | reverse complement strand
TGGGAAATCGTATCGATATGTTTGGAGAAAATGCACTTAATATCCGTGGCTCAATTGACGATTTTCAAACGGTCTTTCAGCTCATAACGCCGACAGATTCCGGAAACGCGGGGGACGGGTATACCCTTTCCGCTTGGGGACTTTCTCAGTTTGCTTTACCAACAACGGATGATTATAAAAGTTTCAACGTATTCGTTTGCGCATATATAACGGATGAAAACAGTGAACACTATGAGGAGTTAATTGATGTAGCAAAACTTACTTTTAACCCTTATATCACAGGATGGCAAGGGTTGAAAACACATTTCACCATCGAAGAACAGTATAGCGATATTGTGGTGTTTATATCTTATATTAATCAGATCTGTCCCGAAAATGTCGGCACAGATTACCAAACCTATACCGCAAGTTTTGACGGTATTGAGCTTGTGAAAACTTTTTCAGCAACATCAACAACAGAAAACCCGGGAAGCGGCAGTGATCCAGAGGTTTCAGATCCCAATTATGAAATTACGGAAGATAACGGTACGACCACCTTTTCAATGGGTGACGGCGATTCGGAAATGAATATGTCAAAAACCGTATCAGGTAATTACTTAAGTAATATTACAGACTATAACGGTATATCAAATTCATATAATTATAACCAAAGCAACGGGCTATTGAATTCATTAACAAGAGGTGTTGACAGCACAGAAACTTACGCATATAATTCAATGGGGTATATAACTCAAGTTTCTCAAAATGTCTCCGGGCTTGCAAATAATCAGACGGCAATGACTACTCAATACGGATATACGAACGATCGGCTGACAAGCATTACTCATAACAGCTTTACTTATAATTTTGAATATGATATCTGGGGCAACAAAACGGCGGTGAAGCTTGGAGACCAAATGCTTGTTTCCTATACCTACGGCGAGGGTATAAGCCGGGATAAATTAAACACAATAACATATGCCAATGGAGATACTATAAGCTACTTTTACAATATCAATGGTAATGTGACGGATATCGTTAAAAACAACGCTCAATTGCCGTCATATACCTACGACTACACGGACGGCTCTCTTACAAGCGTCACCGACAGCGAAAGCGGATTGACGACATCGTATACCGACGACGGCATCAGTATTTATTCGGGGAATACGCTTGTCTATTCGTCTTTGACCGATACAAACGAGAACGACCAGACCGTCGTCACCGAAAGCTTTGCCGGACAGATGTATACGCACACGGCGACAGGTAACACAACCAATGTTGATACCGGAAAGAAGACCTCAACCTCCACGCTCACCGGCTACGGTGAAAATGATTTCACGCTATCTTCCGTAACCGACTATTTTGGACGTGCCGACTCTTCCTCAATTACTCAAAAAATTGAAGAGACTGATGCGTATAAATATGAAGTGGAAACAAAGAACAGCTATACATATCAGACTCTTTCCAATAATGCGACAAGCGGGCTTGTGGAAAAATACGGCACGGAGAGAAACGCTATAATCACCATCAAGGACGAGGCACCCTTTCTTTTAGAGGATCCGGAATTTCCATACCATACCGGTGATGTCATTACCGAAAACGGATCAAGTTCGGCGCTGTATTATACATATGACGGTAAGGGCAACATCACAAGGGAGTATACCCTCGACGAGAATGAGGTAGAGGTATCGCGGTATGACTACACCTACGATGAAGCGGGACAGCTTGTCCGGGTAGATGATGCCATACGGAACCAATCGTTTACCTACACCTACGACATGGGTGGGAACATCGTTTCAAAAAAGGAGTATGCCTACACCACCGGCACACTCGGAACGGTCGTTGATACCATCGATTATACCTACAACAGCACATGGAAGGATAAGCTCGTAAGCTACGACGGAAGCAGCATCGGCTATGATTCGATGGGAAATCCGACAAACTATGTCGGTCAGGATTATACGGGGGACGACACCTCAGGAACGCTTCAGTACAACGGACGTCAGCTTGTAAAAGCCACACAGGGTTATAACGGTTACGAATACATATACAATGAAAGCGGCCTGATGACCAAGAAGCTCGTGTACAACGACGTTACGACCGACGCAAACGGTAATCTGGTTTTTGATAATCTTTCGATGACCTATACGTATTACTGGAACGGAACCACGCTCGTCGGCTATACCGCAAGTAACGGAATCGAAATGTTCAGCGTCAAGGTGATATACGGCGACGACGGCGACCCGGACGGATTTACGGTCACGGATTCATCTGAAGAGCAATTCACTTACTTCTACACCAAGAACCTGCAAGGGGATATCACGGGCATTCTCACCGCTAACGGCGACGATTGCGTGACCTTGGACTACGACGCCTACGGCCTGCCCTCATTCACCATAACCGGCAACACTGCTCAAGCCATAGTAGCCCTCGCGTTCACCCCGTTCCTGTACAGAGGCTATATGTACGACCACGACACGGGGCTGTATTACCTCCAGAGCCGGTTTTACAATCCGCTGTATGGGCGGTTCCTTAATGCGGATGAGATGAATATACTGGAGTCGGAGCAAGGTGAAGTCTTTGGTGCAAATCTGTTTATGTATTGTTTAAATAATCCGGTAAACTACATTGATGAATCTGGTCATGTACCTGCTCTAGTAGTTCTACAAATTATAATAGTAATTATTGTTTTAATTCTAATTATAAAATTTTTCTTTGGCTTAGATAAAACATATAAAGAATTACGTGAAACATTGAGAGTACATACGAAAAATGTACTGGAAGTCGGAATATATAATAATTATAATGTTGATTTACAAGCGTTTGAATATTTTGATTCCGATGATAACTCAAATAATGATTATATAGATCAATGTAAGATTGCTTATAATAATATGATAAATGATGGATTACTTAGCTCATTGAATATAACCGACTCATATACTAATGATGATGTTAATTATCTATCTTCTAGTATACTATTATGGGATAGATTTACTTGCATAAACATAATAATTTTGTATTTAAAAAAAATGATTTTAGGCGGATATGTAGAACTTTTTACATTTTAAGGAAGGGCTGAGAATATGAAAAAGAAAAAATCACTATACATAATTTCCAGTATACTAATTGTGCCTATATTGTGCAGTGTATATTATTTTATGAGCACAAGGGTAAGCGAATCCGAGCTTGAAGTAGTCAATAAGGCGTATAAGTATTA
Organism: uncultured Eubacteriales bacterium; assembly: GCA_964516565.1. Taxonomy (GTDB): domain Bacteria; phylum Bacillota; class Clostridia; order Oscillospirales; family Acutalibacteraceae; genus DTU089. The sequence continues at coordinate 11,960 of CAZEXA010000057.1, read as the reverse complement.
TGGAAGCTCTTATGCCGGTGAATTACCGACTTCATCTGACTCTCTGGAAGATATGAAGACTGTTCTTTCGGACGTAATACAGAATGACCTGATGAAGAAAGCTTATAAAAAAAGTGATTTTAAAAAAAATGAAGAAAAGATTGACGATCAGGATTATCAGGTTTATCAGACTCTTTATTTAAAAAAATACAAGGTATTCAACGCGCGTATAGAATTTTTATATTTTAGAAGTCTTTTGTATTCCAAGGATTATGATTTGTACTTAACTGAATTTATGAAATATTATCCATATCTTGATAGTGTAATAATATTCTATAGAGATTACATTCGGAATTTAGAGGAATATGGTGCTCTGTCAAATGAGGATTTGAACATAGTCATAAAAGGTTTTGAACAGCTACGTAATCTTTGTGAAGAAGAGGATGATATTTATGTGTGCGCAGTCTCGCAAAATGATTTATATAGGCTTAAAGACCCGAATGAAGTTCCTGATGAAATTAGGGAGTATGTAAAGAATTACGCAAAAAAGCATTTAGTAAACTCTGAAAAAAATGATAAGTTATTCCTTCCCATAACATGGGACGGGTTTGATTTGAATGATGTTACTACAGACTGATCCAAAAGTATAATTATGGCTTTTTCCACAAAACAATAAAGATTAACAGCGTCGATTACGATGATCTGTGGGAAATGACAGAATCAGAACGCCTTGAAACGCAAACTGTATTTTTGTATTTTAGGTTGCTATTGCAAACAAAGCAGGATGACATATATCAAACAGAGTTTCTTGATTATTATCCGTCAGTGAATCCTTTTGTTTGTGTTTCAAACGGTTACCCAGAGTATTTATTGAATTACGGGGATTTAAATGAAAAATCATGGGATACGGTTATAAAGGGATATGAGAGCTTAAGGGCTCTTTGTGTTGATAATGAGGATAAGCATGTTTGTGATATTTCCGAAGTTTATATATATAAACAGGCCTTGAACAACAAAATTCCAGAGGAATTTTTAGCGCGCGTAAAAGAGCAACAGCAAAGCGGCGTTATGTCGGCATTTAACCCGTTTTCTTGGGACGGGTTCGATTTGAAGGATGTTGATACGGAGCAATCCGGGTAGTGGTATGAATATTCGCAATCAGAATTGCAGTCTACGGTGGAGTTAGGTAAAATGTTGCTACTTTAGAAGATAAAGCTATTATGAAAGGTGGTGTGTTGTGTTACGTCTGTATTAATCTAAAATAGCAGATGCATAACAGCTGTTTTTTATGAAGATTATAAAAATATTGATATCGATAGTCACTTCAATATTCAGCCTGATATCCACCGGTTGCCTCCTGTTTTTACCTTTGTTTGCGGTGGCATTTATTTCTGAAGATAATTTGACGCAATTTCTCAATGAAAACCAACCTAAACTGCTGGAAGGAGATTTGCTTAAGGAATATTACATGTTTATTTTATTCTGTCTTCTTGTTCCCTTTTTGCTGAATGTTTTTTCAAATATAAAAAAAGCACGCCTTGCATCCAAAATTGCTTTGGCGATAAGCGCTTTAATTATCGCTTTGGGAGCGCCGTTGGTGATTGTCGTATTTTTAAAAATCAATTTATTTGAAGCGAAGGTTTCTATGACAGCGCTTACATATCTATTGTTTATATGTATGCAAAGCTTTTCGATTTACCGAAGTTTAATTATGCTTTTTGAAGAGAAACAAACGCCTTTCGTTTCTTAATTAACAATTTGGATTCTAAAAAAGAACAAGGCGATTATCGTTGCATAAAAACAAAGACGGCGGATCGACACGATCCGCCGTCTTTATCGGCATACAAGCATTTAATAAGCCTTTTGAAGCGCGAGGGACAAAACGCCGCCTTGTGTTTTCAGAAGCTCCGCCTTCGGGATGCTGACGACGCCCTTGCACATGCCGCCCGCGAGGGCAATGCGTTTTCTGAGCACATCATTCGCGATGGCGGAAGAAAGGCCGCTGCTGAAGAGCAAACCGATGACCTCCTTGCCCTTTAGGTCGTTGGAGCGCAGAAAGGCGTTAAGGGCCGGGGCGGGGTTCATTGCCCAGACGGAGCCGGCGAGAATGATGGTGTCATACGCCGAAAGGTCGGTTTTTGTCCGCTCGATGACCGCGTTTTTGCCGGTCAGGGCGAGGTACGCGCCGAGGGTAGCGACATAGGCGGGCGAGCGGTCAAAGTGCTCGCGGATTTCGCAAACGGCAGTGCCGTCCATACGGCTTTTTTCGCAGAGTGCGCGGATTTCTTCGTTTTCCGAATAGTATATTAACAGTGTACTCATAAAACCTCCGGTTTCGATATGGCTTCGTCCGCCCAGTCGGCAACGTCTTTATAGACGGTTTCCTTGCCAAACTCGTTGAGGATTTCGTGCCGGCAGTCCGGATAAAGCTTTAAGGTGACATGGTTATGGTTAGTGTCGCGCAGGAGTTTTACGACCTCTTTGGGTCCTTTGCCGTAGGCGCCGACGGGGTCCTCTGAGCCGGCGATTAAGAGGATGGGCAGGGGATAGGGGACGCCCGCGTACCAGGTGCGCTTATTGACCGAGGCCAGCAGCGTGAACAGGTCGCGGTATCCGGTGGCGGTGAAGAGAAAGCCGCATTTCGGGTCGGCGATGTAGGCATCGACGATCTCTTCGTCACGCGTCAGCCAGTCAAAGGGCGTGCGCGCGGGTTTAATCCGTTTGTTGTACGACGAGAACGCCAAAGAATTGATGAATTCGGAGCGAAAACGGGAGCCGTTGCGCCTCGCGACTGCGTCGGCGACTTTCTTGCCGATCAAAGCGCCGGGGTTAGCTCCGGCTGTGCCGCAAAAAACAGCGGCGTCAATGTCGTTCCCGTACTTTTCGCAGTAGCTTCTGGCGACAAAGGAGCCCATGCTGTGCCCGAACAGGATAATCTTTTTGCTGGGCTGTTCCTTTTTGATGATATCGGTTAATACCTTGACATCTTCAACGAGTGCTCTATAGCCTTCGGCTTCACCGAAAAAGCCGAGCGCGTCGTCGCTTTGCGCACTGCGCCCGTGTCCGATATGGTCGTGCATATAGACCGCGTAGCCGCGCGCGCAAAGGGCCTCGGCAAACGCCTCATACCGCGCCGTATGCTCTGCCATGCCGTGTGTGATTTGAAAAACGCCCCGAATGTCCGTCTCTTTCGGAATAAGACTGACGGCGTAAATGTCGCCCAGTCCCGAAACGGAGGCAAAGGTAAATTCTTTTCTGACGGTTTCCATTAAAAGATTCCAGTCCTTTCAAAACGATGCGTGTAGTTTTTAGACCTCTATGTCAATAGTATATCATAAATATTACAAAATGTAACCCAATTATGACAACTTCGTAAGATATGCACAAAGCCGCGCGGTTTTCAGCGGTTAAAACTGCCCACAATGCAGACGAAATACTGAAATTTCCTGCCAATGCGCAAAACCGTTTGATTTTTTTTATATATTATGGTATCATTAAGCCGTATACAAAGAAGGAAGAATGGATATGACCGTATCCCCGGTAAAGCATCATAAATCGACGTTTGACAACATCCCGCCGGAAAAGCGGGAGAGGGTTCTCTATACCGCGACGGGCGAATTTGCTCAAAACGGCTTTGAGGGGGCGTCGATGGAGGTCATCGCCAAAAAGGCCGGTATCAGCGTCGGCTCGCTCTATAAATATTTCGACAGCAAGGAAGATATGTTTATTACCGTTGCCCGTCATGGGCTCGGTAAGCTTGAGGAGTTTCTGACAACCCTTTACGCCACCGACGAGGACGTGGGCTTAAAGGTGGAGAAAATTGTCCGCGAAACCATTGATTTTTCCCGCCGGGAGCCGGATCTCATCCGGTTGTACTGTGTTCTGACGGGCACAGGCAGCTCCTCGCCGATGTACCCGATAGCGGAGGAGATGGAGGCGCTGTCGGCAACCATCTACCGTAAGGCTATTATTGAGGCGCAGAAGACAGGCGACGTAAGACAGGATATTGACCCCGGTTTTTTTGCCTTTTTACTGGACAATCTTCTCATGGCCCTTCAGTTTTCCTACGCCTGCGATTACTATAAAAAGCGATATGCCTTCTACGGCGGGGAGGATATTGAACGGCGCGACGATTTCGTCGTTGAACAGACGCTCAAGTTCATCAGGGCGGCATTTAACTTTAAATAGAAGGTGACAAAGATGAATACGCCCGAAATTCAGGGAACGCTCCGTAAATTCATGCTTAGGGTTCCCGAGCCGATCAAGGACTGTACGGGAATCCGCATTTTCGGTAAAACGATACGCTCTATTCTGTTTTCGACGGATGTCAGCATCATTCGTAACACCAACGCCGACGCGGTCATCGCCGTCTATCCGTTCACGCCGCAGCCCGTCATCACCAGCGCCATCATGGCAGCCGCCGAGGTGCCGGTATTCGTCGGGATCGGCGGAGGGCTGACGCAGGGACAGCGCGTAATCAATCTCGGAACGCACGCCGAGTTTCAGGGAGCCATCGGCGTGGTCGTCAACTCGCCCACTCAGAACGAGGTTGTTGAACGGCTTGCGCGTGAAATCGACATCCCGGTCGTCATCACGGTGGTGTCACTTGATGAGGATATCGGCGCGCGCCTAAGGGCAGGCGCGCAGATACTCAATATTTCGGCAGCTCAGGAAACGCCGGCGGTGGTCAGGAAAATCCGTCGGGAATTTCCCGATGTGCCCATTATCGCGACCGGCGGTCCCACGGATGCCACGGTGAGGGAAACCGTCCTCGCCGGAGCGAACGCCGTCACCTGGACACCGCCCGGGAACGGAGAGATTTTTGCCGACATCATGGCAGCCTACCGCCGAAAGGAAGGTCATCCGGAATTCTGAATAAGGAAAGGGTTTTGCGTTATGATTGATTTAAATGAGATATTGCCGAAGCCTGAGCTGTCGGAGATTAAAAAAGCGCTGTTTATCCAGCCGCATCCCGACGACAACCAGATCGGTGCGGGCGGACTGATTGCCAAGCTGATTGCCGACGGCGTCGAGGTATGGGAGCTGACCGTCTGCGACGATCGCTTTGTAGACCTCGGTTATACCGGCGAGGGACTGACCACGCGCCAAAAAGAGGTTATGGCGGCAGAGGCGTGTTTGGGCATGAAAAACGCGGGCTTTTTGGGCTTTGCCGATAAGACGCGCGCAAGTGTTGAGGAGATTTCCGACGCCATATTGCCGGTTATCCGTAAGATTCGTCCGGACGCGGTTTTCAGCGTCGATCCGGGTGTGCCCAACGAGTGTCATTCCGATCATGTCAAGGTCGGTCAGGCGGTGAAGTACGCCGTCATGGACGCCGAGTGTGATTTTTATCCGTCGCTCATCGACGGAAAACTCCGCACCGATGCGTGGGCGGCGCCGGCTTTGGGATTCTACTACACCGATACGCCCAACCTGATTGTCGATATTACGGACTATTTTGAAAAGAAAAAGGAAGCCATCTGCTGCCACGAATCGCAGGTTTCCCTGCCGCTCATGGTTGCATTGGGCGCGCTGGCTGAAAAGTGGGGCGAGAGCGAGGGCTATGAATATGCCGAATCCTTCCGGCTCATAGGCCGCGTGCATATGCATTGCTATCCGTTCCCGGTTGTTTGATTGCGCAAAAGGAGTTTGGGTTACTATGTTGAAAAAAAGTTTAGCGGTTTTGGTATCGCTCTGTTGCATACTGCCGTTATTTACAGCCGTTGCCGTTGCCGAGGATGCGGGCACGCCCTTGACCACCGCAGAGCTTTGGACGTTTTGCGAGCCGGGCTTCGGCGACCTTGACGGCGGCGGCATCGGCGTCTCCGATGCGCGCCTTGCCCTGCGTATCTCCGCTGGGTTTGAAACTGCGTCCTCACCCGAGCAGCTTGCCGCCGGCGACGTCGATTGCAGCGGCAGCATCGATATAGGCGACGCGCGGTCTATTCTGCGCTGCGCGGCTGGTGTGGGCAATCTCGGCGAGGAGATTATCATGAAATATTTCCGGGCTGCCGCCGACGGCGTTAAGACATCTATGCCCGGCCTGTCCGGCACGTTGACGACTGTTTGCCCAAGTATCCTTGTGACCATTCCCAGCGCGGAAATACAAACGCAGGAGCTGTCCGCCCTTGCCGATTATATGGACGAGCAAATAGCGGCGTATGAAAAATATAAGGCAATGATTGATCCCTTTCTGACCACAGCACAGCGTGCGCAGCTCGATCAGCAGATTGCGCAGTGGAAGGCACAGAGGGCGAATATTGACAAGGCGTATGAACCTACGGTTTCGACCCTGACGGCGAACGCCGGAACCTCACACAATTATAAATTCCCCGTCAGGGGACAGGCGTGGTCGAGCAGGGCAAGGTCTTCCGATGCCGCCTCGGTGCAGATGACCCAAAAGGACGGCATCTACACCATCACCGTGAAATACGGTACATTTGTATACAAGACGCTGCCGGACGATATGACGACTCTTCCCTACGGCAGGATGTTTAACTTGCCGGCAAAAACTTATCTGACAAATAGCCGCACCCTGAACCGTTTGACGTTAAAGGACGGTTCCGTCATCTTTACAATTGACGCCGCAACCGGCGCGGTGCTCGGCGCATCGTATTTCTACACCTATCTTTGGGATTTTACCTTGACCGATACCGACCCGACGACGGGAGAAGCTGTCAGCGCCCAGTATGTCTATACGGTCAATAATACGGCGGAATATACGATCACACAGGCCGTACAACCCGGATAAACTAAAGAATACAGCTTGAAAGATAAATCATTCATACGGGAACAACGAAAGGATATCAATATGGCGGATAAGGTAAAAATGGTTATGGAGAGCGGCGGGGAGTTTGTTATCGAGCTTTGCCCGGAGCAGGCGCCCTTAACGGTTGAAAATTTTCTCTCGCTCGTGAGAACGGGCTTTTACGACGGACTGACCTTTCACAGGGTCATCGACGGCTTTATGGCGCAGGGCGGAGACCCTGACGGCACCGGCATGGGCGGCAGCAAAACCAATATCAAGGGCGAGTTTATCGGGAACGGCGTACAGAATACGCTGTCGCATACCCGCGGGGTCATTTCCATGGCGCGCAGCCAGAACCCGAACTCGGCGAGCAGCCAGTTCTTCATCTGCTACGGGGACTGTTCGTTCCTCGACGGGCAATACGCGGCGTTCGGCAAGGTTACCGAAGGTATGGAGACCGTCGATGCCTTTTTACAGGTCAAGCGGAAGATGGGGATGGACGGCAGTGCGTCGTCGCCGGTGATACCGATTAAGATAAAAACGGCATCAATCATTTAATAGATATTAGATGTTAGATATCAGATGTTAGATATAAAGGAATTGCATTGCAATTTAAAGGAGAGAAATGTGGTTAAGGGGAAAAAACGCGTATTCGCACTGATTACCGCGGGGGCGCTGGTGCTTTGCACGCTGCTGTTTACGGCGGCTTACGATAACACGGAACGGGAGTTTATCGGCAAGGGGAGCTATTCCTCTTACAGAGTATCGCGCGCCGACGTGACCGTTACGCCGCAGGACATCGTTTTTGTCAACGATAAGGGGCTGAACACTTATGCGTTCAGGCTCTCCTTTAGCTTTACGAAACCGGCGGCAGACCTCTACGCGAAAATTACCGATGTGACATTGTCCGGTGTTGAGTACAGTTCGCTGGCATGGATCAGCGAAAACGGCAGCACGCCGGTAACCCCTTATGAGTGCGTCGCCGGTGCCGAGGACGGTGTTCCTATTCAGTATCTCTGGACAGCCGAAGTCACCTTTGGCAGTGATGCGCCGCTTCAAAAAGCGCTGACGATGACGGTTAAGCTTATGAGCGGCAAGAGCTATGAAACCGCCAAGGAGAGCACGATTACCGTACCGCTGACTTTGACGGTCGCCGATAAGCTTTCGCTCCAAAACGCCATTGCCGCCGCCGGCAGTATTCTCAACCCCGAATACTATACCGAGGAATCTTTGGGTGCGCTCAATACGGCGGTAGGTAAGGCGCAGGCGGTTTTAGACAATATTGATAACGCTTCCGAACAGGACATCCGCACCGCCGCCGAGGGCGTGTATGACGCCATCGGATTACTTGCCTACAAGCCGGCGGACTACACATGGCTGAACTCTGTTATAGACAGCATACCGGACGATTTGTCGGGCTATACCGACGAGTCCGTACAGGCGCTCAATGACGCGATTACCGCGGTTGACTACAATCTGAATATCACACGGCAGGGCGACGTCGATTATGCCGCGCAGAACATCCTGTTGCTGATTGACGCGCTGACGGTGAAAAGCTAATCCCTATCGGCGTGTGGTCTTTGCTTTACCATTGTGATTCATCACCATTGTTAAGAGGTGTTGTCTTTGATTCTGAAAAGCGAAACCGGACTGGATTATCAGAGCGTCAGAGAGGCTGTAGCGCGCTCTGTCGAGGGCAGACCTCTGAAAAAGGTGCTGCTCCTGCCTCCTGACTATACGCGGATGTATTCGGGCGCGGGCACCATAACCGCGGCATATTATGAGCTTCTAAAGGATACCTGCGAAGTCGATATCATGCCGGCGCTGGGTACCCATGAGCCGATGACGCGCGCCGAGTCGCTCGCGTTTTTCGGTGAGAACGTCCCCTTTGAACGCCTGATTGTCCACAATTGGCGGCGCGACGTCGTTAAAATCGGCGAAGTGCCCGCCTCCTTTGTCCGTGAGGTGTCCGAGGGGCTTGTCGATACGGCGATTGACGTTGAGGTCAACCGGCGCATCATGGACAAGAGCTACGACCTGATTATTTCGATAGGGCAGGTTGTGCCGCACGAGGTTGTCGGCATGGCAAATTATTCAAAAAATATTTTCGTCGGCTGCGGCGGTTCAAGTATGATTAACTCCTCGCATATGCTCGGGGCGTTTTACGGTATGGAGCGTGTCATGGGACGCGATTTTTCGCCGGTACGCCGTGTGTTCGATTATGCGCAGGAGCGTTTTTTAACCGATGTGCCTCTGCTTTACGTTCTGACCGTCACCACGAGTGCCCACGACGAAACGCGGATTCACGGTCTGTTTATCGGCGATAAGCGACGCCTTTTTGAGGAGGCTGTCGCTCTGAGCCGGGAGCTGAATCTGACGTATGTCGATACGCCGCTTGACAAGGTCGTTGTCTGTCTTGACGAGCGTGAGTTCAAGAGCACCTGGCTCGGCAACAAAGCCATCTACCGCACGCGTATGGCGATAAAGGATGACGGCGAGCTAATTGTACTTGCTCCCGGTGTGCGCCGCTTCGGCGAGGATGAGGAGAACGACCGTCTAATTCGCAAGTACGGCTATGTCGGCAGGGAGAACGTGCTTCGGCTCGTCAAAGAAAACGATGATTTGAAAAACAATCTGTCGGTTGCCGCGCACCTGATTCACGGCTCGTCGGACGGGCGGTTTTCTGTTACCTACTGCACCGAAAAGCTTACAAAAGACGAGGTGGAGGGGGCTGGGTTTTCGTATATGCCCTATGGGGAGGCAATAAAGCTTTATAACCCCGCCGTGCTGAAGGATGGCTATAACACCTTAAAGGACGGTTCGGAGATTTTTTATATCAGTAACCCCGCACTGGGGCTTTGGACGGTTAAATGATGGATAAATACATCGATTTACATACACATTCGACAAAATCCGACGGCTCGATGACGCCGTGTGAGGTCATCCGCCATGCCGCCGAGCAGGGGCTTTCTGCCGTTGCCCTGACAGACCATGACTGTATTGACGGCGTAAGGGAAGCGAAGGACGAGGGAGAGCGGGTAGGTATTGAGGTCGTGCCGGGCATCGAGTTCTCGGCAAAATCCGAAACCGAAACGCATATTCTCGGTTACTATATCGATATTGACAATCCCAATATTCTTCTGAACTTAGAGGAGACCAAGCGTGTGCGTATCGCGCGCATGGAGGAAACCAGCCGCCTTCTTGCGGCTCTCGGTTTTGATGTGACCCCGGAGGAAGTACTGAAAGTCGCTCCGGGCGGAATCGTCGGGCGTGCGCACTATGCCAAGGTCATGGCGGACAAGGGCTATGTGTCGTCTGTCAAGGAGGGCTTCGACAAGTATCTTGCCAACGGAAAACCGGCCTACAGCAACCGGCAGCATCTTTCCGCGCAGGACTGCGTGCGTCTGATTAAGGGCGCGGGCGGTCTTGCTTTTGTGGCGCATCTGCACCTGATGCGGAAATCCGACGAGGAGCTGTACGCGTTTTTGTCGGAGCTTATGGCTTTTGGGCTTGACGGCCTTGAGGGCTATTACACCGAATACACTCCCGAAATGCAGGAAAAGTATCAGCGCCTTGCCGGGGAGCTGGGGTTACTCATCTCCGGCGGCACGGATTTTCACGCGCAGATGAAGCCGCATATCCGCATAGGCGTCGGGTACGGCAATTTAAGGATTCCCTATTCTGTTTTACAAAATATAAAGGACAAAAAGGAGAGCATAAACAATGGCAAACAGTGATATTGGGCTGATTGGTCTTGCCGTTATGGGTGAAAACCTTGTCATGAACATGGAGAGCAAGGGCTTTAGTGTGACTGTCTACAACCGCACCGCGCAGAAGGTCACCGATTTTCTTGAGGGACGTGCCAAGGGTAAAAATATCTCCGGCGCGTATTCGCTCCCCGAGCTTGTCAGTTCGCTTAAGAAGCCGCGCCGAATCATGATGATGATTAAGGCAGGACAGGCGGTTGACGATATGATCGAAAGCTTGATTCCGCTTCTTGAACCCGGCGATATTCTCATCGACGGCGGCAACTCCCATTTTCCGGACACCTCGCGGCGCACCGCTTATGTCGAGAGCAAGGGGTTGCTCTACATCGGCACCGGTGTTTCCGGCGGCGAGGAGGGCGCGCTCAAAGGGCCCAGCATGATGCCCGGCGGCTCGAAAGCGGCATGGGAGAGCGTAAAGCCGATTTTACAGGCGATCTGCGCCAAGGTTTCCGACGGCTCGCCGTGCTGTGACTGGGTCGGTGAGAACGGCGCGGGGCACTTCGTAAAAATGGTGCACAACGGCATCGAATACGGCGATATGCAGCTTATCTGCGAGGCGTACCAGCTTCTGCGCGACCTTTTAGGGCTTTCGGCTCAGGAAATGCATGAGGTCTTTACCGACTGGAACAACAAAGAGCTTGACAGCTATCTGATTGAAATCACCCGGGACATTCTCGCCTATAAGGACGCCGACGGCGCACCGATTGTCGATAAGATTCTCGACACCGCCGGGCAGAAGGGCACCGGGAAATGGACGGGTATCGCCGCTTTAGAGGAGGGCATTCCGCTGACGCTTATCGGCGAAGCGGTCTTTGCGCGCTGCCTGAGCGCCATGAAGGATGAGCGTGTCGGCGCGTCAAAGGTGCTAACCGGTCCGAAGCCCGTGTTTGACGGTGATAAACAGCAGTTCATCGAGGATATTAAAAACGCCCTCTATGCCGCAAAGGTCGTTTCCTACGCGCAGGGGTACACGCTGATGCGCTCGGCTGCCAAAACATACGGCTGGAACCTGAACTACGGCGGTATCGCGCTGATGTGGCGCGGCGGCTGTATCATTCGCAGCGCGTTTCTTGGAAAAATCAAGGATGCCTTTACCGTCAATCCGCAGCTGTCGAACCTGTTGCTTGACCCGTACTTCAAGGGCGTGATGGACAGCGCTCAAGGCGGATGGCGCAGGGTGTGCGCCGCCGCGCTCACAAACGGAATTCCCGTTCCGGCGCTGACGACGGCGCTCTGCTATTATGACGGTTTCCGCTGTGAGCACCTGCCCGCCAATCTCTTGCAGGCGCAGCGCGACTATTTCGGCGCGCACACCTATGAGCGCACGGATGCGCCGCGCGGCGCATTTTTCCATACGAACTGGACAGGAGAGGGCGGAGACACGGCGGCCACACAATATGTTGTTTAATTTAAAATGCTAACCGAAAAACGCGTTAGCGTTTTTAAAGAGAACCGCTTGCGGTTCT
>CAZEXA010000056.1:12810-15201 GCA_964516565.1 uncultured Eubacteriales bacterium | reverse complement strand
AATAGGTCAATGCCGACACAAACAAGCAACCGCCCAATAGGGCGGTTGTTTTATTTTGTCTTTCAGCCGATAACCTCGGAAATCTGTTCAATAACCTGTACCGATTCGGGGATCGGGAATAGCGGAAAGGTATGGTTCATGTTTTCATATTCGTAGTAATGAAGCACCACGTCGGAGCCGTCCCACGTCTCTCCCTCCATGTGTCGGACAACGGCGCTTTCGCCGTACAACAACTCCATGCGCGTCGCAAATTTCCTTGAATCGACCACAAGTATTTCGTGTGTTCCTGAAAAAATTGAAATAGGGGGCATTCCTGTAAAGTCGGCGTTATAAGGATTCAGGTAGGTGTTCCCCTCGGGAACCTGCTGAAGAAGAACCGCGGCCTCCTCCTTTGTTGTGACGCCGCTCACATCGATACCGACGAAGGTCGCGGCTTTCATGACGGCAGCCCAATAGACAATCATCGGATCAATGCCGGAATCGGCTAACTCTATAATTTCCGGGTCGGAGGCAGACATATGCAGCCACGGGGAAAAGGCGACGATATTTGAGGGAAGCGCAATATGGGCATCCCTTAGCTGCAGTCCCATGGAAACGACATAGTTGCCGCCGGAGGAGTCACCCATCAGTATGCACTGTCCGGGATCGACTTCTTTGATAATATCCTGATAGAGGGCAATTGACAGCGCGTAAGACTCAGTATATGTATACTCGGGTGCCATCAGCTGCATCGGCATAATGACCGTCACATCCAAAAGCTCGGCAAGGCGCGAGCAGAACCAGTAGTGGAACGGCAGGGGCGCGTCAACAAAAGCGCCGCCGTGAAAATAGAGAACATATTTCTCGTTTCCGGTAAGCTCAGCGTCCGGTTTTTCATTGAAAATACCGACTTCAATGGTTTTTTTAACGTTAGTATCCTCAAACGTGTATGTATATTTATATGTGTTAATATTGAACAGTTCCGCATAATAGTCCAGAACCTCGGAAGAAGCGTTCTTCTCCCGCTGTGTCTCAAGATTTTCTTTGACATCGTCAACCGTCTCGAATTTGTCGGCAAGCACGATGTCGAGAATCTGCTCGACGGCTACGCTCTGGATGCTCTGATCTTCCGTGTAAAAATAGGGATAAGTCAAAAACGAGTCGAGCAATGTAATGATTTTCGAAAGACTCGCCGCCATGGAGGAAGCTTTACTGACCGTTTCGAGATTCGGGACCGTGCCGTCTGAAAAAGCCGCGCCGGCATAAGCTACCGTACAGGAAAGAAGCAGGCAAAGACAAAGGAGTACCGATAGGGACTTTTTAGAAGATTTTAACATGGTATCGCCTCCGGTTATATACACTATCATATAAATAACCATCTGTCAAAGGCAGGATAATATTTTGTGCAATCTCATAAATTTTTCATATTCGTTTTGTCTGTTTTGCACATAGGCAAAACGCACCGCAGAAAAGGCCCGGAGCCGCGCAGCTTCGGCCTTTCAGTTTTGCACATACAGCTGCTTATAGGGGTCGGCAGAGTTCGGAGTCAGCACATAATAAGTGCTGTTGTACAGGCTAAAAAAGTCCGCGCCGAACAGCGCACAGTATTTTTCGATATATTTTTTAACGCCGTCCATATCCTCATTTCCCGCTTTTTCGGCGCGTACCTGTTTGGGCAGACGGACGCCGTCAAGGTTATCACAGCGTAAAACAATCCTGCCGCCGTGCATCCCTGTGCCGCAGTAGTTGCCGACAATCGGCATCGCGCCGTTCTGACCGAGCACCACGATGACACCGCCGGCCTGGTATTCGCCTAAAAACGCGCCGCAGCGCCCACCCACGACCATAACCGGCAGCTTGTCGGCATACGCCTTCATGTGGATGCCCGCCCGATAGCCGGCATTGTCTTTTATGTAAATTTCCCCGCCGCGCATGGCGTAGCCCGCAGCGTCGCCGACGCTGCCGTGTATGACGATGCCGCCGTCGTTCATCGTATCGCCGACCGCGTCCTGCGCGTTGCCGTTTACAACGATATCCGCGCCGTCAAGATACGCGCCCAAGGCGTTCCCGGGCATGCCGTTTATGATGACGGTCCCCGCGCGGCGTCCGGCGGCGATGAAGCGCTGACCGAGGCAGTTCATGAGGGTTATGTCGCCGTCTGTCGAGCGCATTTGCTCGCCTATTTTTTGAAAGTCCAGACCGTTTGCGTCAATGGTTGTCATACGACGCCTCCCAACTTTTCGCAGCGGAATTTTTTTGAAAACGCCATCAGGGACGGCTTCTTGCATATCAGCTCAAAATCAATATCGTCAAGGGGCGTCTGATTGCGGATAAGCGAGGTATAAATACCTGCCTTTTCGGTGTCGCCGATGAGGATATATCCCTTAAGCAGACCGTCCTTATAAAACAGTT
>CAZEXA010000056.1:0-12800 GCA_964516565.1 uncultured Eubacteriales bacterium | reverse complement strand
ATAGGTTCCCTCATTGTTAACCTCGACCGTTTCACCGTCATAAGCACCGGCGGTGAGCACGTGCAGACCAAAAAAACCGATGGCGTTCATGGCGACGGCCTTATCAAAGGTATTTCTTTGTCCTGCCATGTTGAGCCCGGCGCATTCTCCCTGCATGTAGGCGTTGGGCAGCAGCGCGAGAATCCTGCTCTCTTTGCAGGAAACGTCAAAGCTTTCGGTGCAGTCGCCGGCCGCATAGACGTCGGGGAGGCTCGTCAACATGGAGCAGTCGGTCACAATGCCGCGGTTGACCGCGCCCCCCGCCGCGCTGACAAGCTCCGTGTTCGGGCGCACGCCGGCGGCGATGACGAGGCAGTCAAAAGGAACCGTTTCCCCGCCGCTTAAAAGAGCGGTGTTTTTATCAAATCTTTTGACACTTTGTCCGAGAAGGAAGCGGATGCCCTGCGCCTCAATATGCTTTTGCACAAGGGACGCGCCCTCTTCGTCGAGAATACTCGGCAGAATGCGCGGCGAAAGATCGATAATCGTGACCTCCGAAACCTTGTTTTTGATACCCTCGGCGCATTTCAGGCCGATAAGCCCCGCACCGACAATCAGCACCCGCGACGTTTTTTTAAGCGTGCTTTCAAGGCGTTTTGCCTCATCGAACGTCATGAAGGTAAAGCAATGTAAAACATCGTCAAGCCCCTCTGTCGGAGGGATAAACGGGCGCGAACCCGTAGCGATGAGCAGCTTGTCATATGTTATTTCTGCCCCGTCGTCGAGCTTGACGGTCTTTTTGTTTGCGTCAACGGACAAAGCTGTCTTGCCCGGCAATGTCTCACAGCCGTTTTTCTCATAAAAATCATCGGGACGGTATTTCATTTTCTGTATATCGGTCTTGCCCTGAAGCAGATAGGAAATAAGCGGACGGGAATAGGTGTGGTGAGGCTCTGAAAAAATCAGAATTATCTGCCCCTCTTTATCTATCTGACGAATACCCTCGACTGCGCCGACAGCCGCCGTGCCGTTGCCGATAATCACATAGCGCATATAAAAAATCATGTCCTTTCCGGGTTTTACGCCGCAAAGGACGCAACCCCTTGTTGGAAACGCGGTTTGCCTTTAACTTCGCTCCTCAAACACGATGGCGCCGTTGGGACAGCCCTCCACACAAGCGGGGACGCCGCGGCTGTTTTCTACGCACAGCATACACTTCTGCACCGCTCCGCTCTCTGACTGTGAAATCGCTCCATACGGGCAGACGAGCACACAGGTATAGCAGCCGACGCACTTGTCCCTGTCGATGGTAATGACGCCGTTTTCTCTTGTCAGCGCGCCGGTGATACAGCTCTTGAGGCAGAGCGGCTCCTCGCAGTGACGGCATGACACGGCGAAGGACACCCCGCCGGCCTCCTCAATTTGAATCCGCGGACGGATAATGAGGTCTTTTAAGGCGATGGCCATATTGCTTTCGCCGGTGCTTGCGAAGGCGCAGTTGTATTCGCACAGATGACATCCGAGACACCATTTTTCGTTCACATATACCCTCTTCATAAAAAGCCTTTCCTATCTTTGAGTAAAAACTTTTACTCTCCCGCGTGGGCGATTCCGAGTATTTCAAGCTCTTTCTCGTTTAAGCCGATGCCCCGCAGCATAAGCCGGTTGCCCTTAAGCGCTTCAATCGAGTTGATGCCCATACCGCCCATCATTTCCTTGATTTCATGGTTCCACGCGGTCAAAAGGTTGACGAGCCGCCGGTAGCCGAGATCGGGATTCAGGCGTTTGACAAGCTCCGGGCGCTGCGTGGCGATGCCCCAGTTGCAAAGTCCCGTCTGGCAGCTCCGGCACAGGTGACAGCCCAGAGCGATAAGCGCGCCGGTGGCGATATAGACGGCATCTGCGCCCAAAGCGAGAGCTTTGACGATGTCGCCGCTGTTTCGGATGCTGCCGCCGACAACAAGGGACACCGCACTGCGAATACCCTCGTCGCGCAGACGGGTATCCACGCTCGCCAGAGCCAGCTCAATCGGAATGCCCACGTTGTTGCGTATCCTCGTCGGCGCCGCACCCGTGCCGCCGCGAAAGCCGTCGATGGCGATGATGTCCGCGCCGCTTCTGGCTATACCGCTGGCGATGGCCGCGACGTTATGCACTGCGGCGATTTTGACGATAATCGGCTTTTTGTAGGCGGTCGCCTCCTTTAAGGAGTAAACGAGCTGCCGTAAGTCTTCTATGGAATAGATATCATGGTGCGGAGCGGGGGAAATGGCGTCGCTGCCCTCGGGAATCATACGAGTTCTGGAGATGTCGCCGACAATTTTCGTCCCCGGCAGATGACCGCCGATACCGGGTTTTGCACCCTGCCCCATTTTGATTTCAATAGCCGCGCCCGCATTTAAATAGTCTGGGTGGACGCCGAAACGCCCGGAGGCGACTTGTACGATGGTATTCGCGCCATACCTGTAAAAGTCCTCGTGCAGTCCTCCCTCTCCCGTATTATAAAAGGTACCGATTTCCTGTGCCGCACGGGCAAGGCTCTCATGGGCATTGTAGCTTATCGAGCCGTAAGACATCGCCGAAAACATAACCGGCAGCGCAAGCTCAAGCTGCGGCGAGAGGTTATTCTTCAATGAGCCGTCTGGGTTTCGCTCAATGCTGTCGGGCTTCTTGCCGAGAAATACCTTCGTCTCCATCGGCTCGCGCAGGGGATCTATCGAGGGGTTCGTCACCTGTGAGGCGTTGACGAGCATTTTGTCCCAATAGACCGGATAGTCCTTCGGATTGCCCATCGACGACAGCAGCACGCCGCCGCTCTCGGCTTGTTTGTATATTTCTTTCAGGGCGCTCTCGTGCCAGTTGGCGTTTTTACGAAATGTATTTTGAGCATTGACGATTTGGAGTGCCCTCGTCGGACAGAGAGACACACAGCGCTGACAATCTACACAGCGCACCTCGTCGCTTATAAGCATGTTTCTTTCGGGATGGTATGTATGCACCATGTTGGCACACTGGCGCTCGCAGACACGGCAGCGGATGCAGCGGCTGTCGTCGCGCACAACCTCGAAATCGGGGTATATATAGTCTATTGCCACTGCTTCACACCTTCGTTCAGTTTGATGATGACGGGCTCGCCGCCGCGCGGCGCCCAGATTTTATCGATATGCGGCTCCATTAAGCGAATGGCGCACTCCTCGCTGGAAATATAGACCATATCCTCTTTTTCGCCGATGACCATGGAGCGAAGCTTGAGCCGGTCGTTTAGCGCCATCAGTCCGCCCTCAAAGCCGAGTATAATGGAAAAAGGGCCGGTGATGAGCAAGCTGGAGAAGGTGTTGCGCAGATACTTCAGCTTATTTTTCTCTTCTTCGCTTTTACTTTCGATATCACTCCAGAACGGCGCGGCGATAACATCGGAAGCCTCTTCGAGGGTCAGTCCCTGACGGCGCAGCAAATAATCGATAATGTAAGTGATGACCTCGGTGTCGGTGAGTAGCGTACACTTGTAGCCAAACATCTCAATAAAACGCCTGTTGGTGTCATAAGAGGAGATTTCCCCGTTGTGGACGATGGAATAATCGAGCATTGCAAAGGGGTGTGCGCCGCCCCACCACCCGGGGGTGTTGGTTGGATAGCGGCCGTGAGCGGTCCACGAATAGCCCTCGTATTCCTCAAGACGATAGAATTCGCCGACGTCCTCAGGAAAGCCGACCGCCTTAAACACGCCCATATTCTTGCCGCTTGAAAAAACATAAGAACCGTCGAGGCGCGTGTTGACGTGCACCATCGCGCGCACGACATATTCCTTTTCGTCAAGCTGACTGTCGATAAGCTTGTTTTGGTGCGGAGCGACGAAGTACCGCCAAATCAGCGGCTCGTCGGTTATTTTCTTTGATTTTCGAATCGGAATCTTTGAAAGATTGACGATTTCGAACATCTCATCTATGTATTTTTCACATATTTCGCGTGCCTGCGAGTCCTCGTAGAAAATGTGCAGAGCGTATAAATCCTTATATTGCGGATAGATGCCGTAGCCGGCGAAGCCGCCGCCCAAACCGTTGGAACGGTCGTGCATCGTCGTCATCGAGCGCACAATCCGTTCGCCGCTTATGCGCCTGCCCTCTTTTGAGAACACACCGGAAATCGCGCAGCCCGACGGGATACGGACAAGACCTTCTTTTTTAAGCATAAGTATTCCTCCCGGGAATAAAAAAGCGTCCATAACGCAGACGGAGCCCTGTCTGTGTTATGAACGCCTTTGTTCCATTGTGATTATACCGATAAATACGCGCGGTGTCAAGCGTCTTTCGTTTTTCAATCTGGTAAATTCTCAAAGTAAATCAACAGTAGCAAAGGAGTTGCAATAACCTTGAAAAATGACGCATTTAGTTTGAGAAACTCGATAAAAAGACGTGATAATCAGGGGAAAGAAAGCTTAAAACGGAAAAAAGGGTATGACAAATAAGCCCGAGGAAGGCATTTCTCAGACTTAATGCAACTACAGATGCATTAACTATGAGAAGGAACTTTCAACAATTTAGGAGATTGGATGACTTCTCTGGGGCAATTATCGAGATACCAAGAGAAGCAGCCAGCCCAATAGGGCGGTTGTTTTAATTTATCTCCTTTTTATTGGACATTGATTGTGCTATACTGAATACAAAACAGGCTTAAAGTGACGGGAGGCATTCATCATGGAAGGCAGAGATTTCGGATTTTACGGAAACGGTCTTGACGGATATGTTCATTATAGGCAAGGGGTAAACGATGCGCGAGAAAGCATGAAGAGCAAAAGTGCCGAAAATGATGATTTCGCAGATGTCGAAGACGGCGAAGACGAAGATGAAGAAGATAATGAAGACGAGGACGTTGATAATCCGAATCCGCCTGCCGAGGTCAACCAAAACCACCCTGAAACTGAGCTGCAGGAGCCGCCCGAACACCTCAATAAGCAAGAAGGCTGTTTAGCAGCTTTTCTTATTGGCATTTCTATACTTTTTCTTTTAGGGGTAATTTGGATAATTCACGACCAGTTCACAGCGTTACTGTAGGCGTTGAGCGTCAGGATATCATAGCGGGTACAAGGATAACGCCGGAACACTCTGTTGCTTTTTGACGGTAAAAAGACTATAATGAGTGTGTTTCGAAAGGAAGGGCGTACCATGCTTAAATTTGACGAACGGGGACAGTTTAAAATCATGCAGATTGCCGACGCACAGGAGCTGCCCGCTGTCTGTCCGGACACACTGAAACTCATGAACGCCGCTTTGGACAAGGAGCGTCCCGACCTTATCGTATTCACCGGCGACCAGCTTCAGGGTTACGACAAGACCATGCGCAAGGGCGACCCGATGACGATTGCCGAACAGGTCATCCGCACAATCTTACAGCCCGTCACCGACAGGAACATCCCTTTTACCGTCACCTATGGCAACCACGATAAGCAGTCGGGCATATCGAACGCAAGGCAAGCCGGAATCTATGAAACGCTTCCCGGCTGTACATTCGGAACACCCCGTAACGAAAAAGACAGAGGCACGTTCAGCCTCCCCATTTACGACGGTTCGGGTGAAAAACCGATTTTTAATCTGTACCTGATTGACTCCGGCGGCATGACAAAAGACGGCTACGATCCCGTCTTCCCGGAACAGATAAGCTGGTACCGCGATGAACGCGAACGGCTGAAAAATACTTGGGGCGCTTACCTGCCATCGCTCGTATTTCAGCATATTCCTCTTCCGGAGGTTTTCTGCGGTCTTGAACGCGTCAAGCGAGGTGATGAGGGGGCTGTCCCGGCGTTTCGCTCGCACGCACATAAGTATTACCGCCTACCCGCGGATTCAAGAATCCCCGGTGCTTTTTTCCGCGAGGCTCCCGCGCCTCCGGACATAAACCACGGCGAATTTGACGCACTCTGCGAAAAGGGCGATGTGCTCGGAGTCTTTTTCGGGCACGACCACATGAACAGCTTTGTTGTAACATATAAAGGCGTCGCCCTCGGCTATACGCAGGGGACGGGGTTCAACGTTTACGGTCCCGGCGGCGACAGAGGCGTCCGCATTTTCAATCTGAAAGAAAACAACCCGCATACATTTGAAACGCATACGTTGACATACAAGGAACTGACCGACGGCGTGTTCACGAAACCCTTCAAGGAGTTCTGCAACGTTCACGCACCGATGGGGCTGGTCAAACGCACCTATTCACGTCTGTTCGTCTATTTTGCAACCAATTATCCGGAGGTATAAGCGCTGCCGCTTTTGGGTGCGGCTTACTAACATAGCTTCTATATAAAGCTTAATCTTTCGGATAGAGCTTGCTTCTCCGGACACCGAGATACAGCGGTGCGCCTAAAACGAGCAGCACCGCCGCCTCCCCGAGACCGACCTGCAGGGCTGACAGACCGAACAGCGCCCACGAAAAGCCGTCCCCGGTGAAAAAGGCTATTTCCAGTCCGACGACGAGGGCGTTGATGAGGATTGGCGGCAGAAAAGAGAGAACGGGAAAGCCTTTGAGCTTTTTTTTGCGCAACGCTCTGCACAACAGCGACGCCGTCAAGGTCGCCGCCGAGCCGCAGAGAATATCCACAAGCCCGAACGGACTGCCGAGATTGCCGAGGATACAGCCGATAACCAATCCCGGCACGGCGGCGGGTGTAAACAGGGGTAAAACCGTCAGCGCCTCGGACACCCGAAACTGAACGCCGAGATACGACATGCCGAACAGTCCCGACAAATACGTCAGCGCCGTGTACAGCGCCGCAATCAGAGCCGTTTCCGCGAGAAAACGGTTTTTTTGGCTGCGCAATGAACTTCCTCCCGCTTTTTGTGGTGATATCGTCACAGTGTCCCGTTTTTCTTGCGTTCAAAATAGTCGGAGCACGATGGCACAACATATTTCATGCCCTTTTCGATGATTTCAAAGGTAGTCTCTTTACTGTACTCGGTTTCCCCGTCGATGTTAACCGCAGAGGGAACCGGGCTTTCGATATGTATTTTTTTGCCGCGGACAAAGGTCGTGATATCAAAGTCAAGATGCTCACCGCGCTTATAGGGACCGAATAACGGCACCATTAAAAAGAGGGGCTTGTTCTTTTTAAGAATGACAAAATCGAGCAAACCGTCGTCGGGAATGGCCTTAGGTCCTGCCATATAACCGCCGCCGTACCACCGGGAATTGCCGGCAAAGCAGAAAAGTACCGGCATCGTAAACGGTTCCCCGTCGTCGATGGAGATGGTGAATACGTTGTTTGATTTACGGAGAGCGCAATAGGCAAGCGCCGCGGTATATGCGTTTTCACCGCTCAGAAAGGAGGCTTTTTTAAAATGTGCCTGTTTAGCGCAAACCTCCGCGTCAAGCCCCATTGAGCACTGATTGATGGCGTAGCGGTCGCCGCATTTGATGATGTCGAGAGCGGTGGGCGTGCCGTGAACATGTACGCCGATGTCGAGCAACTCCTCTTTCTTGCCGAACAGACGGATAAAATCATTGCCGCTCCCTAAGGGTACGACGGCGACCTCGGCGTTTTGATGACCTATTGCGCCGTTGACAACCTCATAAAGCGTTCCGTCCCCACCGCAGGCATAAAAACGAATCGGCTCGCCCGTAGCCGCCTCCCGCCGCACGAACTCAATGCCCTCATAAGGCGCACTGGTGACGTGAAGCTCATAGGGCAACCCGTAGCTTTCCATCTTCGCCTTGACGATTTCAGAGAAGTTTTCGGCGAAGGTGCCTTTCCCTGCCTTCGGATTAATGACAAACACATGACGCATAGAAGATCCTCCTTTTAAAACTGGGTTCATTTGTAATACATATATACTTGGCACTTGATCATGCCGTTGTAAAGTTTGCGCCGCTTGTCAGCCTTACGCCCGAACAGCGCTTCAAAATCCTCGTCGGGTGAGATGATGCTGTAACTCCATCCGTTTTTCTGAACGAACCTCTCCCCCATGACGCGGTACAGTTTGCGCACGCTCTCTGCGTCGAGCAGCCGCTCGCCGTAGGGCGGATTGCAGAGCAAGGTTCCGCGCTCGGTCTTCGGTGAAAAGGCGGTAAGATCCTTTACCTCAAAATGAATTTTATTGAAAAAAGGCGTCTGCTTTACACACGCCTCGGCGATGGTAACGGCGTTTTTATCAATATCCGAGCCGAACGCCAAAAAGTCGGTGTCTGTTTTTTCGAACGAGCGCGCCCTCTCGCGTTCCTGTGCCCAAATGTTTTGCGGGAGCACCGCAAACCGCTCTGCCGAGAAATTCCGATGAAGCCCCGGGGCGACATTGTGCGCGAGGAGCGCCCCCTCGATAAGCAGCGTACCCGATCCGCACATCGGGTCATACAGCGTGTGGTAGTGGCGTACCTTCGAGAGCGCCGCCATTGCCGCCGCGAGCGTTTCCTTAATCGGCGCGCCGCCGGCAACCGGACGGTAGCCTCTCTTGTGCAATCCCGCCCCGGAGGTGTCGATGGCGAGCGACGCCCTGTCGTTCATAATCGAAAACTGGATTTGATGAACGGGTCCCGTCTCCTCGAACCACGAAACTCCGTAACGGTTTTTTAACCTCTCGACGACAGCCTTTTTAACGATGGACTGGCAGTCGCTGACGCTAAACA
This sequence comes from uncultured Eubacteriales bacterium, assembly GCA_964516565.1. Taxonomy (GTDB): domain Bacteria; phylum Bacillota; class Clostridia; order Oscillospirales; family Acutalibacteraceae; genus DTU089. Next base: position 4,214 of record CAZEXA010000056.1, on the reverse strand, counting down.
GCGTGCTTTTCAGTGCGTAGCCTTTAACCGGAAACGCGTCGTCTCTGCCGATCCATTCCTCCCACGGCAACGCTTTTGTGCCTTCAAAAAGCTCATCAAACGTAACGGCGGAAAAGCTCCCGAGCAAAATCAGGACGCGCTCGGCAAAATGAGAGCACAGGTTGACGCGCGCCAGCATATATTCGTCCCCCGAAAAGCAGACGCGCCCGTTTTCAGCTAAAACGCCGTGCGCCCCGAGCGCGCGAAGCTCGTCGGCGATAAGCCCCTCTACACCGAGAAGACAAGGAATTACGAAGTTGATTTCCAAATCTATATTTCCTTTCTAAAATCAGGATGGTGATTCTTTAATATCAAACCAAAACTCTACCCCATCCTCCACATTTCTAAACCCGCACGCCATTTTGTGTACATCCATGATCGCCTTGACGATTGACAGCCCAAGACCGAATCGCCCCTCTGAGCGCGAGTGCGCCTTGTCGGCTCTGTAAAAGCTCATAAAGAGCTTGTCGGCGTCCTCTTCGGCAATCGGTTCGCCCGTGTTGTACACAAACACGCGCACGGCGCCGTCGTTCTTTTCACACCGGCAGACAATTTGCTTTTCCCCGTCGGCGTGGGCTACACCGTTTTGAATGTAATTGCTCAGTACGGTGAACAGCTTTTGTTCATCGCCGACGACAAGCAGCTGTGCGGGAACAGTGCTTTTTGCGGTGATACCCTTTTCGGAAAAGAGCGGTTTTGAGACCGCAAGGTAGTCATCAATCATCTTGCCGATGGAAAAGGTGCTTTCTTTCAACTGATAGCCGCCCGATTCGTAAAGTGAGATTTCAAGAAGCCGGAGCACCTGCTCGTTCATTCTTTCCGCCTCGGACACAATGATGCGGCTGTATTCCCCCTGCGCCCCGGTGTCGTTCTTATCGAGGGCGAGAAGCCCCTCGGCATAGCCTCTGATGATAGCAATCGGCGTTTTCAGCTCGTGGGAAACCGAAGAGATAAATTCCTTACGGATACCGTCAAGCTTGCGCTCGCGTTCAATATCGCTGAGTAGCTGTTTGTTCTTTTCCTCAAGCTCGGTGAGCGCCTTGTCAAGGCTGTCGGACATATGGTTGATGTTCTCCGCCAGCTCTCCGATTTCATCTCTGCGTCCGATTTTGCACCGGCGGGTAAATTCCCGCCGTGCCATGGCGGCGGTAATCTCGTTGATTTCCTCGAGCGGCTTGGTAAACCGGCCGGCAAACAGCGATACCGCTATGAGCGCGAAAATGAGCCCCACCACTGACAAGAGTACCGTAAAGCTCGTCGCCGCCTCTTCGCTCTGGGTAATCGGGCTTATCAGCGAGGTAATCTCGATTTCATATCCGTTTGATAAGGTACGTCCATAGACATTGTACTGAATGTCGCTGCCCTCCTCCTGCAGAATGGAGTAGTAGCCGCCATCCTTACCATCCTCGGCACGACTGATGACATTGACCTTCTTGTCGGAGAAATCGATTGTCGAGCGGCTGACATACAGCTGCTCGCCGTAGGCGTTATACAGATCAATACTGACGTCGTTTTTGTTCTCAAAGGCGGGCAGCTCTGTATAATAGGTCAGCTCGATGTTCGGGAGCGCATTGATCTCGTCAACCATACCGATGATACTCTGCTTCTGATACAACAGATAGAGCTTTTCCATATACTTGGAGTTGAGAAAGAGCAGCACCGATATACAGACGACAAGTATAAACGCGACCTGTAAAAACAAGCGTGTCTTGAGCTTGACGCCTTTTTCCGCTCTTTTTCGTTTCTTCATGGTTATATGTCCGCCTCAATCTTATAGCCGATGCCGTAAACAGTCTTAATCCTGTCGCTGCCCCATTTGCCGAGCTTCGTGCGCAAGCGCGCCACATGGGAGTCCACCGTACGGATATCCCCGAAAAAATCCATACCCCAGATCTCATCGAGCAACTGGTCACGCGTATAGACCCTGCCGATGCTCGCGGTCAGCATAGCGAGAATTTTATATTCCTTCAGCGTCAGCTCCACCGGAACCCCGCCGAGGGTCAGCTCGTGGGCGTTGGTGTCTAAGATGAGCTCGCCGATATGGACGCGGTTGTCTTTTTTAGGAAGCGCCGCGCCCGAACGGCGTTTCAGAAGCACCTCGATTCTTTTGACGAGAATCGCCGGGCTGAAGGGCTTGGTGATATAGTCGTCTGCCCCGGACTCAAAGCCGGTGAGCTGGTCAAAATCCTGCGAACGCGCCGATACGAGCACCACCGGAACATCGGAAATTTCGCGGATGCGCCGGCACGCCTCCCAGCCGTCGGTGACGGGCATCATGATGTCAAGGGTGACAAGCTCGATCCCAGGCGTCGCTTTGAACAGCGTTACCGCCTGTTCACCGTCTTCTGCCTCAAGTACATCATGTCCCGCTCTTTTCAAATAATCCGCCTCAAGCCGCCTCATCAGCGCCTCGTCGTCGGCAATCAAAATTTTCGCCATATCGTCACCCCTTCCTTAATAAATCGGTCAGTACACGCCAAGAATTGATGGTGAGCGCCTTGTCGTCCGACCAAGGGGTTAAAGCGGCACCGTTTCTGTACAGCACCGGCACCATCCCCGCGCCGAGGGCTCCCCCCACATCGCAATACTCCGAGTCTCCGCAATACACACAGTCCTCCGGATATACCCCCAGCCGCTTCAGAGCAACTTCAAACAGATAGGGAGCGGGCTTTGTCAGAACAAAATCGGCGCTCGTCAAGACGAACTCAAACGCGTTGTTCGGATAGAGCGTATCTATCGAACGCTTTAAGGCTGCCCCCGACATGATAATATTGCTGATGACCCCGGTGTGGATTTTTTCGTGTTTCAGGTATTCGAGAAGCTCCTCCATGCCGTCTGTCTGCGAGTGGTCACTGTTATTCTGGTCAAATAAATACTCCAGCTCCTCCATGTCCTGCGAAAAACCGAGTCCCGTTATGCCGAATAGGCAGCGGAATACCCCGGCAAGCGATGTCTCAAAGGAAAAGGCAGAGCCGCTCTGCCGTGTCCGTTCGATATCCCCATGCAACCGCTTCCAAACCGCGGCAAGCTCCACCGTCGATACAGCCTGAGGATTGAGGGCACACTCACGGATAAACTCCAGACCCCGCTCCAAATCAAATCCGGTGTCGACGCAAAGGGTTCCGCCGTAGTCAAATAAGATAGCTAATGGTTTTTTTATGGCGTATCCCTCCCTGATTTAACAAATACTATTATATATATTCCGCAGACATTAGTCAATAACAGGGCGTTTTGTCGTTAAGATTTTTTAAAAATTTATGAATTTTAAAAAAAGGGGTTGATTTTTTGGTAAAATGAGTTAAAATACGTTTAGCACTCGAGATAATAGAGTGCTAAATTCTACTCGAATATCATTAGGAGGAACCGATATGAAGTTAAAACCCCTTGGTGACAGAGTTGTCCTGAAATTCACCGAAGCCGAAGAAACCTCAAAGGGAGGCATTATTTTAGCCTCCGCGGCACAGGAAAAACCCCAGGTGGCCGAAGTCATCTCCGTAGGTCCGGGCGGAAACGTCGACGGCAAGGAGATCAAGATGGAGGTCAAGAAGGGTGACAAGGTCATCTTGAACAAGTATTCCGGCACAGAGGTCAAGTTGAACTCCGAGGAGTACATTGTCGTCCGTCAGAGCGACATACTCGCAATAGTCGAATAATTTTACAGGAGGAACCGTCATGGCAAAACAGATTATTTACGGCGAGGACGCCCGTAAGGCGCTCCAATCCGGTATCGACCAGCTCAGCAACACCGTCAAAATCACCTTAGGCCCCAAGGGCAGAAATGTGGTTCTTGACAAGAAATACGGCGCGCCGCTCATCACCAACGACGGTGTTACCATCGCCAAGGAAATCGAGCTTGAGGACGCTTTTGAAAACATGGGCGCCCAGCTCATCAAGGAAGTCGCCACCAAGACAAACGACGTTGCCGGCGACGGCACGACCACCGCGACGCTGCTCGCGCAGGCAATTGTCCGCGAGGGCATGAAGAATGTAGCCGCCGGTGCCAATCCGATGGTCATCAAAAAGGGCATCAAGGAGGCCGTTGAAACGGTCGTAGACGCCGTAAAGGCAAACTCCAAGCCCGTCAAAAACTCGAGTGATATCGCCCGGATCGCTACCATTTCCGCGAGCGACGAAACCATCGGTCAACTCATTGCCGAGGCGATGGACAAGGTTAC
>CAZEXA010000055.1:0-15212 GCA_964516565.1 uncultured Eubacteriales bacterium | reverse complement strand
GTCAGCCGACGAACTTAAGAACGGTACGGCTGCGACAGACCATTTGAAAAAGTCCTCTATGGACGCGACACTGTTTAAAACCCTTTTTGCCAACAACGAGGTGCCGGTGTGTCCGTTTGACAAGAATGCGCAGTACGGTTACCGCATTTACGCGGACGGTCATGTAAGCTGCAACTGCCCGACCTGTCCGAACTATGTCCCTTGATGAATTGGCAAAAAAATATTGAAAGCTATGACGGGGAAGAGTACCCTTTAGAAGGCTCTGAACAGAGAACGCGTTCAAAAGGCTGTAAGACGCGCAGAGCTTTTAAGGCGAAGACCGCCCCCGAGCGCGTGTGAAAAAGCCTTTAAGGCGCAAGCATGCCGTTTAACCGCGTTAAGGTTAAGGATGAGTGACCGCCTTTGGCGGTAATTCGGGTGGAACCATGGAGTGAAAGCTTCATCCCGTTCGGGATGGAGCTTTATATATTTTTTATTGTTTATAGGAGGAAAGCGTTATGATTAAAGTGAGATTGCGTGAAGATGTCCGGGAATTTCCGGAAAATATCACGCCCGCCGATATTGCCAAGGAGATCAGCGGCGGGCTGTACAGAGCATTGTGTGCGACGCGGATCGACGGTGCGGGGAGCGACATCCGCACACCGCTGACAAAGGATTGCACCGTCGAGCTGTTGACCTTCGACGACGATTATGGGAAACACGCCTTTTGGCACACGGCATCGCATGTGCTGGCACAGGCGGTAAAGCGGCTGTATCCGATGACAAAGCTGGCGATAGGTCCCGCCATCGAAAACGGTTTCTATTATGATTTTGATTCCGAGATTTCCTTTACCCCGGACATCCTCGAAAAAATCGAGGCGGAGATGAAGAAAATCATCAAAGAGGAACTTACGCTTGAGCGCTTTGAACTGTCGCCCGCCGAGGCTGTAAAGCTTATGGAAGAGCGGGGAGAGCCGTACAAGGTCGAACTCATCAACGAACACGCGGGTAAAAACGAGCCGATCTCGCTCTATAAGCAGGGGGAGTTTATCGATGTCTGCGCGGGTCCGCATTTACCCGACACGGGTAGAATCAAGGCGTTTAAATTGACTGCCTGCACGGGCGCTTATTGGCGCGCCGACGCGAACAACAAGATGCTTCAGCGTATCTATGGCGTCGCGTTTACCAAGAATGCCGACCTCGAAACACACCTCACGATGCTCGAAGAGGCAAAAAAGCGGGATCATAGGAAAATCGGGCGCGAGCTTGATTTATTCGACCTTTATGACGAGGGACCGGGATTCCCTTTTTTCCTGCCAAACGGGATGATTCTGAGAAATACGCTGGAGGCATACTGGCGCAAGGAGCATGAAAAGCGCGGATACCAAGAGATTAAAACGCCGATTATCCTGAACGAGGAGTTGTGGCACCGTTCAGGGCATTGGGATCACTACAAAAATAATATGTATTTCGTCAAGATAGACGATGGCGATTTTGCAATAAAACCAATGAATTGTCCGGGAGGCATGTTGGCGTATAAGCGCAAAATGCATTCCTATCGTGATTTGCCGGAGCGCGTGGCGGAGTTGGGACTGGTACACCGGCATGAGTTGTCGGGAGCGCTCCACGGTCTTATGCGTGTACGCTGTTTTACGCAGGACGACGCTCATATCTTCATGACACCGGAGCAAATTGAGGATGAAATTACAGGCGTCATTGATCTCATAGATGATTTTTATAAGGTTTTTGGTTTTGAATATCATGTCGAGCTTTCCACACGTCCGGATGACTCAATGGGCAGCGATGCGGATTGGGAAACCGCGACGAACGCGCTGAGAAACGCTATGGAAAAACGAGGAATGCTATTTAAAATCAACGAGGGCGACGGCGCATTTTACGGACCAAAAATTGATTTTCATTTGCGTGATTGTATCGGAAGAACATGGCAGTGCGGTACAATTCAGCTCGATTTCCAGATGCCGGAACGTTTTGAACTTACCTATACAGGCACCGATGGAGAAAAGCACCGTCCGGTTATGATTCACCGTGTGGTGTTTGGCAGTATTGAGCGGTTCATCGGTATTTTGACCGAACAATATGCCGGCGCGTTCCCGTGCTGGCTGGCGCCCGAGCAGGTACGGATTCTGCCGATTGCAGACCGCCATCACGACAGGGCTTTCGAGATTTTGAAGCTCCTAAAGGAAGCCGGACTGCGCGCCGAGGTCGATGACCGTTCGGAGAAAATCGGCTATAAAATCCGTGAGGCGCAACTCAAGAAGGTTCCATATATGCTCGTTTTAGGCGACAAAGAGGTCGAGGAGGGCACTGTCAGCGTCAGAAGCCGCAGGGACGGCGATATCGGCAGCAAGACAGCCGCAGAGTTTTTGACGGGGATTCTTGAGGAGATTGAAACCAAAACACTATAAATAGACAGAGTTAAAACAGAGAAGAGGGAAAAAGTTTTCTCTCTTCTCTGTTTTCGCTAATCTTTGACTCTATCCCCGCACAGATAGTTCTACTATCGGTCGTATCTTGTACGATACCGCCGATGCTGCTGCTATTTTCATTGCGTCACCGAAAAGAAAAGGTACGACGCAGGTGAGAAGCGCCGCGCCGGCGGCTGTTTTTGTTGAATACATATACCATGCCGTCCCCAGCGTATAGCAGACGAAAAGCCCCGCGAGCATGGCGGCGGGATAGACATACAGCCTTTTTTTCCCCCGACAGAAGATATCGATGAAAAGCCCCGTCAGAAACGCCGCCGGTATGTAGCCGATGATGTAGCCGCCCGTTGGACCCGTCAGCACCGCAAGCCCTCCGCGCAGCAGCGCGAAAACGGGCACGCCTGCCGCCCCTAACAATACCCAGACAAGCATACTGAGCGCACCGCGCTTTGCGCCGAGGATTGCGCCCGCGCAGAATACGGCGAACAGGGCGAGATTTATCGGAACGGCAGAAAGGGGCAAGGAAAGCTGAGAGAGCGCCGCGGTCAGGGCGGCAAACAGTCCGCAGAGCGTGGCGGATATAAGCTTCGGACGCTTCATGCGGACAACCTTTCTTTATGAGTCCTTTTTGATGTTTTCCTTGGCGGCGGCGGCGGAGACCGCGCGGTAAAACGCTTTTTCTTTTGTCATCTGTGCGATGGATTTCGGCTTTTGCCTAAAACCTTTGGCGGGGTGCAGCTTCAGCGTAGAGGCAGCGAGTCTGCCTTTGGCGCTTTCGATTTCACCGGCATATTGCGGCAGCCACTGCTCACCGGCAATGAGCATTTCGTCAACCATCTGTTTAATTTCATCCGGCGTACAGACAGCGCCTGTCAGCGGGTCCATCATCGCCGCCTGATACAGCAGCTTAATATCGCCTTTGATTGCGGCTTCCACCGCAAGCTTCTGCACCCAGACGCTCTGGGAGCAAATGGCGGCGCACCCCAGCGGTAAATCGCCGACCTTTGGAATGCTGACGCCGTTAAAGTCAACATAGCACGGCACCTCGACGACACATTCGTCAGGCAAATTGGTGATGGTGCCGTTATTGATTACATTGAAATGGCCGCGGTAGCGCCGTCCGGTTTCGAGCCCTTCGATGATGTAGCTGCCGTGTTCCGTACTCCGCTTTTCGGGAATGTATCGGTTTGGTTCCTCTTTGAGCCAATTCGGAAAGTCGGTTTCAAACCAGTTGCGCCCCTCGGTGCAGACGCGTAAATACCCGGCGGTTTCACCTTGAATCCAGCTGCTGAAGTTGATCCATTCCTTCATGTCTGCGGGGCGCTTTCTGTACCACATAAGGTATTCGGATAGGTGTCCGTTGGATTCGGTGGAATAATAGCCAAAATTTTTCAGAACGTCGAGACGGATGTTTTCATTTTTCTGCATCTCCGGCATGACGGACATTTTTTCATTAAGCTCGTGTACGCGCTCAACACCGTCCACCTTGGCGCTGATATACCATGTCTGGTGGTTAAGACCGGCACAGATAATATCGACGCGGCTGACCGGAACCCCGAAGGCGTCGGCAATCTGATGGTGCCCGTGCTGGACGCCGTGACAAAGTCCTAAGGTTGGTACGCCGCCGTATTGGTTCATCGCCCATGTCACCATGGCGTTGGGATTCGAGTAATTGAGCAGCAGACAATCCGGTCGGGCGACCTCCTTGATATCCCGGCAAAAACCGAGCATCGCGTCAATGCCGCGCTGGCCGTACATGATGCCGCCAATGCAGAGAGTGTCGCCGACGCACTGGTCAACGCCGTATTTGAGCGGAATCAGAACATCCGTGGCAAACGCCTCAAGCATACCGATGCGCACGCAGTTGATGACATATTTAGCGTCTTTAAATGCCTCGCGCCGGTCGAGTGTCGCGTGGATTTTTATATTTAAGCCGTTTTCGTCAATATCTCTCTGGCAGAGCTGCGTGACCATATGCAAATTATCGGGGTTGATATCTGTGAATGCTACCTCGATCTCCCGAAATTCCGGTACCGTAAGAATGTCCGACAACAGCCGCCGCGTAAATCCGATGCTCCCTGCGCCGATGACCGCCAGCTTAAACATTATTATCGCCTCCGTGTTTTTTTACAGTGTACCACGTTTGCTCTGTTTTGTATATAGTATACCGGCGTCAACTTCAATTTGCGTTTTCTTACATTTTTATTAAGACTGAACTGCACATATTGTGCCGACAGTGAATATATGGTAATATTTTGTGAAAGTCAAGGCAAACATGGAGAATGCGTAAGACCGATTAATTCTTAAAGGGTATTCAGATCGGGCGCAGAACCGGCGCTTAACCCGCAACGCTGAGTATTTGAGTACAAAGAGCGGGTAGCGGGGTGTCAAAAGGTGAAAGAGGGGCAATACGTGCGAAGGGTTTTTTCCTATTATAAAAATTTGCCGAAATACGAGTACCGGCAGTTTCGCAGCGAAATATCTTGGGCGGAATATGCACTTTGGTGGGGCGTCAGGATAGCCATGATCTACGCGCTGTACAATTATGTGAAGGATCCCGGCACGGCGTTTATAAACCGTCTGATGCTGCTCGGTAATTTTACCGCCACATTTACGGTGTTTTTAGGACGCTTGATTTTTACAAAATTTATATTTTTGGGACGTCTGCCGTATTCGATGCAGCGATATATTACCATAGTCGTTTTGGCAGGGTCTTTTTTTGGGCATTATATTGGGTGCTACAGCAAAATCACCAATTACGATAAATGGCTTCACATCCTTGTCGGCTTTGTGGGCGTATTCATCGGTTATCATGTGATGATGTGCATGAAGCACGACCGGCGCCCGGTGCCGCCGTTCATCGCCGCTTTCGCGGGTTTCGGCTTTTCCTGCTTCATATCCGTAGCGTGGGAAGTTTTTGAGTTCTTTGCCGACTACTATATCGCCGGTTCCTGCAATCAGAATTATGGCTGGACGCCGAATCCTGATATGCTGTTTTTCAAAATCTTCGGGTTGGGCGTTCAGAACGCCGGACAAACTGCGGTATTCGATACCATGTTCGACATGATGCTCGGTCTCCTCGGCGCAATCATCAGCGGGATTTTAATGTGGCCGTATGTGAAATATGATACTAAAAAAATGACCAAAAAACCCAGTCCCGATCAACTCCGCTGGAAGCGCGCCCCCGTTTTGGAATCCGGGTCAGGGTCTCTGCCGGAATGTGAAACCGAGCGCGAACCGGTGGCCGTATAATCACATAAAAAAGTCCCGAAGCCTAAGGCGATGAGAGTCGAACCCAACACGCCTGAAATACAAGATTTTTCGCATCCTCGTGCGTTTTCCTCCTTGCCATACGACAGTATGGCAAGGAGGAGAAACACTCGATTATACAAAAACTCTTGTATTTCAGGTGCTTCGCAGTTTTGAAGGAGCGGATTTGCGTCAGCACAAGGCAAAAACCGCAGAAATACTTTCGTATTTCGAGGATTTTTAACGCGGTGATGGCGTAAATACGCCTTTCAAAACCGTATTGTGTTCGAATCCCATCGCCTTAAGGCGTCGGGATTTTTTTTTGGACATTATCAGTCGCTGACCTTATCCCAGAGTAACTCAAGCGCGGCAAAGAGCATGGTATTCTTCATCAGCGTATAGAGGTCAACCAGTGACTGAATCGCCTCGGGATAGACGGTCGGGATATAGACCGTGCCGTCTGTCTGGGAGAGCGTGCCGTCGTCGCAGACGAACGGTTGGGAGAAGCAATAGCCGCCCTCGCCGCGCATCTGGAAGCGGACGTAGGAGGTGATGTCGTCCTCAAAGGCGTTTAAGTCAATTTGGTTACCCTCGGCGATAATCTTGCCGTTGGCGATCCATTCGATGGCGGTATAGTTTTCGCCGGCGACGGTGATTTGATCGGTATTTTCGTCAACCTCGATGTTCGTAACGGTCGGAATCGTTGGGCAGTTACTGTCAACGTCGCAATCCTCGCCAAGCTCCGCCATCACACGGCGGCCGCAGGCGAAGAACGTGCCGTTCTCCATGCCCGTGCGCAGCGCTTCCTGTGTGTTTTCGGGCAGTAGGAACATCTCAAAGGAACGGAAACAGTCACCGGTAGAGTGGGAGTCGTCATTGGCGAAGCCGAAGACGTTGCGTCCGGTGGGCAGAACGACCTGTAAAATATTATCCCAAAGAATACGGTCGTTTTTGGTATCGCCGTCGCCCGAGTTGATAATTTCCATTCCGACGCAGGAAGGATAGTTAATCATAATATCGGCAAAGAACTGGACGGTTTTGGGATTGTTGTTCTTGGAGACGTCGTTGTCGCCGCCGGTCCAGTCTCCGAGATGGTTTAAGAACGTCAGCCCGCCCGCCTCGGCGTTTCCTTTGACAGCGGTTTCATAATCGTTTTCCGTGCCCCAGAAATTGTAACCGTAGTCGCAGAAGAAGCCGTTAACATGGTTCTTGTTGACCACGGCGGCGTTGAGCTCGATACCTTTTGTCACGTTGAGCATACCGCGTCCGTCCCGGTCGGAGCCGGAAGTGATTGCGGTATTACGCTCGTCGGTCAGGCAATCCAGCTTGCCGAGATACGCGTTATAACCGATCAACGGCATGGTTTCTGCCTTTTCGTTCCACGCGGTACCCAGTACGCCGTGGTCGGTGATGGCCAGAATATCGTAGTTCATCCTGTAGTAGTCCTCGACGACCGTGGAAAGCGGACGCTCGCCGTCGCTGTACGTCGTGTGGGTGTGGAGATTGGCTTTGTAGTGTTTCCAGTTGTCCCAATCCACGGTGGCGTAGGGACTTGTGACGGTGTAGTCCTTGTTGCCGGTTACATCGCCGTCAACAGCCAATGCCGGCGCGGCAAGGGGAATCATCAAGCAGATACACAGGGAGAGGGCTAAGTATTTTTTTAACATATAAGTACCTCCATACTATTTTTCGAAGTGGGTTGTAAAAAGCGCGTGTTTTAATGTCTTACTGTAGCGGTGAGAGGCTGCTTCCCTCGCCCTGAATCATAAACCGCGGATAGGCGGCGTTGTCGGTAACGGTGGGCTGACCGTCGAAATCGACGAGCCAGAAGAGGAAATCAGAGTACCGGCTGCCGTAGCCGCATCCTACATGACTGCCGTCTTTGACGAGCCATGTGGAATCCGGGAACAAACAGCCTGTTACATCGATGACACGATCGGCGGAAAGCATTGACGGATCTGCGGCAGAGTAACCGTCAGGGAGAGTCTGCCCATAGGGGGCAACTGTCGCTTTGCCGGCCATCAGCGCGGTTTCGAGCGTACCGTCGCCGTTTTCCTCGGCGCGCATATAGAGCGGCGTGTTCGGGGTGTTGTATCCGGCGATAACCGCTATTCCTACACCGTTTTCGGACGCTTCCCGGAGAAGCGCGTCACGTCCGAGCGCCATTTGATGCAGCTCGTCCGCAATGGCGATGAAGCTTTTATTGCCTTTAAGGTCATCCCCGAACATAAAGTTAATTGCCGTATCATAGTCCTCGGGCAGTACCAGCGCCCAGAAGGAGGGGATATATCCGAATTTATCTCGGATGAAGTCCTTGTAAATCGGTTCCTTGTATTCACCGATGAAGCCGTTCAGAACGTCCGCGAGGGCGCCGATAACGCCGAGCATCTTTACCAGCTTTACGGCGGCGTTGGCGGTTTCATCATCCTTCGTCCCGTCGAGCAGAGTGTTGTACAGCGCACTGCTGCCGATGCTTAAGCCACCGGTCAGAAGGTCGGATGCCAAATACACGCCGCAGAAGGTCGAGGAGACAAAAATCACCTTGTTCAGCTTTTCGTAGCCGTATTTGCTCATGTACGTGACCGTTTCAATGCCGCCGAGGCTCGCACAGATCAGGTTGACCTTATCTGTACCGCTTTCCGTGAGGGCGCGGTCAACGGACGCCGCGATCTGGTCGCTGACGGTGAGGGGATTTACACGCCAGTCATAGGCGACGTAGTAGACGTGCTCCGCACCGTAGCGGTCGATGGCGGCTCTGACGATGTTGGACTCTGAATAACCGCCTAAACTAAGCTCCGGATAGTTGGAAGCAGCCAGCGGATAGGTCGGAATCGTCGAAGCGTAGAGCGGGACGCCGTTCTTGTCGCAGGGTATATAGCGGCAGAGGTCATTGGCGTAATCGAGCAGGGAGTCCACGCCCTTGTCGGGGTTCCCATACAGAAGACCTGTCCCGACAGCCTTGAGCACGCCCGTAACAATGTTTTGCGTGCTTAAATCCAGCGCCGCTGTCGAGCTGCCGTCGCCGGGGTCAATTGTCAGCGCGTCAAAGTCCATGCCGCGTACCACGACGACCGGAAGTCCGGCTTGTACGCCATCGGATGCCGCCGCGCTTAAGTTCAGTACGGGGGCGAAACACAGCAGCAGCGCCGCCGTCAGGATTATTGCAAGAAGTCTCTTCATAGCTATTACCACTCCTTTCCGCTTAGCTACAAGGCACAAAAGGACTTCTAATCCCTCTGGAACATATTATTGTTATTATAAACCAGAAGCTGCTAAAAATCAACTGTGAAAAGTGCTTGATTTTCGCGCGGCTATATTGTATAATATGAACGCTCAATCCGGTCATGCGGCGTGCGGGTCCTGTGCGGCAGAGCACTGTGAACCATGTCAGGCGGGGAACCGAGCAGCATTAAGCGGGCCGCTCTGCGCGCCACAGTCCGCCTGCTCGCCGCATGACCGGGTTGAGCTTTTTTGCATATAAATGCCAAACCGCAAAGAACCGCTTCGCGATTTTTCTATATTAAATTCTAATATCCAACATCTAATATTTTCTACAAACAAGAAAAAAGTCAATTAGACAGAAATTTTGTTTCATAATCAATTTAAGAATTTTATGAAAGGATGGCGGCTATGTACCGTGCTCTCTACCGAAAATGGAGACCGCAGGTCTTTACCGACGTGTCAGGTCAGTCCGCCGTCACCGCGACGCTTCAAAGCGAGGTCGCCTCAAACAGGCTGTCGCACGCGTATCTTTTTACCGGTTCACGCGGCACGGGGAAGACTACCTGTGCCAAGATTCTCGCCAAGGCGGTCAACTGCCTGAATCCTCAGGACGGCAACCCCTGCGGCGTATGCGACATCTGCCGCGGCATTGACAGCGGTGCCGTACTCGATGTCACGGAGATTGATGCCGCCAGCAACAACGGCGTTGACAATATCCGAGACCTGCGTGAGGAAACAAGCTTCACGCCGACGGTCGCAAAATACCGCGTCTATATCATCGATGAGGTGCATATGCTGACCATCGGCGCGTTTAACGCCCTGCTGAAAACACTTGAGGAGCCGCCGGAATACGTCATTTTTATTTTGGCAACCACCGAGGTACACAAGCTTCCCGCAACCATTTTGTCGCGCTGCCAGCGTTTTGACTTCAGGCGCATTCCCGCCGAGGATATCGCCTCAAGACTGCGGTATGTCGCCGAGGCGGAGGCGATTTCTCTCGATGCGGATGCGGCGCTGCTGATGGCGCGTGTTGCCGACGGCGCTTTGAGGGACGCGCTTTCCATTCTCGATCAGTGTGCCTCGAAAACAAACGAGGTAACGCTGTCGGTCGTCGGCGAAACGGTCGGCCTTCTCGGCAGGGACTATCTGTTTGAACTGTCCGACGCCATCAACACCGGCGACGGTGCCAAGGCGCTTGCCGTGGTCGATAAGCTCCACAACGCATCCTGCGATATGGAACGATTGCTCTCGGAGCTTGTCAACCACTTCCGCAACATACTTGTCGCGAAGACCACGGCGAAGCCGGAGCTGTTTATCGTCTGCCCTCCCGACGAGATGGATAAGCTGAAGAGTGCCGGACAGAAATACACCTACGCCTCTCTGCTGTCCATTACCGAAACGCTGTGCGCCGCCGGCGACACCCTTCGGCGCAGCGCCTTTCAGCGCGCGCAGACCGAGGCGTTGCTGCTCAGGCTGTGTATTCCGTCGCTGTCGGAGGACACCGGCGCCATCCTGCGTCGTTTGGCGGATCTGGAACGCGACGTAAAGCGTTATAGCAGCGAGGGGGGTACGTCCTTAAGGGTAGAACCGCTGCCGGAGTCCGTTTATGAACCTGTCGCAAAGTATGACTCGGAATCCTGCGAACCATTGGAGGCGTTTGACCCCGAGCCATCGGAGTCCTCCGAGCCATCGGAGTCCTCCGAGCCATCGGAGTCCTCCGAGCCGCCGGAGCCGTCCGAGCCGCCGGAGCCGTCCGAGCAGCCGGAGCCGGAGGACGACGGGGAGGTCCCCCTTGAACTATACGCGCCCGAGGTATGGGTTGACGATAAGCCCACCCCCTTAAGCGACTGGGCGGAGATTCTAAGAGAACTTTCCCGTACCGATAAGATTCTGCACGGCGCGCTGCTCGGATCGGTCTGCGAGGTTGTGGATGGTCAGGCCGTCGTCAAAGCGAAAAACACCGCCTTTGAGGAGCTTAACGCGATGCCTCAGCATACCGAAGCCCTGCGTGAGGCGATTTTCCGTGTAACAGGCCGGCGTCTGCGTCCGACAGCGTATGAGGTTTTTTTTAATGGAAATGAAACGGAAATTGAAAATCCGCTCGATACGTTCATCAAAAGAGCGAAAGCGCTGAACGTGGAAATCACAATCGAAGGAGAAGGCGAGGAATCACAATGAAAGCCAGAATACCGAATCAAGGCGGCAATTCTCAAGCAAACATGATGAAAAAGATTCAGGAAATGCAGGACGAGATGGCGCGCGTTCAGGCGGAGGTCGAAGCGGGCGAATATACCGCGACGTCGGGCGGCGGTGCCGTCACCGTAAAAGTAAACGGTTCGCACGAGGTGCTGTCTATCGACATAAAACCGGAGGTTGTCGATCCCGAGGATGTGGAAATCCTTGCCGACATGGTGACTGCCGCCGTCAACGAGGCGATGAGAAAGGCTGCCGAGGTCATGGAGCGCGAGATGGGCAAAATCTCGGGCGGACTGGATATCCCCGGCCTTGGGGGAATGGGTTTTTAAGCTATGGCCTATGATGTTGAGGCGCTTTCGCGCCTTGTCGAGCAGTTTATGAAGATTCCTTCGGTCGGGCGTAAAACCGCGCAGCGTATGGCTTTTCATGTGCTGAATCTGCCGAAAAAGGACGCCGAGGAATTCGCAAGCGCTATTCTTGACGCGCACGAAAAAATCCGCAAATGTTCCGTGTGCTTTAATCTGACAGAAAACGAGCTCTGCTCGGTCTGCGGCGACCCGTCGCGCGATAAGAGCGTTGTCTGTGTGGTGGAAAGCCCGCGCGATGTGATTGCTTTCGAGCGCACGAGGGAATTTAAAGGCGTCTACCATGTCCTGCACGGCGTCATCTCGCCGATGAACGGTGTCGGACCCGAGCAGCTCACCATAAAGGAACTTGTTACCCGCGCGGCAAAAGGGGATATAAAAGAGGTCGTTATGGCAACCAATCCCACCGTGGAGGGCGATACGACCGCCATGTACACCGCCAAACTCTTAAAGCCGTTTGAGGTCAAGGTCACACGCCTCGCCTACGGGATTCCTGTCGGCGCAGACCTCGAGTACGCCGACGACGTGACGCTCATGCGCGCTCTGGAAGGGCGAACCATATTATAAATCAGCGAAAGGAAGGAATAAGAGTGGCAGACAAAGAACAACGCTTCGCGGCGCAGAATAAAAAAGCCTTTCACGATTATTTTATCCTTGAAACCATGGAGGCAGGCATCGAGCTGTTCGGCACCGAGGTAAAATCCATTCGGCAGGGGAGGATTAATCTTAAAGATTCCTGGTGCCGCGTCATCGACGGTGAAATATTTGCCAACAACGTCCACATTTCGCCTTATGAACAGGGCAATATATTCAATAGAGACCCTCTGCGCCCCAAGCGTCTGTTGATGCATAAGAAGGAAATACTAAAACTTTACAGCCAATCCAGAGAACAGGGGCTTGCAATTGTGCCGCTTTCGGTGTATTTTAAAAAGGGTAAGGCGAAGATGACCGTCGGTTTATGTAAGGGTAAAAAGAACTACGACAAACGCGCAGCCTTAGCCGAAAAAGACGCCCGGCGGGAAACCGAACGCGCGTTTAGGGGTAAAGAATAGCGATTCAATCCACATGGGGATGAAAGGATTTCGACGGGGATTTTGAACCGCGATAAGCGAGCAGAGGCGCGGACCCTCTATAAAAGCCGCATTCTCAATAACTGAGAACAAACAAGTTTTACTCGCTGCTTAAATAGCAGCCGTCCCCTCCGTGAGTACCGCGGCTCGGTGCGGGGCGTGACACAGCGGTGAACGCGAACAGATGAGTAGCCTTGCAGTCTGTCGCGCATTAAAGGCTACCGTAACGCAGAGCCTGCCGTTTGGCGCTGCGCGAGGGGAATCCTAAACAAACGGATACGCTCGTAGAAAGTCACGGGAATGGGTTTTCGGACGCGGTTTCGAGTACCGCCATCTCCACCACCAAACGCAAAAGGGGTGTGCCAAGGCACACCCCTTTTGCGTTTGGTGCTTGAGGCAAAGTGTACTCGAAACCGCAATAGTCCATCTCGCGGCGTGGTTCGCAAAGCGAAACGAGGTTTCGCTTTAGGAGCCGAGAGGGACATACAATGCGAAGGTTTGCAAAGCGTATTCACATTATTAGAAATGTATGAATTTTGAGCGAACTTGTGTGAATACGCTTTATGGCAAACGAACGAAAGCGCAGCTTTCGAGTACCGCCATCTCCACCAAAAAAACCGCCGAAAGGCGGTTTTTTCAACGAAATCCACCCTTATGGGCGGATGAAATCTGCTTTGCAGATGAAATCCCCCGCGGGGATGAAATCCGCCTCGACGGCGGATGGGTGGATTTATGGCAAACGAAAGAAGCGAAGCTTTCGAGTACCGCCATCTCCACCAAAAAAGCGAAGGGGTACGCAACGCGTACCCCTTCACTTTTTTGATTAAGGTAAATGATCGTGAAAAGCCGATACGGCGGGGAAATGAGGAAGCGAACGGCTTATTACGGGAAAATACCCCGGATTTTTTTGGCGTTGACCACGCGGCTGAGGGCGACCATATAAGCGCCCATACGCATGGTCGTGGATTTTTCCGCTGTTTTGTCCCACACCTCGTTGAACGCGCGGATGATGATTTTTTCGAGTGTGCGGTTGACTTCTTCCTCGTCCCAGGTCAGCGACTGGATATTTTGGACCCATTCAAAGTACGATACCACGACGCCGCCGGCGTTGGCGAGAATATCCGGCACAATGGTGACGCCCTTGGCGGTCAGGAATTTGTCCGCTTCCACCGTCGTCGGACCGTTTGCCGCTTCGATAATAATCTTGGCGCGGATTTTTTCCATGTTGGCAGCATTGATCTGGTTTTCGAGAGCCGCGGGAATCAGCACGCTGCAGTCGCACTCGAGAAGCTCCTCGTTGGTGATGTGGCTGACACCCGGCGCGTTATAATTCTTGAGTAGGGTGCTGCGGTTCTGCGCTAAAAACGCGGTGATGTCAGGGATATCCAAGCCGTCCTCTCTGTAAACGCCGCCGGATACGTCCGAAACGGCGACGATCTTGCATCCCTCGTCATACAGCAGTTTGGCTGCCGTACCGCCGACGTTGCCCATGCCCTGTACGGCCATTTTTGACCCCTGTACGGGAAGGCCTTTGCGATGCAGTATCTCCCGCGTGATCATCATAACGCCGCGTCCTGTCGCTTCGCTGCGCCCCAGAGAACCGCCGACATCGAGTGGTTTACCTGTGACAACGCCCTGCGTGGTATATCCTCTGAACATGGAGAAGGTGTCCATCATCCAGCCCATAATTTCGGCGTTGGTGCCCACATCTGGGGCGGGGATATCCTTTTCGGGACCGATTAGCGGTAAAATCATGGTCGTATAGCGACGGGTGAGGCGTTTCAGCTCTGTTTTGGAGAGCGCGTGCGGATCGACCTTGATACCGCCCTTTGCGCCGCCGTAGGGAATATTTACGACTGCACACTTCATCGTCATCCAAACGGAGAGCGCCTTGACTTCTTCAATATTGACGTCCGGATGGTAACGCACACCGCCCTTGTAGGGTCCGCGTGTGCTGGAATGCTGTACGCGGTAGCCCTCAAAGACCTTGACGGTTCCGTCGTCCATTTCCACCGGAATGGTGACCTTGATCTCCCGCTCAGGAAATTTCACCGCGATATAATCGCTTTCCTCCATGCCAAGCATCTGCGCTGCCTTGTCAATGGTATCCATTGCCTCGGTAAACGGATTATATGTTTCCTTGCTCATAAATGTATTCTATCCTTTCTGTGCTTTATGCCCCGAAGACATAAAGCCTTACTGAAAATGCGGTTTCGCGCGGGAAAGTGCGAGCTTGCCAATCCGCAAGTGTTTTTAAAAATGAGGTTTTCCTTTCAGCCCGCGTTCTGCCGTGTGGTGACCTTGTTAAATCAGTTTAAAATAAGTCAAAAACAACTGGTATTTTTTTGTGCTACAGCATATCAACACCCGCCCACGAATGCCTCGGCGTGTGCTGAAACCCGCGTGTTAAGCGGCTTTCAGACAGCAGCGGCAAAGAATTCGGACCTTCGCCGCACCACCGGAACGGCAGCGCGGACGACAGCCCTTGAATCGTTTTCAAAAACGTATATTTCTACTTATAGTAATGCCACAATTCACTTGCGTTGTCAACAGAATTTGAAGTTCGGAATTATACGAGTATATGAAAATTGTAAAAAAATATCAAAATTAGTCGAAAATAGGGATGACAAATATTGAAGATACACTTCGTGAGATTTACGGTTCAGAAATATCACAGGGTATGATTT
>CAZEXA010000054.1:0-15381 GCA_964516565.1 uncultured Eubacteriales bacterium | reverse complement strand
TCGCGAATAACGCCGCGGTTATCTGTTATTGCTTCATGGTTTCTTTATAGAGACGGATATATTCGTTGGCCGATTTTCCCCAGCTATTATCGCACGCCATCGCGCGCTTTCGCAGGATGTCCCAGCCGGATTTACACTTATATCCCTCACAAGCCCTTTTTATAGCGGCAAGCATATCATGGGCGTTGTAGTTGGAAAAGACAAAGCCGTTGCCGTTGCCGTCCGCACTGTCGGAAACGGTGTCCCTAAGTCCCCCGGTCTCCCTGACGACGGGAATCGTCCCGTAGCGCAGCGCCACCATCTGCGACAGTCCGCAAGGCTCGCTCTTCGAAGGCATGAGGAAAATATCGCTGCCCGCATAGATTTTGCGCGCAAGCTCCGGAATATAGCCAAGCGTCAACGACAGCTTTTCCGGATATTTTACCGCCAGCCCCTCAAAAAAGCTCTCATACTGCCACTCGCCCGACCCGAGGATGGCAACCTGTACGTCGGTGGTTGTCAGCAGTTCTTCGAGCAACGCCTTGACGAGATCCAGTCCCTTATGCGACACCAATCGCGTAACCATACCGATGAGCGGCGTATCCGCGCTCGTCTTAAGACCGAGGCGTTTTTGCAGCTCGGCCTTATTTTTCGCCTTGTTCTCAAGATTCTCCGCCGTATACGGAGCGTATAGCGCCTTATCCGTTGCGGGGTCATAGCTTTCGGTGTCAATACCGTTTAAAATACCGCGGATTTTCCAGGAGCGCTCCTTCAGGATGGTATCCAGCCCGTGCGAATACCACGGATCGAGGATTTCCTTCGCATACGAGGGGCTGACCGTCGTCACGACGGCGGCACACTCAATGCCGGCCTTCATGAAATTGACGGCATTGTTGTACTCAAGCAGCCGTGTATCCCCGGGCGCGGCACCGACGACATTTTCTATAATCTCACGGCCGTACTCGCCCTGATACTGGATGTTGTGTATGGTAAAAATCGTTTTGATATTTTCATAACCGGGACGCCTTGCGTAGATCGTCGAATAGTAAAACGGCGTCAGAGCGGTCTGCCAGTCGTTACAGTGGATGACATCGGGCTTGAAATCGATGCTCGGCAGGATTTCAAGTACCGCACGGGAGAAGAACGCGTACCGCTCCGCGTCGTCGTAATGACCGTACATGGAATCTCTTTTAAAATAATACTGATTGTCAAGAAGATAATAGATGACCCCGCCGGCCTTGGCCTCAAAGATACCGCAGTACTGTCTTCTCCACGCCACGGGTACGGAAATGTGGGTGATGAATTTCATCGAGTCCTTCATTTCTTGGCTGATGCTGCTGTACAGCGGCATAACGACGCGGCATCCGACCAGCCGCTTTCTGAGCGCCTGCGGCAGCGAACCGGCCACCTCGCCGAGTCCGCCGCTTGAAGCAAACGGGAGCGCCTCGCTTACGGCAAATAAAACCTTCATAGTCAATGTCCCTTCCTCAAAAAATGGTGTAGCCGCCCCCGGTCGCCTGATTGAGCAGTGACTGTAGGGTGAACCACATATCCGACCTGAAAAACACGATGGCGGTAATGACAAACACAATGACGGGGATAACGATTTCGAGAATGGTTGAAATGAGCAGTCCTCGTTTAAAATTACGCAGGTTCTTTTCCAGCTTACTCAGCCGCGCTTCAAGCGAGGCAATTTTTTTTGCAGATGCCGGATCGATTTCTCCGGATTCCGCGCTAATCGTTTCGGCGGTGGGATAATTCAGCGTTCCGGCAGCAATCGGGGGCGCGGCATGCTCGGAAAGCCACGCCGGAAAGCGGTTGCGTGTCGCCGCAAGCATTCGCGTACACTGTGCATCACGTTCTTCGACGCTCTTTTGGAGCACCGTATCGAGCCAGCGCACTTTAGGCTGAATTTTTGTAAGCACCTCCGCATCTGACACCTCAGCTGTTTTCAGCGCCTCAAGCTGTTTACGGCAATAATCGCAGGCACAAACGGAAAATCCCTCATCGGCCGCAATGTTCGCAAAATCAAAGCTTTCGGTTTTACACCCGCAGACGGGACAAATCTCGCTCATAGCACCGCTTCCTTTCCCATCAGATAATAATGCCCTTGCCGATGTACATCGGATAAGTTTTTGCCGAGCTCAAAGTCTTGTGAGGCGTGATGACGGCGCTCTTGTCGGTGATGACGTAGCTGAGCTGTGCGTTGTCACCGACGTAGGTATCCTGCATTAAAATGCAGTTTTTGACCACCGCGCCGTGCGCGATTCTGACGCCGCGCGCCAGGACAGAGTTTTCAACCGAGCCCTCAATGATACAGCCGTCCGCGATTAAAGAGTTAGATACCTTTGAGCCGAGCCCGTACACCACCGGCATATCGTTCCTGATTTTCGTGAGCACCGGTCTGTCCCTACAAAACAGGTCTTCACGAACCTTGGGTTTTAACAGTTCCATGTTGGCGTCGAAATAAGACACCAGCCCGTCTATGGTCTTGCAGAAGCCGGGAATTTTGTAACAGGAGATATTGAACCGCGCGACGTTTCTCTGAATAATGCTTTTTTCAAAGCTTTCATAGCTGTAGCTCTCGGCGTCGCCGATGAGCCGCTCAAGCAAGGATTTTCGCATAAGGACGGTATCGACCGAATACAGTGCCTCGGCGTCCGTTTTCGGTTCGACGGCGACCCCTGTAACGCGGTTTTTATCGTCACAGTCAAAAACCATGATATTCTTGAGCTTAGGCACTCTGCCGGTATTTGCGGCAATCGTGATGTCCGCGCCGCTTTTGGTATGGTAATCAAACATCGCCCTGTAGTCAATATTATAGATAGTATTGGTATCACACAACAGAATATATTCCTCGCTTGAACCGGATATAAAATCCATGATTCGGTTGAGGGTGCCGATGCGGTCAGAGCCGCTGTCGGCGGTTTCGCGGCTGTTGAACGGCGGCAGCATATAGAGCCCGTCCCGCTTGCGTGACAAATCCCACGGCCGCCCGCTGCCTATATGATCCATCAAAGAGCGGAAGTTACTGTTGGTGATGACCCCAACTTTTGAAATGCCGCAGCTGACAAAGCCCGAAAGCAAAAAGTCAATCAGGCGATACCGTCCGCCAAATGGGACAGAACCCATGGTGCGGCGTACGGTCAGCTCGCTCAGCGCCTCATCGTGGGAATTGGAGTAAATGACCCCGAGTACGTCGCTCCCCCTCATACGGTCTCACCTTCTTTCACATCACAGGAAACCATGGCCTTTGCCTTCACGGTCGCCCCATCCATAACCTTCACTCTCTCGCCGACGACGGCGACGCCCCAATCGGCGAGATCGCCGATTTTTTCGGGGTTTTCACCGATGACCGCGTTTTGCCCGATAACGGCGTCCTCGGCGATAATCGCGTACTGAACAACGGCGCCCTTCTTGATAACCGCGCCGGGCATGACGATTGAGTAATCGACCACCGCGCCCTTTTCGACAGTGACATTGGTAAACAGCACGGAATATTCGATACTGCCCTCTATAACGCAGCCCTCGGCGACAATCGAGTTTTGCAACACCGCGTCCTCTGCCACATACTGCGGCGGGGACACGGGACTGCGCCCGTAAATCTTCCACGAATTGTCGGAGAGGTCGATATTGGCTTTGGGATTGAGCAAATCGAGATTGGCCTCCCACAGACTGTCAATGGTCCCGACATCCTTCCAGTAGCCGTTGAAGGCATAGGCGAACATCCGCTCACCGGCACGGTGCATGGCGGGGATGACATCCTTGCCAAAATCGTTTGTAGAACCGGAAATCGCCTCGTCCTCAATCAGGTACTTTTTCAGCTTTTCCCATGTGAACATATAGACGCCCATCGACGCCTTATTGCTGCGCGGGTTTTTCGGCTTTTCCTCAAAATCGGTAATCGCCCCGTTCTCATCAACAAACATCAGCCCGAAGCGCGAAGCTTCCTCCCACGGCACCTCAAGCATGGCGATGGTGCACGCCGCTTCCTTCTCCTTGTGGTACTGAAGCATCTTTGCGTAGTCCATTTTATAGATGTGATCGCCCGAAAGAATCGCAACATATTCCGGCGCGTACCGCTCAATAAAATGAATGTTCTGATAAATGGCGTTGGCGGTGCCCTTGTACCATTCGGTCCCCTTGATTTGCTGGTACGGCGACAGAATATGTACGCCACCCTGCGCCCTGTCAAGGTCCCACGGCTGACCATTGCCGATATAGTCGTTGAGCTCAAGCGGCTGGTACTGCGTCAGAATACCAACGGTATAAATGCCGGAGTTGACGCAGTTGGACAGCGGAAAATCAATAATCCTATACTTTCCGCCGTAAGGCACCGCGGGCTTGGCGATTTTTTGGGTCAGCACGCCTAAGCGGCTACCCTGCCCGCCTGCCAGCAGCATTGCAATACATTCGTTCTTTTTTGCCATCCTCTTACCCTTCCTTCGGATTATTCGGCTTTATGACTTTCGGCTTTCACGGCAAATGAAATACTGTGCGGAGAGCTTCGGCAACACAAGCTCGATACTTGAATTAAAACCGTGCATCGGCACCGCGTCCGCTTTGACAATCTTTTTGAGCTTTTCGCCCGAGCCGCCGAATTTCTTTTCGTCGGAACTAAACTTCAGCTCAAACACAGAATTTTCCGACACACCGATACGGTAACCCTCGCGCCGGACGTTGGTGAGGTTTAGCACGGCGATCAGACACTGCCCCGCGTCGTCATGCCGCTGAAAGGCGATGACGGAATTGTCACAGTCGTCGCTGACGAGCCATGTGAAGCCCTCCCAGCTGTAATCGATCTGCCAAAGCGCCCGCGTCTTCTTATAGAAGGCGTTGAGCGCCTTTGTGTAGTCCGAAAGCTGCCGGTGCTTTTCGTAATCAAGCAAGAACCAGTCGAGTCCCTGCTCGTAGTTCCATTCGATGAACTGTCCGAATTCCTGCCCCATGAAGAGCAGTTTCTTGCCCGGGTGCGCGTACATATAGCCGAGAAACGCGCGCACACCCGCGAACTTTTCCTCATAGGTGCCCGGCATTTTCTCAATCAGGGAGCGCTTGCCGTGAACAACCTCGTCGTGGGAAATCGGCAGGATAAAATTCTCGGAAAAAGCGTAGAAAAACGAAAAGGTAATCAAATCGTGGTTATACTTACGGAAATAGCCGTCAAGCGAGAAGTATTTGAGAATGTCGTTCATCCAGCCCATGTTCCATTTAAAATTGAAACCCAGCCCCCCGAGATACGACGGCTTTGACACCATCGGCCATGAGGTGCTTTCCTCGGCGATGACGAGAATGTCCGGGAAGCACTCGAACAGCGTTTCGTTGAGCTTGCGCAGGAACGCGACAGCCTCTAAATTTTCCTTGCCGCCGCTCACGTTGGGCACCCACTCGCCACTTTCACGGCCGTAGTCGAGATACAGCATTGAGGCGACCGCATCAACGCGAAGCCCGTCGATATGGTACTCCGCGAGCCAGAAATAGGCGTTGGAGATGAGAAAGCTCTGCACTTCGTTTTTACCGTAGTCAAATACCCTGGTGCCCCATTGGCGGTGCTCGCCCTTGCGAATATCGGCGTATTCGTACAGCGGCGCACTGTCAAACTCGTACAATCCATGCTCGTCCTTTGGGAAATGCGCGGGCACCCAGTCCATAATGACGCCGATGCCCGCTCTGTGGCACTCGTCGATGAAAAACTTGAAATCGTCGGGCGTTCCGTAGCGCGAGGTCACGGCAAAATAGCCGGTGATCTGATAACCCCACGAACCATCATAGGGGTGCTCCGCTAAAGGCATGAGCTCGATATGGGTGAACCCCATCTCACGGATATACGGAATCAGCTCAAACGCCAAATCCCTGTATGAGTAAAAATTACCGTCCTCATGCTTTTTCCACGAGCCGGCATGTAACTCGTAAATACAGACCGGAGAACCGTAAATATTGGTTTCCCGCCTTAATTTGAGCCATTCCCCGTCATTCCATTCGTAAGCGCTCTCATAAATTTTTGACGCGGTGCCCGGACGGGTTTCCATATGCAGCGCGTAGGGGTCGCTCTTTAAAATGACGCGCCCGTCGGCACAGGTGACGGCATACTTATAGGCGTCATACTCACAGACGTCCGAAACAATACCCTCCCAGACGCCGCCGCTGCTGAGCTGGCGCATGGCGGTTTTTTCACCGTTCCAGTCGTTGAAATCCCCGACAACCGACACGCTCTCGGCGTGCGGTGCCCAAACGCGGAAGGTATACTCCTTCACCCCGGTCCGGTGCGCACCCAAAAAATCATAGGCGCAGCGGTTATTGCCCTGATGAAAAACATACAGCGGAAAATCGTTATTGCTCTGTGCTTTTCTCTGTTCCATCCTCTCACCTCTTCTGCCTGCCGGTATTTACTATTCTGATTGTATATCATATCAAATATTATGTACTTTTTCAAGTAGGTTTTTAAGTATTTTGTTACAGCCGCGTAAACATATTGGGTCATTTTTTGGTGATAATGCTATATTTCTCGTTGTTTCTATTTAAGAACTATATTGATTTCGGTTATGATATAATATGTTAACCGCTTAACGGTTAACCGGTTAATATTATTAGGAGGCATTATGGAGAATAAGGAAATCGTTCATCTTATGATGCGTATGATGGCTGCCCACCGCTACGAAATTTTCAAAGCGTCCGCCGCCGCTGGGCTGTACTTCGGTCAGCCGCGGCTGCTCGAATATGTGATTGAAAAAGACGGCTGTACACAAAACGAGCTGTCCGACGGGCTGGGCGTTTCGCCGCCGTCGGTCGCCGTTTCGGTAAAAAGGCTTGAAAAAGCCGGTCTGCTGAAAAGGGAACCCGACAAGGACGATACGCGCCGCAACCGCCTTTCGGTGACCGAGGACGGTCTGAAAGCGCTGGAACGCTTTCACTCGGTCTGTTTAGAAACCGATGCACGGCTGTTTTCGGGTTTTGCAGACGAGGAAAAGGAAACGCTTGTCGCCTATCTTACCCGTCTGACCGGCAACATCGCCGCCGCCGACTTTACGCCGGAGCGAATGCGCGAGTTACTTTTACAGGAAGAAGAACAAAGCAAAGGAGACAGCAAAATATGATAAAACAGCTTTTCCCCTTTGCCAAGAAATACAGGCTCCCCGCCGTTTTGGCGCCGCTGTCGATTGCCGGCGAGGTAGCCATCGAGGTGCGTATCCCGTTTTTACTGTCGAGCATAATCAATGACGGTGTTTTAAAAAGCGATTTCGATTATGTCGTTTCTCTTGGGCTGAAAATGATTCTCATGGCCATGCTTTCGCTGATTTGCGGAGCGCTCGCCGCCCGTTTTGCCGCTGTTGCCGGTACAGGTTTCGGTGCCGAATGCCGTATGGCGCTGTTCAACAAGGTTCAGGATTTTGCCTTTTCCAATATAGATAAATTCTCAACCGGTTCGCTGGTTACCCGCATGACAACCGATACCAACATGCTGCAAAACGCCTTCATGATGATCGTGCGTATCTGCGTGCGCGCTCCGTTGATGTTCTGCATGGCGATTATTTACGCCCTCAGGATCAATTCAACGCTGTCGCTGGTGTTTTTAATCGTCGCGCCGCCCTTGGCTGTTGCGCTGATACTTATCGGCAAGCGAGCGCACCCGCGCTTTACGGCGATGTTTCAAAAATATGACCGCTTCAACACCTCCATTCAGGAAAACCTGATTGCCGTTCGGGTCGTCAAGTCGTTTGTGCGCGCCCGGCACGAGAAGGAACAATTTCAAATTAGCAACGATGAACTGCGCGACGCTTCAATCTTCGCCGAAAAGCTCGTGATTTTAAACGGGCCGCTCATGACTATCGCCATGTATGTCTGCATCATTACCATTTTGTTTTTCGGGAGCCGGTTTATTGTCGGCGGCACCATGCAGCTTGGGGATTTGTCGGCGATTATCTCCTATGTGTCGCAGATACTGATGTCGCTGATGATGCTCTCGATGATTTTTGTCATGTCCGTCATGGCAAAAGCCTCAATGACACGCATATCTGAGGTGCTTTCCGAGGTGCCCGCCATCACCGACACGACTGCAGACGTTTCTCTCAGAGTCGCCGACGGTTCGGTTGAAATGAAAAACGTTTGCTTCAAATACAATTTGTCGGGCGAGAAAAATGTTCTTGAAAATATCAATCTTAAAATCGCATCCGGTGAGACAATCGGCATCATCGGCACGACCGGCAGCGCCAAATCAACGCTGGTGCAGCTGATACCGCGCCTCTATGAAGCAACCTCCGGAGAGGTGCTTGTCGGCGGCCGTCCCGTTTGTGACTACACGCTGAACGCTCTGCGCGAAAGCGTTTCGATGGTGCTTCAAAACAATGTGCTGTTTTCCGGGTCAATAAAAAGTAACCTTCTGTGGGGCGGAAACGACGCCTCCGACGCCGCTATTCAGGCCGCGGCCGAAACCGCGCAGGCCGACGCCTTCATCCGCTCGTTTCCCGACGGGTATGATACCTCGCTCGGACAGGGCGGCGTCAATGTGTCGGGCGGTCAGAAGCAGCGCCTGACCATCGCGCGGGCACTCGTCAAAAAACCGAAAATCCTGATTCTCGACGACAGCACAAGCGCCGTAGACACGGCAACCGACAAAAAAATCCGCGAGGGGTTACTGTCGCTCAACGGTACAACAAAAATTATTATTGCCCAACGGATTGCCTCCGTCAAGGACGCCGACAGAATCGTCGTCCTTGACGACGGTAAAATCAGCGCGGTCGGATCACACGATGAGCTGATGAAAGACAGCGAAATTTACCGTGAGGTCTACGATTCCCAGCAGGAAGGAGAGAGTGAACATGGCGCAGCCTAAGGCAGCTACACAACCGAGCGGCCCTCCCGGACCGGGCGGTCGGATGCGCTTCGAAAAGCCGAAGAACGCACGCGCAACCTTTACTCGTCTGATGACCTACGTTTTTAAGCAAAAAAGCTCCCTCACGCTGGTAGCGCTGCTCGTGGTTCTCAGCTCGGGCAGCGGCGTAGCGGGCACCTATATGCTGAAACCGATCGTCGCCCGGCTTGAAACCGCCTTAAGGGGCGGCGACGTTGCCGTCTGTCTTTCGGGAATTTCCGTTTGCCTCTTTATTCTCGGCGGCATTTACGCTGTCGGCGTGGTGTCGCAGTATGTTTACGCCCGGGTGATGCTGAACGTTTCGCACCGGACACTCAATCTGCTGCGCAAGGATTTGTTTGAGCATCTTGAGGACCTGCCGATCGCCTTTTTCGATAAGCATACCCACGGCGAACTGATGAGCCGCTTTACAAACGATGTCGATACCATCCGCGAGACCGTCAGTCAGGGAATGGTACAGGCCATCGCCTCACTGGTCACGGTGGTGGGCACGTTTGTGATGATGACCGTATTAAGTCCCGCTCTGCTGCTGCTTGTGATTGTCATGCTCGTCATCATGCTCACCGTTATCAAGTTCGTCGGCGGCAAGAGCGTCGGTTTCTTCCGCAAACAGCAGGCTGCCGTCGGCAGAGCCAACGGTTTTATCGAGGAACATATCGAAGGGCAGAAAGTTGTCAAGGTCTTCTGCCGTGAGGAGATAACGAAAGCCGAGTTTAAGGAACTGGCCGAGGAATACCGAAAGGCTTCCGCCAATGCCAACACCTATGCCAGTATCATCATGCCCATCATGGGCAACCTCTCCTACATCAACTACGCCCTGACCGCCACAGCGGGCGCGGCGTTAATTATCAAGGGCATCACCTCTCTCGACATCGCCTCGCTCGTGTCGTTTTTACAGTACACGCGCCAGTTTTCCCAGCCGATTACGCAGATTTCCCAACAGTTCAACAACATTTTGGCAGCCCTTGCGGGCGCGGAGCGCATCTTCGCCATCATTGACCAAAAGCCTGAGGAGGACGAGGGCGCCGTTACGCTCGTAAACGCCGTTTTTGACAAAGCGGGCAAAATCACCGAAAGCGCCGCGCCCACCGGCAAATGGGCTTGGAGGATGTGTGAAAACGATGGCGCTGCGGTTTATACGCCGCTGTGCGGCGACGTCCGGTTTGAGAACGTCACCTTCTCGTATGACGGAAAAGCCGAGGTGCTGTCAAAGGTGTCGCTCTATGCGAAGCCCGGTCAAAAAATTGCCTTTGTCGGCTCGACCGGCGCAGGCAAAACGACGATAACCAATCTGATTAACCGCTTTTATGATATTACCGACGGCAAAATCACCTACGACGGTATCAATATACGGGATATAAAAAAGGACGACTTACGCCGTTCTCTCACCATGGTCTTACAGGATACGCATCTGTTTACGGGCACCGTTGAGGAAAATATCCGATACGGGAAGCTCGACGCGACGCACGACGAAATCGTGGCCGCGGCAAAGCTCGCCAACGCCGACTCGTTTATTACCCGCCTGCCCGAGGGCTATAACACCCATTTGTCCGATGACGGCGGCTCCTTAAGCCAGGGACAGCGGCAGCTCCTCGCCATCGCGCGGGCAGCCGTCGCCAATCCCCCGGTACTGATTCTAGACGAGGCGACAAGCTCCATTGACACGCGCACCGAGAAGCTGATTGAAAAGGGTATGGATAAGCTTATGGAGGGACGCACGGTCTTTGTTATCGCACACCGCCTTTCGACGGTGCGTAACGCCAAAGCCATTATGGTGCTTGAGCACGGGAAAATCATCGAGCGCGGCAACCATGAGGAGCTGCTCGCCGCACAGGGCAAATATTATCAATTATATACCGGACAATTCGAGCTAAGCTAACAAATCAGTAGCCTTGTACAACAGATATGTAGCGCCCGCTGTTTTCAGCTCCTGCTCGGTGCCGAAGCCGAAAACGGCTCCGGCGCTGTCGATACCGGCGCCTTTGGCTCCCTCGATGTCTAAATATCTGTCCCCAACCATCACCGCTCTCGATTTATCGGTACAGCCGAGCATGTCGAGGGCGGTTTCTATCAGCTCTTTCTTGTCGGAACCTGTCTTATCAAGGCTTTCGGCAGACACCGCGTCATAATATTTTGAAATATTGTGATAGTCGGAAATCATTTTCACAAGTCCCGCGGGTTTTGAGGATGCTACGGCGATTTTCTTGCCGCGTTTTTTAAGCTCCTCAAAAACCGTGAGTACGCCGTCATAGAGCGTACACTCAAAGCAACCGCCCGCATGATAGCGCTCGCGGTACTTCGCCACAAGCTCCGCGGCGCGTTCGTCGGTCACCCCGAAATTTGCTTTAAAGCTCACAAAGAGCGGCGGACCGATAAAGCTGTCAAGCTGGTCGGCGGTGACGCCGTGTATTCCGTAAAAATCGAGCGCAAACAAAAGGCTGCTCTTAATGCTTTTCTCTGTATCCATGATTGTCCCGTCAAAATCAAATAAGTAGTAATCGTAGTCCTTCAACACGTTTCCCCCGTTTTCAGATGTCAGATGCCAGATGTCGGTTGGCATTTTTATGTTTTGCAATTCACTATCTAAAGTATACACAATCTCGCTTCGTTTGTAAATGTTGCGGAGGGCGGTATTTTGTGTTACAATCGGAAAAAGAGGTGTAAAACATGAGAATATTTGAGGAAACCGGCGTCAATGCCGCCGAAAGCATCCTGCCCTTAAAACAATTCAAACTGTTTGCCGACATGGAAAATCCGGTGTTGTCGGAAGAAACCCGCCAATCGCTTATCCGTAACGGCGAGGCGCTGCTGACAAAGCCTTTTTCCCCTTTGAGCGCGCTCGACTACATGCGCTTCGTGCGCGACGGCGACCGCTCGGTGTATGAAAAAGTGTACTTCGAGCGGCGCGACACCGTATTCACGCTGTTGCTCGCGGAATACGCCGAGGGACAGGGGCGCTTTACCGATAAGCTCCTTGAGGGCGTATGGCATATCCTTGAGGAAACGACATGGGTCGTACCCGCCCACATGGCGGGCACACTGACAAACGAATATACCGCGAAGGTAACCACCATCGACCTGTTCTCGGCGGCGACCGGCGCACTGCTCGCAATGGTGCAAAATCTTTCGAAAAAAGCCCTTGACAAAGCATGTCCTACCGTTTCGGCGCGCATCCTTTTTGAACTGCGCCGGCGTATTTTCAAACCGTTTGAAACCAATCCGTTGCTCTGGTGGACAGGCG
Organism: uncultured Eubacteriales bacterium; assembly: GCA_964516565.1. Taxonomy (GTDB): domain Bacteria; phylum Bacillota; class Clostridia; order Oscillospirales; family Acutalibacteraceae; genus DTU089. The sequence goes on along the minus strand of CAZEXA010000054.1, from coordinate 3,292 downwards.
AGTCGGGAATACCGGTCAACAACTGGAACCCGTGGATCCTCTCGAATATTCTGACCGCCGCCGCGCTGTGCGTCACGGCGCAAAGCGAACGCGCCGCCATAGCCAATAGGGCGATGCGTTATCTTGACAACTTTACCGCCGGTTACGCGCCCGACGGCGGCTGTGACGAAGGACCGGGCTACTGGAACGCCGCAGGTGCCTCATACTTTGACTGCCTCAATGTTTTATACGACCTGTCGGGCGGCAAAATCGACGTTTACGGCGTACCGCTGATAAAAAATATGGGTGAATACATCATGAAGGCGCATATCGCCGACCGGTACTTCATCCCGTTTGCCGACGCTCACGCCGCCTTGAGCGCGAGTTATCCGCTGATTGCCGATTTCGGGAAAAAGGTACGCTCCGATGCGCTTTACGCATTCGGTGTTTCGGGAAGCAAAAAATACGGTAATATAAAAATCAGCAACTATTTCCCGTACAGGGTGCTGAAATACCTGTTCACGGCGTTTGAGGAGAACGTATCGTATCAACCGCCGAAAGCAGTGTTTCTCGATAACCTTTGCGTCGCGGCGTTTCGTGAGAGCGATGAGGAAAACAAGGGACTGTACCTCGCGATAAAGGGCGGCAGCAACGCCGAAAGCCACAACCACAACGACATCGGCAATTTCATTGTTTACAGCGGCGGAAAGCCGCTGATTATCGACGCAGGCGTGGGCACCTACACGCGGGACACGTTTTCCGATAAACGGTATGAAATCTGGACGATGCAGTCATCCTTTCACAATCTGCCGCAAATAAACGGCGCCGCGCAGCGCGCGGGCAAAAAATACGCAGCACGTGACGTTTTATGCGAACTTGAAAAGCAAACGGTTTCCATGCAACTGAAAGACGCCTACCCCGAAGAAGCCGGTATCGAAAGCTTTGTGCGTACCGCGGCGCTCAGCGATGGGGCGGTCACGGTGACCGACGCGCTGACGCTAAAGGAAGAGGGAACGATCGCGTTTCACATCCTGCTCTGCGACAAACCGCATAAAGCCGACAACGGCAGCATACCGCTCGCCTGTGGGCGCGTACTGACGTACAACCCGACACTGTCGGTAAAGTGCGAGGAAATCCCCTTAACCGACGGGGGGCTTCACCGCGACTGGGAACGCGATAAATTATACCGGCTGGTTTTCACCGAGGAAAACACAACCGGCGGCGCGTATATCATAATAATACAATAAAATGGTAAGCGCTTGAAAGAACAACAGCCATTTTTTAATACAGTAGTTATATAAACAAGGAATTGCTACTGTACAGCCCTCGTAGATTCTTCAATACTATCCTTATTAAATATATGTTGTATTTCCGGCGCTTGTGTTAACTGCCCCTTTGAGATGGTCATTGCAATGATGTTTCCTGTCATTACAGCCGCGTGTGGATAGGGAGCTGTAATATCCGTATTACACTTTATACGATTATTCTCAACTGTCAGGCTATTCAATTTGAAATCAGTCGCCGCACTTCCATAGTAAGTAAAAAACACAACGACGTCATACTTTTTATAATCTGCCTCAGAGAACGAGCTTGTAAGCCGGTATATATTTTGAAACATCTCTTCGCGTTTTTCATTATCCAATGAGTATTGTAATAGCTGTTCCTTAGCACGAAGCTCTTTTATCGTCGGCGGTTTTGAAAATAACAGGCTTTCATAGCGGGAGCTGAAATTTCCATAATACATATACATGTAATTTACAGAAAATTGATGTATGGCGTGTTCATCTACACGGTATGAAATGATTTCGGCGCTTTCACTTTGTTCAGTCATAGGGAGTGTCGTTTTTAATTCATCTGATTTCTCTGTCTGAGTGCGGGCGGATTCGAAAACCGCATCGGAAGAAGCCTGTGTGGTACCGAATGTCAGCTGCCCTTTTTCAATAAAAACAAAGATAGTCGCTATAACGATGATCATGAGCACCGCGAACAGGAAAACAGTAAAAATACTTTTTTTCTTCTTGAAATTTAGCATATATATCTATCTCCTTTTAGAGTAATTGTGAAAAATTCTATTTTAACTATTTAACTAATCCCATGCTATTGCATATTGAAAAGAATTATTTTGTGAATCCATTCTTGTTACCCGAATAGTACATGTACCAGTACTGCCGTTTGTCTTGTAATATACGAGTTCGACAGAACTTGTAGTTAAATTTGAGGTTACTGTTGTACCATTAGGTTTATTTGCCTGGAGTCGTAAATTTGGATGCGTAGCAGTATTGCCAACTCCATTATTGTGATTGCCAGACGCTGTATTCGGTCTAACCCAAGCAACGGATGCCCTTATAGAGGAATCACTACTCGTGACTGTAAAAGTTTTCGTCACAGTTCCGGTCGACATCGTACCGGTAGAATATCTTCCCATACTCAATACCCAGATAGCCCGTCTCGCGTTAATAGCGCCTGCTCCTTCTTGGGCGGTTAATCCTGAAGTTAAAGATTCATTATACTTTTTTTCACAGCTTGCTGTCAGAACAGCCTTAATCAATTCCGGTTTTGTTGCTATTGACGGCTTAAATTCAATCATTTGGGCAATAACGCCGGCTACTAAAGGAGCTGCAAAACTGGTTCCTCCTGTGCCAAGCATCTGGCCCGGAGCAAGAAAATCAGGTTTTGCACATCCGGTTGAACCGCCATTATAAGTACATGTATAGTCACAAAACGTATCATCGTTTATAGAGGTGGTCCCGTTAGGGTCAGTGGCACCAACCGTTATAACATTAAAAGCTAAACCAAAAGCAACAACTCGGTTGGCTACACCATCATTACCTGCAACAGTAACAATAGTAACATCGTGTTGATTAGCCACATGATCCATCCAGCGTTCTTGATCGGAATAAAAATTACCAGAAGGCGAACCATATGCAAGACTAACATTAATCACAGATACATTTTGAGAAATGAGTTGCTCAATGCTTATCTCAGAACTGACATTTGCCGAGGTTGAAAATACCGTCGCATCTTTAGCCGGTCCATTAATTCCACAGAGTATTCTGGCTACTAGAGTGGAATGACTGCTGACAGCAGAGCTCGGATCCAAACGCGTTATATCTGAAGAATTCAATTCGGTATGTGTTCCGACCCTTCCTTCATCTAGAATGCCAACGCGTACACCTTGACCAGTAAAACCCAATGTATTCCGAACATAATCAGCATCTATAGCGGACATAGCATAAGTTAATTGAGGTTTTCCAAGATGGGAGTGTCCCGCGCTCCGTGTAAATAGAATAATTTACAAATAATTTGACCATAC
>CAZEXA010000053.1:0-15823 GCA_964516565.1 uncultured Eubacteriales bacterium | reverse complement strand
TAAATATTCTGCAGAAGATCAGAGGATAAATATCAAAGTAAAAAATATTTTCCGGCTGGCTGGTTCTGTTATGCCGCCGGATTTATTTTTTCTGTCAACACCAACGGGATATTTGTTGAATATGCCAACGATGACGGGAATAGTTATTGAATATGACGATGCCATCGTAGATGGGTTGCTTGGCATTTTTAGGGATTAGTACGCATTTCTTGATTTTTTATCTTGCTATTGCATTGAAATATATATTGTGATATAATCAACTAAATTATTGTAATTTTAGACATTTATATATTATAATACCGGTGCTGGAGATACAAACAGAATATTCCTATCCCTCGGTTTTTTAACCCCGTATGGTTTTGTTTTGTTTCGGTTTTACCGACAAAAATAAAAAGGAGGAATACTTCATGCGAACCGCAATACTTGGCGCAGGCTCAATGGGACTCGTTTTAGGCTCGTACATATCAAAAGCAAAGGAACAGGTTGATTTAATCGATATCAACCGAGAACACGTCGAAGAGTTGAAGAAAAACGGCGCAACAATCATCGGAACCGTAAAAATGAATGTTCCGGTCAGCGCAATGACCAACGACGAAGTCACGGGCAAGTATGACTTGGTGTTTTTAATGACCAAGCAAATGCTCAACAAAACCATTATTGAAGATTTTTTGCCGCATCTGAATGATGACGCGGTGATTTGTACCATGCAGAACGGGATGCCGGAACCATCTGTTGCCGCAGTGATAGGTGACGACAGAGTGGTCGGCTGTACCATTGCGTGGGGCGCAACATTTATCCGTCCCGGCGTTTCAGAGCTGACGTCGGAAACCGACAGTCTGACGTTTGACATCGGTACGGTGACCGGCAAGCCCAACCCGAAAATAAACGAAATCAAAAGGCTTCTGGAACTCATGGGGCCGACAACCATTGTTGACAACTTCGCCGGCGCCCGCTGGTCGAAGCTGATTATCAATGCGTCTTTCAGCGGGATGTCTGCGGTTATGGGCTGCACCTTCGGGGAAGCGGCTGCCGAAAAGAAATCCCGTCTTTGCATTTTGCGTATTATCAAAGAATGTATCGATGTGACCAACGCTCTGGGTATTAAAATCGAGCCCATCCAAGGTCAAGATGTTGTTAAGCTGATTGATTACAAAGACAAAATAACGGAAATGAAGTCGCTGTTTGTGATTCCGATTGTCATTAAAAAGCATAACCTGCTCAAAGCAAGTATGCTTCAGGATTTGGAACACGGCAGAAAAACCGAAATCGACGCAATGAACGGCGCCGTTTGTTATTATGGCAAAAAAGCGGGAGTTCCCACGCCATACAATGATAAAGTGGTTGAAATCGTTCATTCGATTGAAAACGGAGAACGGACATATTCCTATGACAATCTGGAATTGTTCAAAAATCTTAAGTAATGTTTTTTGTTATAAAGATTAGACAGAAGGTGGTTAATGTATGGGTAAGTTAATGACTATCCTGGATGCTATCGCTCCGATAAAGGACGGTGATACGATCTTAGTCGGCGGTTTCGGACCGATGGGTTACCCAGGCCGCGTTATGCGGACAATTCTGAAACAAACCGAACTCAAGGATTTATTCTTTGTTGCCAATGCCGCAAACCAGAACTATCTGGTCGCTTTTGAGAAAATGCTGAGAACGCGGTCCAGAGGCATGATTGCGACGTTTACCAGACCCAGTGCCGCTGCCGAAAAAATGTATAACGAAGGCACGCTGGAAATCATCCCTCAGGGAACCTTTTCGGAAAGAATCCGGGCCGGCGGAGCCGGTATCCCCGCGTTCTTTACACCGGTTGGATTTGGAACGGCTGTCGAAGAAGGCAAGACGAAAATGACCATCGACGGCAAAGAGTATTTGATGGAAAAAGCGATTACCGGCGACGTAGCCATCATCAAGGCGGCAAAAGTCGATTTAGACGGTAACTGCTTTATGAGCGGCTGTACGAAAAATTTCGGCGCTTTAATGCCGGCTGCCGCCAAATATACCATTGTCGAAGCAGAAGAAGTTGTTAAGGTAGGCAAAATCGACCCGGAGCTGGTCACCGTGCCGGGCATTCTGATTGATGCCATTGTAAAGGTAGGTGCTTAATATGGCTTTGGATTGGAGAAATTTCGTTGCAAGAAGAGTCGCCATGATGTTTAAGGAAGGCGATGTTGTCAATTTGGGTATCGGTTTACCAACACTGATTCCGAACCATATTCCGCCGGGATTGAAAGTGACGCTTCAGGGCGAAAACGGTGTGTTGGGACTGGGAGCAGCACCGCCCTTGCATGAAATCAATAAGGATGTTTTTGACGCGGGCGGAGCTTGGGCTACCCTTAATCCGGGCGGTTCGTTTTTTGACAGTGCAGTTTCCTTCGGGCTCATTCGAGGCGGGCACGTGGATATCACGGTGCTCGGCGCTTTGCAGGTTGACAAAGAAGGCAACCTTGCCAACTGGATGGTTCCCGGAAAGCTGATGGCGGGGTACGGCGGCGCAATGGACCTTATCACCTGCGCAAAAACAGTGATTGTCGCCATGGAGCACACCAATAAAGGCGATCCTAAAATATTTAATCAATGCACTTTCCCCCTTACCGGCGCGCACTGTGTGGATATTATCGTAACCAACTTAGCATATATCGAGGTTACCGACAAGGGTCTGGTGGTCAAGGAAATCGCTCCGGACACCACCGTGGAGCAGCTGAAAGCTGAGACAGAGGCGGACTTGATTATATCTGATGACTTAAAAGTCATGACTGTATATTAATGAAGGAGGAGTATTATTATGAATAACCTTAAAGATGCCGTTATCGTTGCCTACGGAAGAGCGCCGGTCGGCAGAGCGACAAAAGGTACCTTAGTCGGGGAGTATCCCGTTAAATTAGCAAGCGAAGTCCTGCTGGGCGTTTTGGAAAAAGTTCCGAATTTGCCGCTCGAAGAAATTGACGACGTCATAGTCGGCTGCTCGACGCCGGAGGATGTACAGGGTCTCAACATGGCGAGAATTATCGTCATCCGCTCAGGCTTACCGGACGAGGTGTGCGGAGTAACAGTCAGCCGCTTCTGTTCTTCGGGTCTTCAGAGCATTGCCTATGCGGCAAATGAGATTATGGCGGATCAGGCGGATATCGTCATCGCCGGAGGCGTTGAATCGATGTCCATGCTCCCGATGACCGCTCTGGATTTGACAGCTCTCGATCCGAAAATCTTTAAAGAAAGAGCCAGCTGTTACCTTCCTATGGGTACTACGGCCGAAGTCCTAACAGATATGTTCGACATTCCCAGAGAGGATATGGACAATTTTGCGCTGCTAAGCCACCAGAAGGCCTCTAAGGCGCAAAAGGCGGGTGCCTTTAAAAAGGAAATCATCCCCGTCACCTATACGGACAAAAACGGCGCGATCGAAATTTTCTCCGAGGACGAGTGTATTCGTCACGACGTCACTTATGAAGATTTGAAAAAACTGCCCGCCGCTTTCAAGGAAAATGGCTCGGTAACAGCCGGCAACTCCTCCCCCATGAACGATGGCATGGCGTTTGTCGTGATGATGTCGGCAGAAAAAGCCGCAGAGCTGGGCATTAAGCCGATCGCCAAATTCCTCGGTTATCAGGTAGCGGGCGTCGATCCGGTTATGATGGGTATCGGTCCGGTTTACGCCATTCCGAAGTTACTCGACCGCATCGGTATGGAGCTTGATCAATTTGACATCATCGAACTAAATGAAGCCTTCGCGGTACAGTCGCTCATCTGTATTGAGCAGCTTGGGTTAAATCTCGATAAAGTGAATCCGCGCGGCGGCGCCATTGCCATGGGGCATCCGTTGGGAGCCACCGGCTCGATTTTGATGTGTAAAGCCCTTTCGTATCTCGAGGATACCGGCGGAAAATACGGTTTGATCAGCATGTGCATCGGTGCCGGTATGGGTGCCGCAGGCGCAATTGAAATGCTTTAACGGTACCGTTTAAGAGGCGGTTCCCCCGAAAACCCTCTCGCTTCTCCTTATGAACGCCCCGGCTTTTTGTCAGTGAAAAGCCGGGGTTTTTCGCGTTTTGGATTAACAAACGGTCTAAAAAAAGTGAAGAATATTTAAGTATACTTATACTTCAAGCGGAAACATTAATTTTAGGAGGTGCTTTTTTATGGTAGCCCGAAAATCGGTTATCACTTTCGGCATGGTGGCAATACCGATTGCAATGGTTGTATCCACACAGGATAACGACATTCATTTCAATCAGCTTCACAAGGAAGACAACAGCCGCATCCGCTACAAAAAGACATGCGTACACTGCGGGAAGGAAATTAAAGCGGAGGATATTGTCAAAGGGTTCGAGTACAACGATGACAAATATGTAGTCGTGACAGACGAGGAGATTGAAAAAATAAAAACCGAAAAAGAAAAATCGATTCAGATTCTTCATTTCGCACAGCTCAATCAGATATCTCCCGTGTATTATGATAAAACTTACCAGGTTGCCCCTGAGCCGGGCGGCGAAAAGGCATTCGAACTGCTCCGTGCCGCGCTGATGGCCGAACAGAAGATTGCTATCGGAAAAACGGTCTTGGGAACGAAAGACACGCTGATGGCGATTATCCCGCGTGAAGACGGCATCCTCCTTTCCACGATGTTCTATGCCGACGACGTCAGGGATTTTCAAAAAGTTAGTAAGCCGCCGGTTTCGGAAGCGGAGCTGAATATGGCGAAAACGCTGATAAATTCAATGGACACGCCGTTTGACATCACAAAGTACAAGGACGAATATCAGGAAAAACTGCGGGGCCTTATCGAAACCAAGATTTCCGGCAAGGAGATTGTTGCCGCAGAACCTGAGAGTACCGGAAAAGTAATTGACCTTATGGAAGCGCTGAAGGCCAGCGTCGAAAAGGCAGAAAAGGATAAGCAGCCGGCATGACCGTGAAACTGAGCGAATACGAAGAAAAAAGAAACTTCGATAAAACGCCGGAGCCAAAGGGCGACAAGACAGAGTCCGACGTGCTTCTCCGGTTTGTCGTACAGCACCATTTGGCGCGCCGCGACCACTATGACTTTCGCCTTGAATGGGGAGGAGCCCTAATGAGCTTTGCGTTGCCCAAAGGGCCTTCTTATGATATAAAAGACAAACGGCTTGCCGTAAAGGTAGAAGACCATCCGCTGGAATACCGGAATTTCGAGGGTATTATCCCTAAAGGGGAATACGGCGGCGGAACGGTAATGCTGTGGGACGAGGGCGCATGGGAACCGCTCGGTGATGTCAATGGCGGACTGAACAGCGGTGCACTCAAATTTGTTCTGAACGGAAGACGACTCAAGGGCAAATGGGCGTTAATCCGGATGAAAACCGATGAAAACTGGTTGTTACTGAAGGAAAAAGACGAATATGTCAAAGACAACAGCGGTATAACGGCGTTTAACACCAGCATCCGCACCGGGCGTACCATGGAAGAAATCGAAAACGGCGCGGATGAGAAAACCGTAAAAAATCCGTTCGACAAAATGGATGTACAGCTTGCCAAGTTCACGAATACCGTTCCCGAGGGCAACGGTTGGGTTTATGAATTAAAATTTGACGGGTACAGAGTCATTGCGTTTATCGAGGGCGGCCGCGTACGGCTGATGACACGCAACAATAACGACTGTACAGCACGTTTTAGTGTGGTTGCCGAAGCGCTGCTTGACTGGGCAGGTTCAAGAGCGATGGTGCTTGACGGGGAAATGGCGGTGACAGACGCATCGGGCAAGACGGATTTTCAAGCTCTGCAAAGCTACTTGAAACACCCCAAAGCACACACGCTTACCTATATTTTGTTTGACCTTCTCGCACTAAACGGTGCCGATCTCCGCAAACATCCCTTGATGCAACGAAAAGAAACGCTCGAAGCGCTGATGACGGATGCACCCGAAAGTCTCCGCTTTTCCCGCCATGTATACGAAAAAGGAATGGAAAGCTTTAATGCGGCGTGTCAATTGGAGATGGAAGGCATCATAGGCAAAAAGGCGGATTCTGTTTACAGCGGGACGAGAAACGGCGACTGGATTAAATTAAAATGCCCCCAAAGACAGGCGTTTGTCATTGGGGGATTCACGCTTACTGAAAAAAACACGAGCGGACTCAGTTCGCTGCTTTTAGGAAATTATGACGGGGACGAACTCCTCTATGTGGGACGCGCCGGAACAGGTTTTAACCGTTTTAACGTAAAGGAGCTTCAAACGAAATTTAACCGCTTAAAAAGAGCAAAACCGCCTTTTAAAAACACCCCCGTCCCGAAGCCCGGTGAAACGATTACCTGGCTTGAGCCCAGACTTTTTGCGCAAATTCAATTCACGGAGATGACCAATGACAATCTTCTGCGGCAGGCAAGCTACAAAGGACTTGTAACCGATGAAAATCCTTTGAAATCAAAAATATTAAAAATGAATGAAGGATTTGAAAAGACGATGGAAACAAACAGCGATGGTACGGTTGATAAAAAAATTACCATAACCAGTCCTGATAAGGTGGTGTATGATGACCCGGTCATCACAAAAGCCGATGTAGTACGCTACTATGAAGCGGTTTCAAAGCGGATGTTTCCTTACGTCAGCCACCGGGTCCTAAGCGTCCTGCGCTGCCCCGACGGGATTGCCGGTTCCTGTTTTTTCAAGAAACACCCCAGTACAAAGGGCAAGGGTGTCGCTACATTGACGATTCCCAACAGTGACGGGGAACCGGAGGAGTATATTTATATTGAAAACGAATCCGGAATTCTGTTTGAAGTCCAAATGAACACGCTGGAATTTCACATCTGGGGAAGCGATGCCGATGAGCCGGAAAAACCCGATATGATGGTGTTTGATTTAGACCCCGACGAGGGAATGGAGCTCTCTTCGGTACGTCAGGGCGTCAGGGATATGAGAGCGACCCTCAGCGAGCTGTCACTTATTTCTTACCTCAAAACGAGCGGCGGTAAGGGATACCATGTGGTTGTTCCCTTAAAGCCCTCCGTGACCTGGCACACGGTTCATGATTTCGCCAAACAGGTTGCTGAGGTGATGCAAATGAAATGGCCTGACCGGTACACAAGCAACATCAAAAAAGCAAAACGGACGGACAAAATTTTTATTGACTGGATGCGTAACACAAGAGGCGCCACCAGTATCGCGCCGTATTCCGTCAGAGCGCGAAAAGGAGCCAAGGTGTCACTCCCTATTTTTTGGGAAGAGCTTGACAATATCGCTCCCGACGGCATTACCATGAAGGAAGCGCTCCTCAGAATCGGCGGCGACGACCCGTGGAAGGATTTCTTTGAAAACAATCAGCTATTAAAAGGATAAAGACCATGAAAGCAGCCAATTAAAAAAGTTTTTAAAAACAGCAATGCCGATCAAAAGCGAAAAAACCGCCCGATGAGCGGTTTTTTCGCGTTTTTTCTAATTTGAGGACGTCTGACTTTTATCTCCGCGCCTGAAAGCGTTGACGATAAGCAGCAAAATGACAGAACCGACCGTAGCGATGATAAGGCTTCGGATATTAAACCCCGTTATACCGTAATCCCCAGCCCAGTTCATAACCAAACCGCCGAAAAAACCACCGATAATGCCGACGATGATATTGGCAGGTATACCCATTTTTTTGTTGTTTTTTGTGATCATGCTGGCAATCCAGCCCGCGAGCGCACCGATTACAACCCAACCGATAATACCCATTTTTCACCCTCCTTTAAGGCAAAACCTTGAATTTTACTCTTTTATGCCCTTAGATATATTATTAAAAGAAAACCGGATTTTATGAATTAATTTTCGGATATACTATCTTTGGAATTCGTATAGGGAGAAGCGTTTTTATGGAAAAAATAAAAAAAACGGAAAAAGGGCTGTCGGCGCGTCAGCTGACGATGATGGCGCTGGGCACGGTCATCGGCGGGTCGTTCTTTTTAGGTTCGGGTGCGGCGGTGAATGCCGCAGGGCCGGGAATCATGATTGCCTACGCCCTCGGCGGTATTATGGTATATTTTACCCTTCTGGCGCTCTCGGAAATGACCGTCGCGCAGCCGGACGCGGGAACCTTCCGCGCCTACGCATCAAAGGCGTTCGGACAAGGAACGGGCTTTGTCGTCGGCTGGGTCTACTTTACGGGCATGGCTCTCGCCATGTCGAGCGAGGCGGCGGCTGTATCCATACTGGTACAAAAATGGTACCCCAACATTCCCGTCTCCCTGTTCGGCGCTTCTGTCATCGTCGTTGTGACGCTCTTTAACCTTTTAGGGGCGCAAAAACTGAGCCGTCTGGAAAGCGGTCTTGCGGCGATAAAACTTCTTGCCATCGTAACGTTTATTATTTTAGCGGTACTGCTTGTCATCGGGCTGTATCCGGGTAAGACGGCTGTCGGCCTCGGGGCGCTGAAAACCGAGAAGCTGCTGCCGGGCGGCTCGGGAGGCGTCGCCGGAAGTCTTTTACTGGTTATGTTCGCCTATGCCGGTTTTGAAATCATCGGTCTTGCCGCCAGCGAAGCCAAGGAACCGAAAAAAACGATTCCCAAGGCCATACGGACAACCGCCGTGTCGTTGACCGTTTTGTATATCCTATCGGCTCTGGCGATTCTGCCGCTGATTCCGACAAGCTTTCTCAGCGAAAATAAAAGTCCGATGGTTGCAGCGCTTGATAGAAGCGGCGTAGCGTGGGCGGGAGAAGTCATGAACGCCGTACTGATTACCGCGATTTTATCCACCATGCTCACCGCCATGTTCGGCCTCGGGCGCATGATCCGCTCGCTGAACGCCGAAGGACTGGCACCCGGGTTTCTTAAGGATTCGCGCGACGTCCCCGTCCGCGGCATTCTGTTTTCGGGCGCGACAATCCTGTTGGGGTTCGGGATCAGCCTGCTCTTCCCCAAAGTCTATTTATTTTTGACAAGCTCCGGCGGATTTTCGGTTCTGTTCACCTATGCGGTCATCATGGCAACCCATATTCGTTTCAGAAAAGAACACGGAAAACCGAATCACGCCTGCAGGCTGTGCGGTTTTCCGTTTTCCTCGTTATATGTATTTGCGTTTCTGTTGTTATCGATTGTCTGTATGCCGCTTGTCCCCGGGCAAACGTCCGGGCTGATTGCGGGGCTTGGGCTGGTCGCCTTCTATACAACCACCTACGGTATCCTATGGGCGTACCGAAAGGGGCGAACAAAAAGTGCCGTCCGGGCACGCCTGCGTCCACAGACGGCTCTCGAAATTTCTGAAGAGATTGTCAGCGACCCCGAAAACGAACAACGCCCCTGATCGAAATTCATTCGCTTACCAATATTTTTCCACGTGCGCTTTAGTAACGGCAGCCGCAGTGCGGACGTTTTCCTCCTGACCGAGCTTGTAATAATCCGGCCGGAAAACCTCGACGGTACAGCAGTCTCCCTCAAAACCGATCTTTTTGAGCGTTTCGGCATAACGCCGGTGATCGAGGCAGCCGCGGATATCCCCCGGCCAAAGGCGCTTTTCGTCGGTGTTATAGGCGGCACCGCAGGGCATATCTTCCATGTCATTGAGATGCCAGATGAAAATTTTCTTGCCGTCGGCTTTTTCCAAAGCGTCCCAGCCGGACGCCATTGCATGGAAATGATACTGGTCGAGGGTCACGCCGACAAGCGGCGAATCGACTGCACGAACAATTTCATAAGCGTCCTCGAAACGGTTTATGGTCATGCCGGGCGCTCCGCAGAATTCAAGCGACAGCCTAATTCCGTAAGGCTCCGTTTTTTTGACCATACTTTTCAGCACGTTCACCGCGTCGGCGCGAATATCGCCGCGGGCCGCATGGACCGCAATATTCTGTGACGGTACAACGACAATCATGCGGCAGCCGAGAATCAGACAACGGCGTATGATTTCTTGGAGCTCGGCCATCACGGCGTCCTTCTCGTCACGAGTCTGCTTCATATTGAAAAAACACAGGGCGTTATAGGAGAGCATTTTCAGCTTGTGGGTATTAAACCAGCTTCCGAGCTGCTGAAGAGTCACTTTACCTGCGGTCAAGTCGCGGTCCAGGCACTCAGACTGAATATCAATGAAATCAAATCCGCTTTTTTCACAGAATTCGAGATCGCCGAGAACGGAATGTCCTTTGCAATAACGGTCACAACCTTCGTTAAAACCGATTTTCATCGTTATTTCCCCTCATTACATCAATTCAACCGCCTCAATGCCCAGCACTTTGAGATGCTTTAGAAGCATTGATTTGACGGCGATACACAGTGAAACCCACGCCGCCTTTTTTGCGGCGTCCGGTTCGCTCAGAATATGGGTGGCGCTGTAGAATTTTGAGAACGCCTGCGCGAGCTGGTAGGCGTTTTCGCAGAGAATATTCGGCGCTTTATCGGCGTAGGCGGCTAAAAAAGCCTCACCGCACAGCGTGAGCGTCATGAGTACATCGCGTTCGGTTTCCGCGCAGATCTGTCCGGAAAAGGCAATTTTTCGTTCGTCCGCCGGAAGCTTACGGAGAATCGAATTGATACGGGCAACCGTATACAGTAAAAACGAACCCGTCTTGCCCTCGGCGGCGAGGAATTTCTCAGGGTCAAAGATATAGTCTTTCAGACGGTGGTTAATGAGGTCGCCGAATTTTATGGCAGCCACCGCGATCTTACGCGCAATTTCCTCTTTTTCGCCCTCGGCGCTGAATTCCGACTCCCCGACCCGTTCGAGCGCCGCCCTGTAGACGATGTCGTAGAGCTCGGAAAGCGGCATGACTCCGCCGTCACGGGTCTTGTACGGCTTGCCGTCCGCGCCGTTCATCGTACCGAAGCCAAGGTGCAGAAGCTGTGCCCCGCCCGTAATCCCCGCTTTTTCCGCACAGCGGAAAACCTGCGTAAAATGCAGGCTCTGACGGCTGTCAACGATATACCACATCTGGGAGGGGGCAAAATCCTTCACACGCTGAATGATGGTCGCTAAATCGGTCGTGGCGTAAATATCGGAATTGTCGGCTTTTTTTACGATGACCGGCGGCACCTTTGCCTTATCGTCCTCTCTCGCAACATCAACGACAAGCGCGCTGTCGCTCTCGGTAAGAAGTCCCTTGGCGCCGAGTATCTCCATAAGTTCAGGGATATATTGTTCGGCGTCGCTCTCACCGTACCAGTAGTCAAATGAAACGTTTATACGTTCGTAATTTGCCTTGATGTCGGCAAGCGACGCTTTAAGAATCAGCTTCCAGAGCGCCCGGTATCCGGCGTGCCCCTTTTGAAGACTTGCAGTAATCTCACGCGCGCGGTTCTTAAATTCCTCGTCGATTTTGCTCTTTTTACTGGCACAGGGGTATACCTCGGAAAGCTCCTCTGTCGTCAAGGCAGGAAGATGTTCGTTTTTATACGCTTCTGAGAAGCACGCCCAGCCGGGATGCCGTTCGGACAACTCGGCGATGACGAGGCCGATCTGCAATCCCCAATCCCCAAGGTGGACGTCCCCGATGGCGGTGCGCCCCGTCGCGCTGACAATTCTTTTCAGCGCCTCGCCGATGACCGCCGAACGCAGATGCCCGATATGCAGGGGCTTGGCGACGTTGGGTCCGCCGTAGTCGAGTAAAATCGTCTCGGGCGTTTCGGCCTGCGGCACTCCTAAATAATCGTCGGCGCAGACAGCTTGTACATAGTCCTGCAAAAAGGCGTCAGTGACTTTTATGTTTATAAAGCCCGCGCCCGCGGTTTCAACCGCGTCAAACACAGGGTCGCTTTTCAGTATCGCGGCAACCTCGGCGGCAATCGCCATCGGTGCTTTATGCAGCAGTTTTGCCGCGCCGAACGCGCCGTTGCACTGGAACTGGCACAAATCAGGTCTGTCGGACACGACGACGGCACCAAGCTGCGCCGGACAGCCGCACTGTAAAAACGCGCCGGAAACTTTTTCATTTAATAAGGACAATATTGTTTTCATACAAACCTCCGCCGATAGATGGTATTCAGTATACCATATCGTCCGGTAAAGTCAATGTGTTAATTGTTTAATCCGGCGCTCATCAGCGGTTGCTTAAAAAAAAACAGCGAGCCGCGGCTCGCCGGTTTTTTTTATTCTTAACTTATACCGTCAACCATCTCGATAAACGCTTTTGAGTAGGCGCTTGCCGTGTGCTTGCCGTAGGAAATGGTTTCCTGATAGTGATTGCCGAAAAATTCGTCATCATCGAAGAATATCATCAAATAGTCGTTGTCGGGAATTACATAGCCGCAGCCGTCATTCGCTTCGCCGAAAGCGAGAAGCTTTACGTCATACCCTAATTTGTCGCTGATTATCTTGTTATAACTCGGGTATTCATACGCTGTACCGGAGCATGAATTCTCTGCGTCCATAGAGCCGCCGCCCGTTATCAGCTCGGGATTGAATTCACCGGGCACAAGAACCGTCTTGATATTCTTTCCGAGTTCGAGATAGCCGATTTCGCTGACCGTGCAAAGCGAACCGTCCGAACGGCTTATGAATTCGTTGTTTGCGAGCGAAAGCTTGCCGACAGCCTGTAAAACGGGATTGGTTACCGGGACCAAAACTTCTTTAAGCCTTACGTTGAGTATCGGTTCTACCCCGGACTCGGACGCCGGAAGCCAGTTTTCGTACCAGGTCGTGTAGTTTGTGTTCCCCTCCAAAAGCTGTGCTTCGGACTCTGTTTTATTGCTCCACCAATCAGGCTTCGCAAGGATTTCATCCTTTGTCAGCGTTATCGACAGCAGCATTCTGCCTATCTCATTGCCGTAGCGTGTAGCCTCGTCGCTTCTGCGCGCCGCCGGTATGCCGTCGCCCGTTAATCCGCGGGCGCTGTAAATGCCGCTGATCGCGCCGTTTATAAACATATAGTTATAGCCGGCTTTATTGACGATTTCCTCCGCGTAATATACATAATCGCCGGACAGTTCCTTACCCGAGCTGTTATCCGTTTTAAGTCCGGTGATATACGGGTGCGCCGCCATATTCGCTATATACGTCTCGGAAACGCTTGGGTCGTTGGGAACAAAGCGCAGCCTGTTAAGCTCCGTCATTTTACAGTCCGGTGAGCGATTGTCATCTATATATTCGGGTATATCGATTGAGCTTACGTAAAGCTTGCCTTTCTCCATAGTGTTGCACGCGTTTGTAATAGCGGCGGCTGTACGGTCAATTAATAGCTGCATAAACGCCTCGTCGGGACCTGAAATCGTCTCGAGCGCGCCTGTGGATGAGGCTATATAATTGTTGGCGATTTTTAAAAAGAAGGGATTCCAAAGTCCCTGCGTGTCGATGCAGCTGTGACAGTGCGTTGTGAAAATATTGACTGCAACGATATCCGAACCGCTGTACAAATTTTCGACAGCCGCGCGAATCCTCCTGACATCGGCGTTGGCAATTCCTATAGAGTCGATCGTCGCGAAAACGACCTTTCCCCTGCCGTCGTCAAGAACAATGCAGCGCACCTTCATATCGTCCAGAATTGTTTCAACCGTATTCGAGGGGAAATTCTGAAGCAAATATCCGCCCAAATAGTAATTCTTTTCAAAGACATCATCGGGCACGAGGCTTGCCTGTGCGTATCCGAGCGACCATGACGCGCCGTCCGAAGCGTTTTTAACAAAAGAATCGTGTCCGGAATAGAAGTTCTCTGAAACATAGTTATCCTCGGGAATAATATCCTGCGGCATGGGTATCGCCGAATTGATAACGTTCAGAAGCGCCATGAAAACATTTTCAAGCCCTAAAAATGCGAAACGTTTTAAATCCTCCGAGGTTTGGATCTTTAACATGGCGTCAATAGCGCCCTGAACCGTGGATATATCGTATGTACTCCCGTCAAGGGTAACGGCTTTTTCGTTGATTATCCCCTGCTCCGTAAGAACAGCAGCCGCATTTGATACCGCTTTTTGATTGACGGTATCCTTAACGGGAGTGATTTTTGCGGTTTCGGCTGGTTTGGACTCCGTAACGTCTCTATCGGTTTCACATACCGTATTCGTATCCTCGCTGTACGTCGGGATTGCAGAACGGGCTTTTGAAACGTTCGCACCCGTCTGTTCTCCGAGCGTTATAAAGCTCGCGCATAAAAGGCTTGTCACTGTAAGAAGTGCGAGAACGCTTCTTATTTTTGATGTCATAATATTCGTCCCTTCATTTTGAATTTTTTAACAAGGATTAAGCCTGTATTTATAATAATATACCATTTATGTGACTGATTGTCAAATATATCCTTATTGCCTTTGCCGTTTTCACCCATTGCTTTTCTCCTACGCCTTGCGGATGATCTCAATACCGTTCTGAATCACCTTCACCGTTGACAGGCGGTGCTCGCCGCCGAACTCGCCGTCGAGCGACCACGCAATCTTCTGGCTGCCCTCTATCGTAAACTCCTTGCCCTTGATGCTGGTGATGAAGCGCTCGTCAAGCCTCTGCTTATGCGCGCCGCTGATGAGGTCATACCACTCCTTGACGCTGTTTGGCTTGGTGACGAGAATCATTTCAAAGATACCGTCGTCAAATTTTATATCCTTCGGATCGTAGTGGACAAAACCGCCGACGGTTACGGAATTGGTGATGGAACCGAATATGTAGTCGCCCTCATAAACCTGCCCGTCGCAGGTAACCTTGCAGGGAATCGGTTTGATTGAGGCAAAGTCTTTGGCGCCCGCATAGAGGTACGCGCCGTAGCCGAACAAATTTTTCTGCCCCTGCGGAGTCGCGTAGGAGGCTTTCGTAAAGACGCCGAAGGATGCCGTATAATTCAGATAGCGCTCATCGTTGAACAGCGCGATATCGTGAGGCTTCGGGGTACCGTTGACAATCATTTCAACGGCCTTTCTGCCGACGGCGGGAATACCCATGGTGTGCGCGAAATCGTTGCTGGTACCGGCGGGCAAATAGCCGATGGGGCGGCGTACCTTGGCGCGCATGACACCGTTGACCACTTCATTTAAAGTCCCGTCGCCCCCGCGGCAGACGACTGCGTCAAAACGGTCTGACATGTCAGCGGCATACCGCAGAGCGTCTCCTTTGCTACGCGTCGTAAAAACGGTGGTTTCACAGCCGTTTTCGGAAAAACAGCTGGCAATGTCAAAGAGCTGTTGACGCACCTTGAGTCGTCCGGAACGAGGGTTGATGATGACGAGAACACGGTTGTATCTTGGCATGAATGGCACCTCATATGGTTAATGTTAGGTTAAGTATATCAAAGAATTTGGTAAAATGCAACACGGGATTTACCCACATAACCATATTTTGTATTTTTATTGACAAGCCATAATACCCATGATATACTTTAGAATAAGTTTTTCTCAGTCTTCGTCTTGTAAAGGACGAGGATTTTTGTTCGGAGGCTATAGTATGTACGAAAAAGTATTATCAGATTTTGATTTTGTCGGGCGCGAAAGACTAGTTCTCGATTTCTGGAAGAAAGACCGGATTTTCGAGAAGAGCCTTGAACTGCGCGAAGGCTGCCCGGTCTTTACGTTTTACGACGGACCGCCGACGGCCAACGGCAAGCCGCATATCGGGCATGTGCTGACGCGCGTCATCAAGGATATGATTCCGCGCTACCAGACGATGAAGGGCAATATGGTGCCCCGCAAGGCCGGTTGGGATACCCATGGCCTGCCGGTCGAAATCGAGGTTGAAAAGCTGCTCGGTATCGACGGTAAGGATCAGATTGAGAGCTACGGCCTTGAGCCGTTCATCAATCAGTGCAAGGAGAGCGTCTGGAAATACAAGGGCATGTGGGAGGACTTTTCGGGCACGGTCGGCTTCTGGGCGGATATGGACAACCCCTACGTCACCTACCACAACTCCTATATCGAATCGGTCTGGTGGTCGCTCAAGGAAATCTGGAACAAGGGACTGCTGTATAAGG
>CAZEXA010000052.1:0-16739 GCA_964516565.1 uncultured Eubacteriales bacterium | reverse complement strand
ATTCGTCCGCACCCTCTATATCGGGCGTTTCCGGGTAAATTTCATTGTTCGGCAGATAACGGCGCGGTTTGGTTCTGATAATCAGACGCTCCACCGTATTGACTTTATTGACCAAACGCTTTGTACCATCAGTCACGAACGCATTACCGTTCAAAAAAACCGTGTACTCATTATTCGCGCAATCGATTTCAAAACAAAGGGTATGCCACAGCGCGTGCGGCGGAACGCGAAACGCTTCAAGTACATTGGAGCCGTACCGTACAGAAATCCGGGCGTCGCTGAGAATAACGCGGCAGGCGGGAATCCCCTTTTCGTCCGTTATTTCAAATTCCAAATTTTCTTCATACCGGCAGGCGCTCATGAAGGAAAGCGATACGCGCACCTGACGGCTTTTCTTGAAAATCCGCATGGCTCTTGCGTAGTCTAAGGGGTCCTTATCCGCGATACGCATACAGGGCGTGTCGTTGTGGAGAAGAACCGCTGTTATCGGCGACCATTTCGTGCTGTAAATATTCCAGTCTTTAATAAAACTGCCGACGCTTTCCTCAAAGGTGTCGCAAATATGCTCGCTTACGCGCCTTTTAATGGGCAGGGGGACGCGTGTCACGGCGATATCCTCTTTGTTGACGCTGTGGCACAGCCATAAAGCATCCTTTGGATACTCCTTGTGCCCCTCGCCGATACCGCGGATATACTGCGGCCCGAAATCCTTGTAAATCCCATCATACCGGCGGGGAGGAAGTTCGCCGAATACGCACGCCATGTCCGAAAATCGGACGCCGTCATCGGAGGTTACCACAACCAGCGGGTAACGGTGTTCACTCGCAAGACTGTTGATATAGGCGATGGCATAACGGCCGTCCGCCGTTTTCTGCCCCCACGATTTCGCGCCGCTTGTCGCGAAGCTCGGCGCATACTCTATGCGCCAATTCTTTCCGCCGTCATCGCTTCTGCCCACGATACCCTGCTTCCATAACCCGATAACGCTTTGCTCGCTGATATGATAAAAGCAAAATGAGGATGCCTTTTCAAAGGGCGTATTTTGCGGCATATCCCCGTTGGGGTCTGTCGCAAACAAGGGAAAACCGATAGAGGTATCCCGGGTTCCGTGCTCTTCGCGCCACTGCTGGGTAACAAGACGGTCTGAAAGCAATTCGTCACAGCAGGCGACAAAGCGTTTGTCGGGGCACTCCGTATAAACGGGAAACGGCAGTGTTTTTTGAGTGTGTCCCGAGTAATCGAGATAACGGATAAAATAAATCTCCCCGAGTCCGCCGTCACTGAAAACCTCTCTTACGACGCGGCCGATCCCGTACTGGTTCCACGGGCAAAGGTCATGGTGCGGCGTATGCCCGTAAAACCCGCTGACAAGCAGCCGGTCGTCCTTCGTGTGGTAAAAGCCCATGCGCTGATGCATGAACGCGTCCTTTTCCTCGGGCACTTCTATGACGTCGCCGCTTGCGCAGGCGTACCTGCCCGCTTTTACGCGAACAGGCGGAAATACGACCTTCGGAATATCCCAGTTCCTGCCGTCGTCGGAGGTTACTAAGAAGGACTGCCCGGCGCCGGTATGCTCGTCTCTCGGATTTGAAAGATATTCAAGATAAAATTTGCCCCGCCAAAAGGTAAGCATCGGGGCGTGGTTGTAGGTGTTTCCCAATCCCTCAGCAAACTCCGGATGTGTACGGTTAGCGCGCAGTACCCCAAAGTTAGAGGCGCCCACCGCATGGAGAAGTCCGCCGTCATGCTTCATCAAATCGGCAAATTCATCGCCGTCGTAAAAAGGCAGTAAGCTTTGATTCTTCATTTTTCCTCCCTGCAAAATCCGTTTATCGACCGGCATTTCTCTCCCAAAATACCCCGTCGCTGTAGCCCTGAATGGCCTTATCGGTTTCGGCGTCAACCAGGCGCTTTTCGCTGAGCGCACAGTACAGCGGGCTTTTTTCAATCCCGACATAGCGGCGGCAAAGCTTCTTTGCGGTGACAGCCGTCGAACCCGAACCCAAAAACGGGTCGAAAACCATTGCGCCCTCGTTTGAGCTTGCGAGAATCAGCTTGGCGAGCAGCTTCTCGGGCTTTTGTGCCGGATGCGCCGTGTTTTCCGCCATTGACCAGAACGGCACGGTGATGTCGTCCCAAAAATTCGACGGGCAAGTGTCCCTGAAATTGCCCTTGTCGGTTTTCTCCCAGTCCTTCGGCGCACCGTTCTCCCGATAGGGCGCAATCACCTTGCGGCGCAGGCGTACCGCGTCGAGGTGAAACGTGTAGGTATCGGACACCGTGGCAAACCAGATATCCTCCATCGAGTTTTTCCAGTTTTTCGCCGCTCCTCGCCCCTTCTCACGCTGCCATGTGATACGATTTCTGACAATCAGATGCTGTTTGAGCACATCGCCGACAACAAGACTTGTCTGCCAGTCGCAGCAGACGTAAACGGATGCGTCCGGTTTTAAGAGCGGCAGCGCCGCCTTGAGCCATTGCTCGGTGTACGCACGGTACGCCTCGTCGCTGCGCTTATAAAACGTGTCGCCCGCATACTCCTTGCTCAAATTGTAGGGCGGATCGACAAGCAATAAATCGGCAAATCCTTGAGGAAGCAGCGGCATGACCGCGAAGGTATCTCCGCAAATTACCTTGTCGGTAAATGCCGGCAGCGGCGTTTTCTCAGTGAGGAAAAGACAGCGTTTTAACAGCGTGTTCTGTTCCTCGTCCGACAGAATGATGGTTTTGTTCTTCTCTGAACTCATTTTGTTTTCGGTTGAAAACCGTAGAAGTGGACGATGTTGATATCCTCCGGCATCAAAAGACCGTGGCCGCCGCTGCCGCCGTCAATCTCATGGCAGCCGTGGTCGGGCGCGAATGCCAAAACGGTATTATGCTCTGCCCAGTGCTTCGCGGTCAGCTGTGCGATTGTTTCAAAGGTTTGCACGTTGTTCTTCAGCGCCTGAATTGCTCCCTCGCCCTCGGGCGACACTTTATGCATTATGGCGTCATAGTCGCCGTTATAGAGCGTAATCAAGTCATATTTGTCCTCTTTTATCAGCGCAAACGCCTTTTCGTTGACTTCCTCTACCGTATCATAAATGAAATAATCCATATCGCGCTCAAGGAAAATCTTTGAGATGCTGTCGCCAGTTGTCGAAACGATGGCGGGCTTTTTTCCGGCGCGAATCAGCGCGTCAAAGACCGTGTCGGTTTTCAGCACCGGCTTTGTGTACGTCTGAATCCCGTGTACTGCGGGCTGCGCGCCGGTATACATCGTGGCAAAGCAGACCGGCGTCACCGACGGCATGACGCAGGCGAGCGGCAGCGTCAGCTGCGTATTGAGGAGAACACCGTCAAACAGCGCGGCGTATTTCTGAAAGACCCACAGGGCGATGGCGTCGGGGTTGTATAGAAACACCCTGTCCGCTTTTTCCCCGAAAAACGCCTTATCGGCGGCTTTTTGAATCTGAAAGAGCGGCGCTTCGGCCTCCTTCGGCGGAGCGATACCCAAGACCTCCGTAACCGCCGCGGCGACGCCCGCCTCAGGTAAAGTATTAAATACTACTTGTTCAACCATTTGTTTTTACCTCCTGTATTGCTTTAAGCCCCCTAAAATGGGGTGCTCGTCAGTTATTATATATTGTTAAAACAAGGCAACCGTTTTCATCAGCACCTCGCCGCGCGCCGCGGTTACGGTGATTTTCACCTCGTCACAGAACAGATTGACCGGACAGATCTTACGGTGTCCGACCGTAAAGCCCTCATAACGCTCGAACCAGCCGCCGCTGTTTTTGTCGCGGGAACTGACCGTGAACGATTCCACACGCTGCCCCAACGCGATATCCTCCTCGAGGACGACGTATTGAATCGACTTCGCCTCGGGAAGCGTAACCAAAAAGCTGCATTGCGTATCCGATAGTCTTTCAAATGTCGTCGCCGCGCCTTTTGATTGTGTAAAATCCTCGGAAAAGCTTTCACGGATTTTATCGCCAAGCTCTTTTAGCCTTTTTACATCCTCCTCATCGAACAATCCCTTTTTGTTCGGGGGAATGTTCAGAATAAACGTCGCATTGCCGCCGACGGAGGTGATGTAGGTGCTATACAGACGTAAAAGCGGATGCGGCTCCTCGCTTTCATGGTAAAACCAGCCGGGACGAATCGACATATCGACCTCTGACGGGCAGAATACAAGCCCCTCTGAATACTGAATATTTGCCAGAGAACCGATATCACTGTTCCAATTCTTCATTTGCGACAGGTCGCCTTTTTGAAGCGCGCCGCTTGTCTGCACCTCGGCGCGGTGACAGAGCTCCTTAGGAACGACTGCCCACTCGGCGTGGCGCGCCTCCCCTCCCTCGTTGCCGCACCAGCGCACATCGGGTCCGCCGTCGCTGAAAATGGTGGCATCGGGCTGATATTTATGGATTAATTCTATATAGCCGTCAAAATCGTAGACCTGCTTTTTGCCGTTCTGCCCCTCGCCGCAGGCGCCGTCGAACCACAGATGAAAGAGTTTGCCGTAACCCGTCAGAAGCTCGGTGAGCTGGTTTTTATAATAGGTGTTGTATTCATCGGTGCCGTAATACTTTGAGTTCCTGTCCCACGGAGACAAATAAACCCCGAATTCAAGCCCGGCGCGTGCGCACGCCTCGGACAGCTCGCGTACCACGTCGCCTTTACCGTCTTTATACGGGCTGTTTTTCATGCAGTGTGCGGTGTATTCCGACTGCCACAGACAAAACCCGTCGTGGTGCTTGGCGGTCAAAACGACCCCGCGCATCCCGGCGGACTTAATCGCCGAAGTCCATTGGTCACAGTCGAGTTCGGTCGGATTGAAAACAGCCGGGTCTTCAATGCCCTTGCCCCATTCGTTGCCCAAAAAAGTATTGGGACCGAAATGGATAAACGCATAAAACTCGACCTCGGTCAGAATATGCAGCTGCTTTTTTGACGGACGGACATTTGCCGCCGCGGTTATAAATTCCCGGTAATCCATTCCATCACCTCTAATAGGTATACTACCGCACACCAAAGGAAAAGTCAAGAAACGCTCTTGTTCTTTATAGGAAAATATGGTATATTCAAAACCAGAAAGACGGTGGAAATATATGACTACCCGTGAAAGATTTCAAGCGGTTCTTAGTTTTCAAAAGCCCGATAGCCTGCCGGTCATCGAGTGGGCGACATGGTGGGATAAAACCGTCGACGCGTGGCGCGGCAATAATCCCGCCTGTCCTTCGGACAAGCAGACGTTGTTTTCCTATTTTGGGCTTGACCGCCACCATCAGTTCTGGATAAGTCCGCGCGGTGAGCGGTGTCCGCGTGCCTCATACCACGGAGGACCTGTCATCCATAACGCCCGCGAATATGAGACGGTTAAACAATATCTCTATCCCGATAAGAATCTCCGTGAACTTGAAAAACAGCTGCGTAAGCTGAAACCCCTTCACGACGCGGGCGAAACGGCAATCTGGTATTCCGTTGACGGCTATTTCTGGTTCCCGCGCACGCTGCTGGGTATTGAGGGGCATCTCTATTCGTTCTACGATCAGCCCGCGCTGCTTCATGAGATGAATGCAGACCTCACTGCCTTTCACCGCAAAACGCTGGAAACAATCTACGGCGTTCTGACTCCGGAATTTATGACCTTCGGAGAGGATATGTCGTATAATTTGGGACCGATGCTCGGTAAGGAGCAGTACGACGAATTCATGAAGCCGCATTATCTCGAAATCGTTCCGCTCATTAAAAAGACCGGCACGAAAGTGCTGATTGACACCGACGGACAGGTCGAACCGCTGATTCCGTGGTTTCTTGAGTGCGGCATTGAGGGCTGCCTGCCGCTTGAGCACATGGCAGGCGTCGATGTGCGCCGTATCCGCGAAACCTATCCGCGGTGGCTCATGATCGGGGGCTTTGACAAGACCGTCATGCACAAAGGTGAAGCAGCTATCCGCGCAGAATTCGAGCGGCTTCTGCCGGTGATTACAAGCGGCGGGTTTATCCCCGGCGTCGATCACCAAACCCCGCCCGACGTAAGCGAGGAAAATTACAGAATATTCGTGTGCCTGCTGAGGGAATACGCCGGGAAATAGTTTTTACGAAAAGACCCTGCCGTTTTTGACGACGGCAGGGTTTAAACGTATTCTACGGGGAAAGAAAAATGTGTTTTCCGGATATTTTAGAAAGTTCATTTATTAATCCTTTTTGATCATTGCGGAAATTCCGCCGAAAACCAATGCCGCCACCGGCCAGATAATCCAGGTGATGTCCCATCGGAAGGTAGTAAAGCTCCAAATCAAATAGGCTGCAACGATTATCGGCCAGTAGAACCCGCCGATCTTTTCTACTTTTTTATTATATTCTCTTTCTTTCGGCTCGTAGTCGCCTTGGCGCAGAAGCTGCTGAAAACCGCTTTTCTTGATGTTGACAGAAACAAAACAGTACACGGCGGCAGCCACGAAAGAAAACAGCAGACCGACCAGAAGAATACAGACCATTTCGGAAGCGTTCGTCACGCCCGCGATAATCAGCGGGACGGCAGAAACGATGCACAAGGCGACTCCGGCTGCCATAGCCGCGATATAGCGGCCTTCAAAGGCTTCCCTTTTTTCCTTGGCGACGCTCAACACGCCGTATTCCGGATTGAAATTCCCTTTTTGAAAATGCGAAAACCGCTCCATTTTCATACTGCTTGTAAGGAATATCGCCACCGCGGCGGCAATCGTAAACAGCAGAAGCGTTACCCCGACGCCCACGGCGACACTCTCGGCGACATGAAACCGAGACGCCGTTTCGGATAAACCGGCTAACAGGATAAGCGGCACCGGCGACAGAATACACAGCAAAACGCCAAGTCCCATACGGCGTCCGTGAGCGGCCATACTGTTCATAAATTCGTTGGCTTCCCCGAGCGTTACGCGGACGCTTTCGTCGGAATCGTCGGTCTCAGTATACAGTGTATCCTCAATATCGTCCTTCAGTAAATAGTCAGTCGTGACACCGAAAATTTTTGACATTTCCAAAATCTTATTAATATCCGGAATCGCCGAAGCGCTTTCCCACTTGGATATTGATTGCCTCGATACATTCATTTTCTCGGCAAGCTCCTCCTGCGACCAACCGCTTTGCTTTCGCAGCGTTAAAATTTTATCCGCCAATATCATAGAGATCCCTCCGTTTATTTGTACCCGAACGATGTGCGCACAGCGTCTTGAGGCACCTTTAGCATAACAAATTTTTCGGTTGCAGACTATAAAGCAAACTTGGAACTTGCGCAACCGGCGGTTGCGTTTTTATGATTTCAGCGTAAAAGCGCCCCTTTCTTTTCATAGTATCGTCCTGCGCCTTAAATGTCAACACACAAAAACGCAGCCGTGTAAAATAACGCGGCCGCGTATACACTTTTAAGCAAGGAACGCCCTGCCCAACTAATCGTTATTGTTTTCTCTGTTGCGGTTGTTCTCGTTGCGATTGTTTTCATTATTACGGTTGTTTTTATTGTTGCGGTTGTTTTCGTTGTTCTTATTATTGCGATTGTTTTCATTATTACGGTTGTTTTCGTTCTTATTGCGATTATTGTTTTCCGGCATTGCAATTCCTCCTTTCGTTTTCCTGCGATTATTATACCTTGGATAGGGAATGATATACATCGGAAATACGAAAAGCGGGAGATTGTATGTTAATTAAAAATGCAAAACTTCTGACAATGGCGGACAACCGTATCACTGTCGGCTGTCTGTTGATAAAAGACAAGACTATTCAAAAAATATCCGAACATATCGATAATGACGAAAACAGTGATAATCTCGTTATCGATGTAAACGGAGCCTGGGTTATGCCCGGTCTGATTGACGCGCACAGCCATATCGGTATCTTTGAAGAAAAGAAAGGTCAAATCGGGGACAGCTCCAACGAGACAACAGAGCCAATTACGCCGTATATCAAGGCGCTTGACGCTATCAATCCCATGGATTCGGCGTTTCATAACGCGATAAAAACCGGCGTGACCTCGGTAATGGTCGGCCCCGGAAGCTCGAATGTCGTCGGCGGCCAGTTCATCTTTATCAAAACACAGGGAAGACGTATAGACGACATGATCGTAAAAGAACCGGCAGCCATGAAAGTAGCGTTCGGCGAGAACCCAAAAACAAATTACGGCAATAACAATCAGATGCCGTCGTCAAGAATGTCCATCGGCGCCATGCTGCGCGAGGAGCTCTTTGAAGCAAAGCAGTACGCCGCCGATAAAAAAGCCGCTCTGGCAAGCGGCGGCAGCTTTGAGGAGAATTTCAGAGAGGAGGCTTGGCTTCCCGTCCTCAATAAAGAGATACCCTTAAAAGCCCATGTTCATAGGGCGGATGACATCCAAACAGCCATCCGGATTGCCAAGCTCTTCGATCTGAACCTGACGCTCGACCATTGTACGGAAGGCCACCTGATTGCGGAAGAGATTAAAAACTCCGGCTTTCCGGCGATCATCGGTCCGAGCCTCTCCTCGAGAAACAAAACGGAAACGCAATATATGGACTTCAAAACATCCGGAATCCTGCACAAGGCGGGAGTCAAAGTCGCCATTACGACCGATCACCCCGTTACACTGATTCAGAGTCTGCCGCTCTGCGCCGGTATCGCCGCCAAAGAGGGCTTAGGAATTGAAGAAGGACTGAAAGCCATCACCATCAACGCCGCTGAAATCTGCGGCGTCGCCTCGCGGGTGGGCAGCTTAGAGGTCAATAAGGACGCGGACATCGCGATTTTTGACGGCAATCCGATGGAGGTATTCACGAAGTGTCTGTACACCATCATTGACGGTCAAATCGTTTATAAGGCAGATTAAGCCTCTACCCGATAAGAATTTCATCTTTATTAAGCTCCTGCCGACACAAATGATACCGACTAACATCCCACCTACAGATAGCCCTAAAAGATCAAGCTGTTATACTCATGTATTTAAGGGCATATTTTTTACAATCCGATTTGTCAATGCTCTCCTTAAGTGTATTACAATTCTAAAACAAAAACCAGGAAGCTTTTCGCTTCCTGATTTTCTTATATAATATACTATTGTTATTTTCTGCCCTTGAACAAATCGAGGATATCGACGATGTCGTCCTCATCGTTGCCGTAGGTAGCGGAAGTGTCGCTTGAGCTGCTGATTTCGGCCTCAATGGTCGGTTTCTTTGCCAGACCGTTCACATCGGTGCCGAAGCCCGTGGCAATGACCGTGACCACCATCTCATCGTCAAGCTTCTCGTCGAGCGCGACGCCGAAGATGATGTTGGCGTCCTTGTCGGCAGCGTCGGAGATGATCTTGGCGGCGACGTCAACGTCATCAAGGGTGATATCCGGCGAGGAAGTGATGCTGATGATGACGCCCTTGGCTCCCTGAATGGTCGTTTCAAGCAGCGGGCTGGAGATGGCGGCGTTGGCGGCTACCTCCGCCTTTTCTTTGCCGGAGGCGCGGCCTACGCCCATATGCGCGTGCCCGGCGTCCTTCATGACGGCGGTGACGTCGGCAAAATCAAGGTTGATGAGACCGGGAACCTTAATCAGCTCGGAAATGCTCTTGACGCCCTGACGGAGTACGTCGTCGGCAATATCGAACGCGTTTAAGAAGGTGATCTTCTGGTCGGAAACGAGCTTCAAGCGCTCGTTGGGGATGACGACAAGGCTGTCCACATGCTGGGCAAGCTCCGCGATACCGGTTTCCGCCTGCTGCATACGAAGGCGTCCTTCAAAAGCAAAGGGCTTGGTGACGATACCGATTGTCAGAATGCCTCTGTCCTTGGCAATCTGCGCAATTGCCGGAGCGGCTCCCGTGCCTGTGCCGCCGCCCATACCGGCGGTGACGAACACCATATTCGCGCCGTTGAGGGCGTCAATGATGGCGTCGCGGCTCTCCTCGGCGGCTTTGGCACCGATGTCCGGGCGCGCACCGGCGCCGCGGCCTCCCGTTACCTTCTCACCGATTTGAATTTTATGCGTAGCCTGTGAATACACAAGCACCTGCTTGTCCGTGTTGATGGCAATAAACTCCACGCCCTGAATACCAGAGCGCACCATGCGATTGACAGCGTTTCCGCCGCCGCCGCCGACACCGATTACCTTAATCTGGGTTGCGTCCTCGAATTCGTTGGAAATCTCAAAGGCCATTATAAATCCTCCCACATATATGCTGACAAATTATAAGTATTCATAATATTAGCTCTATAATATTATCACATAATTTTGCCAATTTCAACATTTTTGAAAATTTCTTTCTGTTTTTTTCGTTTTAGCTCTTTGATTTCTTTGCCTCCCTGAAATACACATAGGGATCGATCGTCAAATCGAGCGTTCCGCGTACCGCCGGGTTGCGTTTATCTTCGTCCTTAATGGCCTCGGCAGCACGCTTCAGCTTCTTGTCCATGTTGGCGGCTCCTCCGGCTTTTATGGTAATCCGGTCATCATAGAGAAGCGTAATGGCGTTTATGTCCTTTAGGCGAATCTCTGTAATCCTTTCAATGCCCGCATTTTTCAATGCCTGAAGAAGCGTGAGCAATATTTCCTTATTGGCGCTATCGGCAAAATCAATTGTCTGGCAGAATACGGCTTTTGATGCCGATATGCCGGTAACATAGGCGACACCGTCCCCGATTTCCGCAGCGCCGGCGCTGAGTACCTTCCCTGTTTCGTCAATCAAAATATAGCCGTTCTCACCGTCGAGCGCTGCCCGCTGTGCCGTATCGGTAATCTCGATAATCAGCGTATCGGGCAGTTTGCGCGTGACGACGGCTTTCCCCGCATACGGCAGCGTTTCGGTTATCTTTTTGGCGGCTGCACCCGTATTGGTTAAAAAAAGGTTGTCGCCTATATGAATCCCCGCCGCCTTTTCAATATCGGCCGGCTTATAGACAGACGAACCCGAAACCGTCACCGTACCGATTTGAAAAAACACGGTCAGCGACAGGGCTATTGCCGTACCCGCGAAGCACAGCAACAGCAACGCATACACGAGCAAACGAATTCTTTTACGTTTTTTCAGACGCTTGCTATTGGCAAGGCGCCGCACTTCGTCTCTCGAAAGCTGTGTCTTTGGCGGCGCACTTCGATTGACGGTACTTTTAACCTTCCTTTTTTTCATCGGCTTCCTCCGTCCTAAAGATTGACGCGCCAAGCCCTGTCAGGACGCACTCTAACGCCTCATAGCCTCTGTCCAGATGATAGATATCGCTGATTGCGGTACTTCCCTCGGCATTAAGCCCTGCGAGAACAAGCGCACACGCCCCTCGGAGGTCCGGCGACCTGACGTTAGCCCCCGACAGACGCTTAATTCCTTCAATTACGGCGACACGCGCCTCGGTCTTGATACGCGCCCCCATCTTTAAAAGTTCCGGTACATGCTTGAAACGACATTCAAAAATATTTTCCACGATGACGCTCGTGCCGTCGGCAACGCTGGCAAGCGTAGTGAAGAGCGCCTGCAGATCGGTGGGGAAGCCCGGATACGGCTGCGTGCTGATTTTATCGGCTTTGCACAAACATTTTTTTGCCGTTAGCCGGATGTCCTTTGTACCGCAGACAACATCACAGCCCATTTCCTCAAGGATTGGTAAGACGCCGCTCAAATGCGCGGGCACGGCTTTTTTTACGGTAACGTCGCCCCCGGTCACAGCGGCTGCACACAAAAACGTAGCGCAGACGATGCGGTCGGGAATCACTTCGTGTACAGTGCCGTGAAGACTGCTGACACCTTCGATGATGACGGTTCCGTCGAGACCGCAATGGATTTTCGCTCCGCAGGCGTTGAGAAAATCGGCGAGGTCGGTGATTTCCGGCTCACGCGCGGCGTTGTGGAGCGTTGTCGTCCCCTTCGCGGTCGCCGCGGCGAGAATGATGTTCTCCGTCGCGCCGACACTCGGTATCCTCAAGGTAATCTGCGTTCCCTTAAGCCCCTTTTCGGCGGTACAGTCGAGAACGCCGTGCTCCTCGTGAATTTCAACTCCGAATTTTCTCATAGAGGACAAATGCAAATCAATCGGTCGCAGCCCGATTTCACAACCGCCCGGAGTCGATATGATTGCGCGGCCGCTCCTGCCGAGAATGGCTCCGAGAAAAATAACCGAGGAGCGCATCTCGTGCATTAGTTTCTGAGGTATACTATAGCCTTCCGCATTGGTGCTGTCAACAATAACGGTATTGCCCGACAGCGCCACATCACAGCCAAGATGCCGCAGTATGTTGATGGTAGCGTCGATATCCGAAAGCCGAGGGCAATTATGTATCTCGCATTTTCCCTTGACTAAAACACATGCCGCAAGTATGGGAAGCGCGCTGTTTTTACTGCCCTGACACTCAACTTCTCCGCATAAGGGCTGACCCCCGATTACGGTCAGAAATGCCACTGTCAATCACGCCCTTCAAGTATGAAAAAGCAGTTTTTCACTGCTCTCATACTATGCAGGGAGCGCTTTTGCTGTTACTGATGAGTGTTCGCAAGGCATTAATACTATCACCGGCGAGGGGTCGCGAGGGCGTCGATAATATCGGCGATTCTTTCCTGTGCATTATTGATAGCAAGCTTTTTGGCGTTGTCGCCGATGTCCTTGAGTTTTTTTCTGTCTGAGAGCAGCGTATTGACTTCAGAAATCAGCCGCTCGCCGGTCAGATCCTTTTCTTCTATTAAAATGGCAGCGCCCTTTTGGGCAAGCGTCATGGCGTTGTGGTATTGGTGATTTTCCGCGACGTTCGGCGAAGGAATCAGTATCGATGCTTTGCCGAGCGCTTCGATTTCCGAAAGCGACGACGCACCCGCCCGGCCGATCACCAGGTCGGCAGCCGACAGACACCGTGCCATATCATCAATGTATTCGCGAATATGTACATTGGGAACGCTGGTTGGATTAATGCCCCTCTCCTTGAGCTTATCGGGCACCCACAGGCCGTACTGACCCGTGGCGTGAATGAAAATACAATCGCTATTTTTCGCCTTTTCGGCTATCAGCGTTACCATGGCTTCGTTGATGGCACGCGCCCCGAGGCTGCCGCCCATTGAAAGAATCAGCGGCGTATCGTCCGCGATACCCAGCTCTGCGCGCGAAAAGTCCCGGTCGGCTTCAAGCAGCTCAGCGCGCACGGGAAGCCCGGTGATCACCGGCGCGTTTTTACAGGTCATGCGGTCGGCAGCCGCTTCGGTGGTCAGCATAACCTTGTCCGCACGGCGGGCAAGCGCTTTGTTAGCGACGCCGGGATACGCGTTCTGCTCATGGATAGCGGTGGGAATTTTCAGCTTCTGCGCCGCCCGCACAACCGGTCCGCTGATATAGCCGCCGAAACCGACGACAACGTCCGGCTTGAAATCTTTGATGATTTTTTTGGCCTGCGCGGAAGCTGTAAACATACGCTTAACCGTCAGCAGGTTTTCTTTTATCTGTTCGGGTGAAAAACCCCTCTGAAAACCGCTGATGCGGATGGTTTTAAAATCAAAACCCGCCGCCGGAACGAGCCGCGATTCCATTTTTTCCTTTGTACCGATAAACAAAATGGCTGATTCCGGGTGCCGTCTTTTAATTTCTCCGGCAGCGGCCAGCGCGGGATTGATATGACCGCCCGTGCCTCCGGCGGCAAACAGTACCCTCATATTGAAGCTCCCTTCATGCTTTCGGGCGTATTCTTCCGCGTCTTTTTCACGACAGCCTTGGTGTTTCTTGAGAAACGCGAAACCGATAAAATAATGCCCATTTCCGCAAGGAGAATACAGAGCGAGGTGCCTCCGGCGCTGAAGAACGGCAACCCTATTCCGGTATTCGGAATCGTATCGGTAACGACAGCCACATTTAAGATAACCTGAAGCCCTACCTGAAACGCCATACCCATAGCGAGTAGCGCGCCGAACTTATCCCGTGCATAAACGCCTATCATGACGCCGCGCCATATGAGCAAGGCGAAGAGTATTAAAATAATCATGGTTCCGACAAAACCCAATTCTTCGCAGACAATAGCGAAAATAAAGTCGTTTTGCGGCTCTGACACATACAGATGCTTCTGCATGGAATTGCCCAGCCCCGCACCGAGTAAACCGCCCGAACCGATGGCATAGAGCGACTGGTTGATCTGCCAGCGGGCGCCGCGCGGCTCGTAGGTTTTATCCAGCCATGCGGTAATACGCTCCCCGGCGTACTCCTCAAGCAAACCGGGCTTGAACACTACCAGCAGCACCAGTGCCGCCGCCGCTATTCCGCCCACCACAAACAGCGTTTTCTTGAATTCGCCGAGCCACATCATGACCACGCCGATGCCGAGCATCAGAATCGTGCCGGAAACGTGATTTTCGGCGAACACAAGCCCGGCCGTGACCAGAATGACGCCGCCGTAAAAAAGCAGCGAAACCGTCGAGGCGCGTACCCGTACCTCCCGGTTGATAATTCCCGACAGCCTCTTTACAGCCGACGCTTCGCTGTATGCTTTTCCGGTAATTTTCTTGTGGTCCTTATCCATTCCGTAAGCGCAAAACATGATGAGCATCATTTTGGCGACCTCGGAAGGCTGAAACGTCAGCCTGATGCCCGGTATCATTATCCAGCGGTTGAAACCCTCCTTGACCTCAGGTAAAAACAAGACGAGAATAAGCAAAAAAATGGAAACAAAATACCCGATGACGGATACTGCCTTGAAATAGTGATAGTCTATTTTAGAAATCAAAAGCATCGCGGCGATACCGATTACGGCGAACGCCAACTGACGGACAAAGTAATAGGTGCTGCTGCCCTCGTTGTAATAGGCGTAGGTATAGCTGGCGGAGAAGAGCATAATCAGCCCAACCGTCAATATAATCAGTACCAGTATGAGAAACGGGATATCCATTTCCCGATTTGTAAAGAACTGACTTATGCCTTTTTTTCTCGTTTTTTCCATCGTTCTTCCTCCGAGACGGTTTTGCCGCGCATCATTTATTTAGGATTGCCGAAATATACGAGTAAAATACCGGCAATACAGCCGATTATGTTGATTGTCGTGAAAACCTTGACAATTTTTTTCTCTTTCCAACCGCACATTTCAAAATGATGGTGTATCGGCGCCATCTTAAAAACACGCTTGCCGCCGGTCGCCTTAAAATAGGATATCTGGATGATGTCCGAGGCAAATTCGATAACATAAATAATGCCGATGGGTAAAATCAGTAGCGGACAATCGACAGCGTAGGCAAAAGCGACGATCATACCGCCCAAGAACAGCGCGCCGATATCCCCCATGATGACCTTCGAAGGGTTCCAGTTCCAGATGAGATACCCTCCGCAGCCGCCTGCCAGCGCCGCGGCAAGCACACTGACGCCTAAGTAGTTGCGCATTGCCGCCGCGATGAGAAATCCGACGGCTGCCGTTAACGTCACCGAGCCGCAGAGCCCGTCGATACCATCCGTGAAATTGACAGCGTTGACCGTGCAATAAATGACGAATACCCCGAAAAACCAAAAGAAATAGCCCATGTCGATATTGCCGACAAATGGGACGAACATATAAGTCGCCCCTGCCGCGTACAGCGAACCGAGGTAGCCTAATATAATCAGCACCTGCGCGATGGTCTTCTGCTTGATGGTCAATCCCAAATTCCGCTTTTTAACCACCTTGACATAATCGTCGGCAAAGCCGACCGCTCCGAAGCCGAGAGCCATCAGAAGACCGCCCCAGATTTTGACGTTGATCTGTCCGGTTTCAACGAGGCCTTCCTCAATGAGGTTTTTTCCCATCATCCGGCTGAGTAAAAATACGATGACAAAGGAGAGCAGGGTTCCGATGATAAACAGAATCCCTCCCATGGTGGGCGTGCCCTCTTTATTCTTGTGCCAGCGGGGCCCGATTTCGAGAATGGTCTGACCGAATTTCAGTTTATGAAGCCACGGTATGACGATGTATCCCAGTCCGAAAGCAACTAAAAAACTTAAGACCGCCGCGATTCCCATAGCCAAATGCGTATTCATGTTCCTTATCCTTTCATCCGAACAGCGTTTTATAAACCATATCGATAATCTCTTCAAAACGTAAAGAACGGCTCGCCTTAAAGAGCACCGCGTCGCCCTCTTTTAAAAGGTCAGAGAGACTGACGGCAAGCGCCGTTTTGTCCGGAAAGCTCTCAACAAAGGGGCAGCCGCGCTTCCTCGCCTCTTCTGCGGTCGTTTCGGACAGCTCTCCGTAGGTATACAGCACTTCGGCGCTCTTTGCCGCTAAGGCACCGCACTCTCTGTGCCCCTGTTCGGCATAAGCTCCCAGTTCCAGCATATCCCCCAGCACCGCGATGCGGCGTTTACACGGAAGCCCTTTAAGGGTGGCGAGCGCAGCCGCTACACTGTCCGGATTAGCATTATAACAATCCTCCACAAAGGTGATGCCGCTTCTCTTGACAATTTTCTGTCGGCGTCCCTCAACCTGAAAACCGCTGATTGCTTCAATAGCTTTTGCCAGCGGGATGTTCTCACATAAGCCCGCTGCAGCCGCACAGACGGCGTTGTAGACATTGTGCCTGCCGGCGCTGGGTACGAAGCCGCGCGCGCTGTCCCCGTAGGCACATACCGTGATATAGGAGCCATCGGGTATTTCCTCGATATCCGTTACCAAAACGTCGCAGCCCTTGTTTTCGATACCGAAACGGATCAGCGGACGGTCATAATCCCCGAGCGTATTGAGCAAATCGTTGTCGCCGTTGATGATGAGCGGCGCGCCCTTTTTCATCCCCGCGGTGATCTCCAGCTTCGCTTTGAGGATACCCTCGCGCGAAC
>CAZEXA010000051.1:16529-17105 GCA_964516565.1 uncultured Eubacteriales bacterium | reverse complement strand
GGCTGAAGCCGAAGGTCATCTGGGTCAGGTCGTTGGTGCCGAAGGAGAAGAACTCAGCCTCCGTGGCAATTTCGTCAGCGGTCAGAGCGGCGCGCGGAATCTCAATCATCGTGCCGACGTGATACTTGAGCTCTTTACCTGACTCGGCGATCAGCTTATCCGCCGTTGCAACAACAATATCCTTAACATACTTGAGCTCTTTGACTTCACCTACAAGCGGGATCATGATTTCGGGAACGATCGTGTAGCCGTTGTTCTCGGCGTTGACCTTCAGAGCGGCCTTGATGACGGCGGTTGTCTGCATCTCGGCAATCTCCGGGAAGGTAACGGCCAAACGGCAGCCGCGGTGACCCATCATCGGGTTGGACTCGTGCAGGCCGATGATGACGTTTTTCAGTTCGGCGGCATCAATTCCCATATCGGCGGCAAGCTCGTTGATTTCGTCTTCCTTGGTCGGGACGAACTCATGGAGAGGCGGATCAAGGAAGCGGACCGTCATCGGTCTGCCCGCGAGGACCCTGTACATCTCCTCGAAATCGCCCTGCTGGAGCGGGAGAATCTTGGCAAGCGCCTTTT
>CAZEXA010000051.1:0-16519 GCA_964516565.1 uncultured Eubacteriales bacterium | reverse complement strand
CCTTGATGCGGTCGCCCTCGAAGAACATATGCTCGGTACGGCAAAGGCCGATGCCCTCGGCGCCGAACTTGACGGCTTGGGCGGTATCGCGCGGATTGTCGGCGTTGGTGCGGACCTTAAGGGTACGCATACTGTCAGCCCACTTCATAAAGCGGTCGAAATCGCCGGAAATGGTCGCCTCTACGGTCGGGACAGCCTCGCCGTAAATCTTGCCGGTGGAACCGTCGAGAGAGATATAGTCGCCCTCGCTGTATTTTTTGCCGCCCAGCTCGAAATATTTCTCTTCGGCGTGCATCGTGATATCGCCGCAGCCGGATACGCAACAGGTGCCCATACCTCTGGCGACGACGGCGGCGTGGGAGGTCATCCCGCCGCGAACGGTCAGAATACCCTCGGCGGCGACCATGCCCTCGATGTCCTCGGGAGAGGTTTCAAGACGCACAAGGCAGATCTTCTCACCCTTGGCAGCCCACTCCTTGGCATCCTCGGCGGTGAAAACGACTTTGCCGCAGGCAGCGCCCGGAGAAGCGGCAAGACCGGTACCGATGACGGCGGCGGCCTTTAAGGCTTTGGGGTCAAACTGCGGGTGCAGCAGAGCATCAAGCTGCTTGGGCTCAACGCGGAGCACCGCCTCTTCCTCGGTGAGCATTCCCTCATCGACGAGGTCAACGGCGATCTTCAGCGCGGCGGCGGCAGTTCTTTTGCCGTTTCTGGTCTGGAGCATATAGAGCTTGCCGTTTTCAATGGTGAACTCCATATCCTGCATGTCTTTATAGTGGTTCTCAAGATTTGTTGCAATCTTTACAAACTCTTCGTATACTGCGGGCATATCATTCTTCAGCATGTCAATCTTACTGGGTGTACGAACACCTGCAACAACATCCTCGCCCTGAGCATTAATAAGATACTCACCGAAGAGAGCCTTCTCACCTGTTGCGGGGTCACGGGTAAAGGCAACGCCTGTACCTGACTTATCATTAAGGTTACCGTAAACCATAGGCTGAACGTTGACGGCGGTACCCCAGGAATAGGGGATGTCGTTCATCCGGCGGTAAACGTTCGCTCTGGGGTTGTCCCACGAACGGAAAACGGCCTGAATCGCGCCCATGAGCTGTATCTTGGGATCAGAGGGGAAATCCTCGCCGAGCTTCGACTTATACTCGGCTTTAAACTGTTCGGCAAGCGTTTTCAGATCGGCGGCGGTCAGCTCAATATCCTGTTTCGCGCCCTTTTCTTCCTTCATCTTGTCAATGAGCTCTTCAAAAAACTTTTTGCCGACTTCCATAACAACATCAGAATACATCTGGATGAAGCGGCGGTAGGAATCGTAAACAAATCTCTCGAATACCGGATCCGGATTGCCGGCGATAAGACCTGCAATAACATCCTCATTAAGTCCGAGATTAAGAATAGTGTCCATCATGCCGGGCATTGATGCGCGCGCGCCGGAGCGTACGGAAACAAGCAGCGGATTGGAAGGATCGCCGAATTTTTTACCGTTGACTTCCTCGATTTTCACAAGGTACTCGTCGATCTGCGCCATGATGTCATCGGCAATTTTTTTGCCGTCCTCATAGTAGCGCGTGCAGGCTTCGGTGGTGATGGTGAAGCCGAGAGGAACGGGCATGCCGAGCCTTGCCATTTCTGCGAGGTTGGCGCCCTTGCCCCCGAGCAGCTCTTTCATGGAGCCGTTGCCCTCGGTGAACAGATAAACATATTTGTGATTCATTAAATAACCTCCAAAATTTTATACGTCTTTCAATAAAAAAACACCGCATATTATTATAACAGAAACAAAATTCCGTTACAATGGATATGCGGTTACAAATTGACGCCTGTTTCC
This sequence comes from uncultured Eubacteriales bacterium, assembly GCA_964516565.1. Taxonomy (GTDB): domain Bacteria; phylum Bacillota; class Clostridia; order Oscillospirales; family Acutalibacteraceae; genus DTU089. The sequence goes on along the minus strand of CAZEXA010000051.1, from coordinate 14,676 downwards.
CCGTGTTTTTTGTTTATTTATGCCAATTTACAGGACACAGAGCATATCGTCGGTTTCCACGGAATCACCCTTTTGGACGCCGATCTGCTTTACGGTACCGTCAGCCGGAGAGGTGATGTCATTTTCCATCTTCATCGCCTCGAGGACGAATAAAACATCGCCTTTTTTGACGGCGGCACCGACAGCGGCGTTTACCGCAAGAATCGTGCCGGGCATCGGCGCTTTGACGGCGGTTCCATCCGCAACCGGGGAGTCGTTCTTTACGACTGAAGCTATGCTCTCGGTAGGGACAGAAGCCGGGGCGGCGACCGAAACAGCCGTCGGCGCTTCTGAGGCGCTCAGCAGGACTGCCTCGGTTTCGGTAACCTCGACCTCATAAGTTTTTCCGTTAAGTGTTACGATATACTTCATGCTATACATTCCTTTCAAAAGCGGTTTATTCCGAAATCAGCGCGATGCGGCTGAAGCTTAAATTTTGCAGTGGGATACCGGTCTTATGGCTTGTGACAGCCATGACGACAGCGGCGTCCGTATCGTTGATATTTTCAAGAACAAGCGGATTTTCCACAAGACGAATCGAGTAAAACCGAAGCTTTTCAAGCGGTACGCCGAGGTTTTTGCTAACGACAGCCATGACGACGGCGGCGGTTTTCTCATCCGTGCCAATCAGGGTAATTCCCTGAACCGGAGGTACATCGGCGTCCGAGGGGACAAAGACGGACAACTTGTCCTGCTTTGAACTGTTGATTTTCTTTTTAATGATACTAAAAAGAAACAGTGCCAGCGAAAAGCCCAATAGTGTAAACAACGCCTTGACCGGCTCGGGTATACTGCCCGATACACTCATCAAAGACAGCGGGTTCATATTCAAATCCTCCTTAAGGCAATTTTACTCCGCCGCGGCGAAAGAATAGGCATATGTTCTTTTTTGCAGATCGTCACGGGCAGCAAAAAACTTTTCTGCCTGCTCCGGGAACAGCGCATAGGAAAGCACGTCCTCATCCGAGTGCGCCTTGCCGCCGAGCTTTACTTTCAGGGTTTCAAAAGCGGGCGCGAGCGTATCGGCGAAGCGTCCCGTAAACGGTTTTTCATCGCCCAATATTTGTTGTTTGATCGTTTCGTCAATCGGACCGGGCGCCGCGCCGTATTCGCCCTTCAGATAATTTTTAATCTCTTTGGAAACGTTACCGTACCGCTTGCCGGTCAGGACATTCGTGGTCGCCTGAACGCCGACCATCTGGCTTAACGGGGTGACAAGCGGCGGATAGCCGAGCTCCGCGCGGACAATGGGTGTTTCCTTGAGAACCGCCTCGTACAAATCCATTCTGCCAACGCCTTGGAGCTGCGAAACAAGGTTAGAGAGCATACCGCCGGGAATTTGATAGACCAGAGCGTTGACGTCGGTCGTCAGAACTGTCGGATTCAAAAGGCCACAGTCAAAATTCTTCTGGCGCACATCCCTGAAGAAGTCGCCGATCAGGCCGAGCGCCTCGTTATCCAGCCCCGTCTCATAGCCCGATTCGGTCAGCGCGTAGTTGAGCGTTTCGGTAGTCGGCTGAGAGGTACCGCCCGAAAAAGCGGAAATGGCTGTATCAATGATGTCGGCACCGGCCTCGACAGCCTTCAGAAGCGCCATCATGCCGAGCCCCGTCGTGCTGTGCGTGTGGACGGCGACGGGCAGCTTTACGGTTTCCTTGAGCGCTTTGACAAGGTCATAAGCCTGCTTCGGACTCAAAATACCGGCCATATCCTTGATGGACAGCGTGGTAACACCCAGTTCCTCCATCTGCTTGGCATATTTGACATAACTTTCGAGATCGTGAATCGGGCTGATGGTATAACAAATCGCCCCGGAGGCGACAGCGCCGTTTTTTATGGTTTCATTAACGGCGGTTTCGATGTTACGGATATCATTGAGAGCGTCAAAAATGCGGATGATGTCGATGCCGTTTTCAATGCTTTTTTTTACGAACATCCGAACGATATCATCGGGATAATGCTTATAACCGAGCAGGTTCTGACCTCTCAGAAGCATCTGGAGCTTGGTGTTCGGGCAAGCTGCTTTGATTTTACACAGCCTCTCCCACGGGTCCTCGTTCAGATACCGCAGGCAGGAATCAAAGATGGCACCGCCCCAGCATTCAAGAGAGTAGAACCCCGCACGGTCAAGCACGGGCAGTATTTTTTCGAAATCGGAAAAGGGCATCCTTGTCGCAATCAGCGATTGGTTCGCATCCCTCAGCACGGTTTCGGTAAACTGAACCTTCATATCGTTTCTCCCTTTCTCCGGGTTCAGTTGCCTTTATGAGCAGCTTTCACCGGAAAACTCCACCAACTTAACCCCATTGTATTCTATACGAAAACATGTCTAAAATCAAGAGCTTTTTTTATGATTTTTTACATTCACGCGATTTTTTCATAATCTGTTTGACTATTGATACCCACTGTGTTAAAATTTGAACATATTTTTGAGGGGCGGGAAACACTTTGAATTTCAAGGAAGATTCCTTTATGTTCTTGCTGGGCGCGCTGGTCATTTTGGCGGTCACGGGGCAGGCGGTATTTTTTCTGATTCGTGCCTTAAGGCGCGGAAAAGAAATCGGTTTATCCAAGACAACCATGAAAAATACGGTGGTTTCGAGTATGCTGTTTACCATCGCCCCGTCGTTTGCCATGGTGGCGACGCTCGTCGCGCTGACGCCGTCGATGGGCATCGTGCTGCCGTGGGTACGCAACAGCGTCATCGGCAACATCACGCAGGAGATGACCGCCGCGACCTCCGCGCTCGACGCCATCGGGAACGGCGCCTCTTTGGCCAACCCCATCACCGACAAGACGGCGTTTTCATTGGTACTTTGGGTGATGACGCTGGCAAGCTCGCTGCCGCTGATACTGATTCCGCTGTTTCTCAAAAGGACGCAGAAAAAAATCAGAAAAGCCGCCAAGGCGAAAGACCCGAAATGGGTGGACGCCATGTCGGCGGCAGCGTTTATCGGCATCATCTGCTCTTTTATCGCACGCAGTATCGCGGGTATCGGGAGCTTTGACAAGCTGACAGGCAGTTACAATTACGACGGAGCCGGTATCGTGTCGGTTTCGGCGCTCATATCGTCGATTCTGTGTATGCTGCTGCTTCAAAAAATCGCCGTTAAAAAGAATATCCACTGGCTCGATGAATTCTCGATGCCTATTGCCATGTTTTTTGCCATGGGAGTCGTTATCCTCATGTCGCAGACGCTCCCCGAAACCCTGTACCAGTTTGAGTGGCGTACGCCGGTCGCGTAACAGGGGTTTGATTTTAAGTGAAAAGGGGTATAGTATAAATGGAAACTGAAAAGACGGCGATGAGCTATGACGACAGAACACATCTCTGGGGCAGAATATGGATGCTGTCCGTGCTATTCATTCTGCTTCTCGTGCCTGTTGCGTTTATGCTGCGCTATCAGGTGTATCCGGATTTCGGAAGTCTGGACTTCGGGCCGCTGATCCCGGTATTCATCATGTTTTATGCGACCGCGCTCATCGAAACGACCTCTTATATCCCGCTCTTAGGCACGAGCGGTATGTATCTGGCGTTCGTGTCAGGCGAGATATCCAATCTGCGCCTGCCGTGCGCCTTGGCGGCGATGAACAAGACCAAGGTGCACGCCGGTTCTGAGGAAGCGGATGTCATCACGACCATCGCCATCGCCTCTTCGACAATTCTCTCCACCGTGCTGCTGGCTGTTTTCGTGCTCCTCCTGCGACCGGTGCTTCCGACGCTGACCGCCGAAGGCTCGCTGCTCGCCCCGGCGTTCAAGCAGGTACTGCCCTGTTTGTTCGGGGCGCTCGCCGCATCGTATTTCATCAAATACTGGAAACTCTGCATCGCGCCTATTCTCGCGCTTGTTGCGGTACTCCTTATCTCCGGAACAATCCCGACCGGTACGCTGATTCCCATCGGCGTCATCGTATCGCTTTTCACCGCGCATTTTTTATATAAAAAGAAGCAAATATAAATGCGAAAGAAAGTGAATTATGAACATCTGGCATAATATCAGTCCCAAGCGCATTACGAAGAATGATTTTGAAATGGTCGTCGAAATTGAAAAGGGCGGCAAGTGCAAATATGAGCTGGATAAGGAAACCGGTGTCCTGCGGCTTGACCGCATTCTGTATACCTCGACCCACTATCCGGCGAACTACGGCTTCATTCCGCGCTCCTATGCCGACGACCTCGATCCGCTCGACGTGCTGCTGCTCTGCTCGGAGAGCATCCATCCGATGACGCTGGTGCGCTGCTATCCCATCGGCGTCATTTCAATGATTGACAACGGTCGTTTTGACGAGAAGATTATCGCCATCCCGTTCAACGATCCGACCTATAACACCTATAAGGATATCGCAGACATTCCTCCTCACATCTTTGAGGAAATGATGCACTTTTTCAGAGTGTACAAGGAGCTTGAGGGCAAGCAGACGGCGGTCAACGAGATGAAGGGCGCTGCGGAGGCCGAGGAAATTATTCAGCGCGCCATCGACGCCTATGTCGAAAATTTCTGTAAATAAATTGACACAGCCTTCTTAAGGAAAGGCGAAAAAACATGCTCAATCAGTTTTCAAGAATAGAACGGATATATGGTAAAGACGCCATAGAGCTTTTGCATAAGAGCCGCGTCGCGGTGTTCGGGCTTGGGGGCGTGGGCGGCTATGTCGTCGAGGCGCTCGCGCGCAGCGGCGTAGGTACTCTTGACCTTATCGACAACGATACCATCTGCCTGACCAACCTGAACAGGCAGATCATCGCCACGCACAAAACCGTCGGGCAGTATAAAGTGGACGCCGCCGAGGAGCGGGTTCACGACATCTGCCCGGACATTATTGTTAATAAGCACAAGTGCTTTTATCTGCCGGAAACCGCCGGAGAATTTGATTTTACACAATATAATTATATCGTAGATGCCGTTGATACCGTAACGGCAAAAATTGAGCTTGTCCTTAACGCTCAAAAAGCCGGTACACCGATTATCTCCTCTATGGGTACCGGCAACAAGACCGACGCCTCGGCGCTGAAGGTAGCGGATATTTCCAAAACAAGCGTTTGCCCGCTGGCGCGTGTAATGCGCCTTGAGCTGAAGAAGCGCGGCGTTACGCACCTGAAAGTCGTCTATTCCGAGGAACAGCCGCTGACACCGGACGAAAACTCCGAGGAACAGGGCGTTCGCCGGAGCGTTCCCGGCTCGACAGCCTTTGTGCCGGGAGCAGCAGGGCTGATTATCGCCGGGGAGGTCGTGCGTGATCTGCAAAGGAGCCGTCAATGAGCTGCAAGCTTGACCGGTGTGCGCTTATCGAGCGCAGTATCGTCAAAAAATACCGTCAGGAGCTTTGGGTTCCTTTCGTTGCGGCGGTCAAGGAGTACCGTCTAATAAGCGAGGGAGACAAAATCGCCGTCTGTATGTCGGGCGGCAAAGACTCCATGCTGCTGGCAAAGCTGATGCAGCAGCTGCTTCGGCAAACCGATTTTCCGTTTGAGGCGGTCTATCTGGTGATGGACCCGGGCTATACCGCCGAGAACCGTCGAAAAATCGAAGAAAACGCCGCACTGCTCAATATTCCCGTGACTATTTTTGAAACAAATATTTTTGATATAGCCAACAGCGCGGGTGAATCGCCGTGCTACCTGTGCGCGCGTATGCGCCGCGGACATCTGTACGCCAAAGCCAAAGAGCTCGGCTGCAATAAAATTGCGTTGGGACACCATATGAGCGATGTCATCGAAACCACGCTGCTGGGCATGATGTACGGCTCGCAGCTCCAGGGGATGCTGCCGCGCCTTCGCAGCACAAACTTTGAGGGCATGGAGCTGATTCGTCCGCTGTACCGTATTCTTGAAGAGGATATTATCGCGTGGAAAACCTATAACGGTCTTGAGTTTCTGCGGTGCGCCTGCCGCTTCACCGAGCAGAGCGCCGAAAAAGAGGATTATTCCAAACGGCAGGAAATGAAAGCGCTAATAAAACAACTCAAGCTTAAAAACCCCGACGTGGAGCAAAACATCTTCCACAGCATCCACAGGGTCAACGTCGATACCTTCGCCGGATACAAGCTAAAGGGAGAAGCGCACTCATTTTTAGAGCGTTTTGGAGAAAACGAACGAGGCATTGACAATCCCCCGGAAACTTGATATGATACTGTCAAATTAAATGAAAGCGAGGTGGACAAAATGAAGAGAAATATTCTGATAAAACAGAGTGTATTTTGTCCGCCGACTCATCGCTGACGCCTTTTTGCGGATATTCTTTCGCCTCTGATTTTATCAGAGGCGGTTTTTGTATTATAATATTAAAAAGAGGTGTCAAAACTATGATAAGCGATTCTATTCGGCGCTATGCCCGCAACTCTCTCGAAGACAGACTGAAAATGAAACTTGATCCGCAACAGGAAATGATTTTTCTGCCGTCTCCGAAAGGAGAAATACTCCGCATCATTTACAGCGGGGGCTGTACTGTCGTCAGAACAAAAAGAAAATATCAAGGCAGGCTGTCGGATTACCTGTCCAATATTTCTGTCGGCACAGAAATACGAAATCCAGACTTTTATAGAAGCTTGTTGAACGCGCTCGGATTGTGCGCCGATGATTTTCCGGCGGATTCCGTTGACGAGCTAATCGAAAAGGGGAAGCGGTACGGCTGCTTTCGTTCGCTCGAATTTGTCTGCCGCGCCGAAAGCTTTATACCGACCGTACCAAAAACGGAAATCTCCGAGATCCGCCGCGGGCAGGACGGTTTTCTGCTCGCGGAAAATTTCGGAGACACGATGTACTGCGTCATAAGGGACGGCTTAACCGCGGCGGTCAGCTTTTACAGACCGAATCATGGCCGATTTGAAAACACCTGCGCCATGCAGGTGTCCGTAAAAAAGACGTATCGCGGCAACGGATATGGAAAAGCGGCCGCCTGTGCGGCGACCGCGGCTGTTTGCGAAAAACAGGGATTGGCTCTGTGGGTCTGCCACCCGGAAAACACCCCGTCAATCCGAATTGCCGAAACACTCGGATACACGTTTCTTGGGGGCGAAGTCCGCGTAATCAAATAAAAACTTTACTGCCTTTCAAGCTCTCTAATATATTTCTTTAGCTTTGCCGTGTTATCCCCCGCGTTGATGGCACCCCCGAAATTCCCCGACAGATAACCCAAAAAGGCCTCTGTCAGATTGGGATGACAAAAGGCAAAAAACAGCGGCGCTGCACCGGTTTTTCCGGCGATAACGCCTACGCCCTCTTTTGCCGAAATATAAATACCTTTCGGAAACTCCTCATTAACGGGAACCACCTTGAAATTGGGGTATTGCTTCATAAGGCTCAGCGCGTTTTTTAAATGCGCGATGTAATCCTCGCGCGTGTAGTGCAGTTCCCCCTGCGCACGGTAATCGTACAGCTTAGGATACTCCCCGCGGGTCAGAAGCTCCTTGGCACTCGGCAGGCAGAGCAACGCGATGTGTTTACTACTCGTGATACGACTTAAAAATGCGCTGCGTCTGGCGCTTTGAACAGCTAATATTTCCTTGGCCTTCATCTGATTGTCATCGTTTATTTCGACATATTTTTGAAAAAGCTCCGGAGGCATTGTCATGGTGGACAGCATGTCGGCGTAGGTGATGGTATCCCCGTTGCTCTTCTCAAAATCGGCAAACGTTTCAGCGAAAGCGTGGTAGGATTCAATGCTGAAGCTGCGTACCAGAGGACGGCACATGGAGAGGTAAAGATTGAACTCCTCCTCCAGACCGGCGATATATACCGGGTCGGTGTGGAGCAGCTGCGGCGCGCGTGCGGCATACTCGGGCAGTGATTCCGAGGTCAGCGCCATATCCGGCGATATAAACATACTCCGGCGAAACACGGTTGTGCGGTACTGCGGGTAATAATAGGACTCGATACTGCCCGTCGAATAGAGCGGCATCCACCACTCAATTGCGATAAGCAGCTCTGAAGCGTACCGTTGAATATTATGTATGATTCTCACACGATTGCCTTTTGCGATGATTTCGAGCATCAGCGCGCACCAGACACCATAAAAATCGGCGTCCCGTATAAGCCAGTCCACACTTTCGTCGCTGTAAATGAGCAACGAACAGGGCTTTCTGCGCTCGGCAATCGCCTTGAGCAAACGCAGCATCCCCGCCCGCTTACCCTCAAAACCGTAGAATACCTCGGCCTTGACCTCCGCGCCCTGCGGCAGCCGGGAATCCGAAATCAAGTTCGGCTTATAGGGCAAACGCTCCTTCACGTTAATTCCTCGGACGAAATTGTGGACAAACGCCGAACTGTCCGAAGTGTCCCCGAACAGCCAAAACGCCACGCGCGCGGCGGAAAACTCCTTATTGCCGACATCGGTATACGGGTTTTTGATGAGGTCGAGAATCATTTCCTTCTGCGCCTCGGTGCGGCAGTTTGACACAAAATATTCCGCTAAGGCCTTGATTTGCCCGCCTCTCACAGAGGGCAAGCGCGTACCGGTCCGCCAGCGGCTGACGAGAGAAGGATCGATTGACAATCCTCTCGCCAAACGTATGTTGGTCGTTCCCATGGCGTCCATCAGCAGATTAAAGCGTTCAGTGAATGACATAAGCGCCCTTCTCTCTTACAATAATATGGCTCAAATCCTGCCATTACATATTTTACCACTATTTGTCTTTTCGCGCAAGTATTTTGTCGTTTTTTCGTGACAAAAAAAGTCAGTGACAAATTGAATAAAATGTTGATTAAAAGTGATAGATAGTGTATCTTTATTATAAAGACGGCATACAATTGTTAATGCGCCGTAAATGACGAAAAAACATAACCTTATCCTGAACCTATGCCTTACAGCCAACGGGGACGAACGCTTAGCGTCCGTCCTCGTTGGTTTTTACGGCTTGACAAATAGTAAACTATATGATACGCTATTGCCATAATTTTGAAAGCGAGGTGGATAAAATGCAAAAACGCAGCAGTCCGGTAACACAGAGTATTTTATCCGCCAACGCAGTCTGAATAAGCCTGCTTTCTGAAAATGCGGCGTCTCTGAGTTATCGGGGACGCCTATATTTTTTCAAGAAAGAGGTTTTATAATGGAAAACATCACTTTTACCCATGTTCACAAGGGCAACATCCGACAATTCAAACGGCTGTATACGCTGTATCCGACCTATAAGATCAAAACGCTGAAAAATCACGGGGAATGCCCCTGCGGGAAAAAGACCTTCCGCGCGCTTTTAGACAGCATCGCCGAAAACGCATCGTGTGAGCCGCTCGGTGAAAACACCGGTCATTTTGTCGTGATGCACGCGCAAAAAAACATCATCGGTTTTGCCGTCTTTGACGTCCGCTCTAAACAACCCGTTACGCTGCCATATGATTACGGCTGTGTCGGCGACTTTTTTATCACACCGAAATACCGCCGCAAAGGTTTCGGGCACAGATTGAACACCTACATGGAGCGCATTTTTATTGAAAACGGCACGGGGTGCGTGCTGTTGACCCCCGATCCGGTCACCGGAGAAAAATTCTGGACGGCTGTGGGCTATACGGATACGGGACTGAACAAGGGTTTAGGGCGGTATTTTGTGTACAAGAAGCATCTGGCTGTAACGGAAAATACCGAAAAAATTGACCGCGCCATCGCCGGGGCGACGACGGACACGGATTTTATCGGCGTAAATCCGTATAATAAGCGGCAAATGAAGGAGCTGCTTCCTCTCTGGCTTGCCTATTGGCGTAAAACAGAAGAACATAATCACAGAGATCCCGAAAGCCGCCGGAAAATAAAAAAAAGGCTGAAAAACAGGGTTTGGTTCGCCCGTAAAACACCGAAAAACCGTTTTTACGCTCTGTATTTTGAAGGAAAAATCATCGGCTTTTCGTGGTTCGGTATCTACAGCGGCAACAAGGATATGAACGGCGGGTCGGAATACGGCTATGTGCTCGAATACGCGATTGCCCCCGCGTTCAGGCGTAGGGGCTTCGGGACAAGGATGAATACAGAGACGGAGAAAATACTTTTGCGCGACGGGGCAAGCTGTGTTTACCTGACGCCCGACGGCGTCACCGGTCTGCCGTTTTGGGAGGCGATGGGCTATACTGACAGCGGCCTTAAAACCTCGGAGGAAAAAAGACCGCTGTATGTAAAATGGTTGGCACCGGATGACGGCACAAAGCCTTAGAGAGAAATTACAGCGCGCATAAGCTCTGCCGCCGGTGTCATATTTAACCGGACAAATCATCTGATTATATTGTCCAACGGTTATTTACCGGAAAATATTTCGCATTTATCAGCGTGAAAAAAGACGGGCACAGCCCTCTGCGCCCGTCCCATTTTTAAGTAAATTCAGTTCTGCCGTCCCTCGATGGCTCCAAGCAGTACCGCCGCGGCGATGCCTATGCGTCTGTCTAAAATTCCCGCCATATCACAGTTGAAATCCAGATCGATTTTCGGAATAAAGGGGTTAAAGTGCTGGTTAAATTCCAATACTTTCGTTGTGCCGATAAACCCTTCAAAGCTTTGAGGGACCAAATTGGATAAAAAGCGCCTGATCAACGCCAGCGCCATACTGTCCTCCTGAATTCCGCCGATTTCCCTGTCGGCGTTGTCGAGAATCAGCCACTCGTCCTTAATCATAGATTTTAAGCCCTTGCGCTTCAGCGCGCCGAGCTTCTCGTGGGTTTTTGAATCAAAAATATCGTACACCGCCGAAATATCCACGATGTTTCTGGCTTGAATCAATAGCAGCTCCTCGGTTTTACCCTCATCGGCGTAGACGCGGATATCCTCCCTGAGTTTAAAGCCCTTCTGATTGACAAAGAAGCACAGATTACCCGCCGTATCGAAAATGCGGAACGTCGCCCCGACAAGCTTGAGAACCTTTTTCTGCATCATGTATTGATTTTGTAAACCGACCAAGTGAATGCCCCTCTCTTTATTTTGAATAAGGCGATGAAAATCGAACACGATCGGGTTTTAGCCCCCATCTTTTTAAGTATATCACAAAATCCGGAATACTTCAAGACTTTTACCATTAATAAAGCTGCCGTCTCTCGACAACGCTGATGAGGTCAGCCGCCGCAATCCCGAGCCGCCCGTCCGGTTGTCTTCTTGGATTAGAACAGGAAATTGTGTTTATGCCGGTTGTCTGCTATAATTAGAAAAATTAGGTAATTGCGAAATTTAATAATAGTGCTCGAATATTCCTAATAGGCAATAAAATCGCCAAGAACCGTCTACGGTTCTTTTCGCTGAGTTCCTATAGTCTAAAATCTAATATCTAACATCTAAAATCTGTCTTATTAGGCTAAATTTCGTATAAAACACGTCAATTTTATAATTTCGCAATCGGTTATTAAAAATATAATGGAGGGAGCTGTCATGCGCAGAAAAGACAGAGAGGTCTTAGGGGCAGAGGAAATAGTGAAAATTATCGGGCGGTGCAAGGTCTGCCATTTGGGGATGACCGACGGCAGTGAGCCTTATGTCGTGCCGATGAACTTCGGCTTTGAGCTCAGAGGGGAAACGCTGCGCCTTGTCTTCCACTGCGCGAAAAAGGGCAGAAAGCTTGATATTTTGAAGAAAAACAGCCGCGTTTGCTTTGAAATGGCCGATCCGGGCGAGCCGCTACACCCTGATACCCCGTGCAATTCCGGCTATTATTACGCGAGCGTCATCGGATACGGAAATATCCGCATTCTCACCGATACCGAGGAGAAATGCGCGGCGCTCACGCTTTTGATGAAGCATCAGTCCGGTACCGATCCGGTCTTTACAAAGGCACAGGCGGACACCGTCTGTGTGTTTGAAATTGTCAGCAACGAGTATACCGGGAAGTGTAAAAAGAAAAAATAACCCGCCGGTCTTAAGTATCGTTTTACGCTCCCGCTGCATATGATTTATCGTAAAAGATCAAAGATGCTCTTTTTAGGATGCGTCTTTTTTTATTGAGGAGTGAGCGTATGTGCGGTATCGCGGGAATCGTCGGCTACGGCGTTTTGACACCGGGAACAGACAATGTACTGAAGGAAATGCTCGAAAGCTTAAGGCAGAGGGGACCCGACCAGTCGGGCATCAAAAGGGACGGGTGCGCTTCTCTGGTACACACGCGCCTTGCCGTCATCGACATTGAAAATGGGCGGCAGCCGATGACGGCTTTTGCCAAAGGTGAAACGTACACTGTCGTCTATAACGGCGAGCTGTACAACACCGAGGAGGTGCGCACGCGCCTCAAAGCCGAGGGCGTCGAATTCTCGACCCGTTCGGATACCGAGGTCGTACTCAAGGCGTATATGCAGTGGGGCGAGCGCTGTCTTTTGGAATTCAACGGCATTTTCGCGTTCGCTGTCTGGGAATCAAAGCGCGAGCGCTTGTTTTTAGCGCGTGACCCCATGGGGGTCAAGCCCCTGTTCTTCGCGGACTTCGGCAATACGCTCGTCTTCGGTTCGGAAATCAAAGCGCTGCTCAAATACCCCGGGCTGCCTGCGCGTATCGATAAAACCGGCATCGCCGAAATTTTACTGCTCGGCCCCGGGCGCACCCCGGGCTGCGGTGTGTTCTTGGGAATCCATGAGCTGATGCCCGGGCAATGCGCGTTATTCTCCCGCGATGGGCTGCAAATCAAAACGTATTGGAGCCTCAAAGATTATACTCCTATCGACACCTTTGAGCAAACCGTCGAAAAGGTGCGTTTTCTTGTAAACGACGCCATAGAACGGCAAACGGTTTCCGATGTCCCTTTGGCGGCTTTTCTGTCGGGCGGTCTGGATTCCAGTATCATCTCGGCGATTGTCGCGCGGCGCATGAAAGCCTTTGGTGAACGACTGCACACCTTCTCTGTTGACTACCTCGACAACGATAAATATTTCAAGGCAACGCGTTTTCAACCCAACAGCGACAACGCCTATATCGATAAAATGACTGCCCATATCGGCAGTGCCCACACGGCAATCACGCTGACGCCCCTCGAAGTCGCCGATGCGCTGTACGACGCGGTTCGCGCGCGGGATTTGCCCGGTATGGCCGACGTTGACAGCTCGCTGTTGCTTTTCTGCCGGAAAGTCAAGGAGTACGCGACGGTCGCCTTGTCGGGCGAATGCGCCGATGAAATTTTCGGCGGGTATCCGTGGTACCGCGACGAAAAAATCCGCAGTCAGAACGGGTTTCCGTGGTCGCAGACGACGCCCTACCACGCCTCCTTCTTAAGCGACGACCTGGCTGCCGTGATTGACGCGCAAGACTTTGTGCAGGAGCGTTACCGGCAGGCGGTCGCCGCCGCAAACGTTACGGGCGACCCCTCCCCGCTTGAGCGCCGTATGAAGGAAATGATGAATCTCAATATAAACTGGTTTATGCAGACGCTTCTTGACCGTAAGGACCGCATGAGTATGTACAGCGGCCTTGAAGTACGGGTGCCGTTTTGCGACCGCCGTATCGCCGAGACGCTCTATGCCGTACCGTGGGAATATAAAAACTATGAGGGGCGCGAGAAGGGACTGCTGCGCAAAGCCGCACAGGATTTGCTCCCCGAAGAAGTGCTTTGGCGCAAAAAGAGCCCCTACCCGAAAACGGTCAGCCCCGACTATCTGCAAATTGTCGCCTCCCGTCTGCGCGAAATAATTTCCGACCCGAACGCGCCGCTTCTATCGCTTGTCAAGAAATGCGAGCTGGAAAAGTTACTCACCTCCGACAACGCCGAGCCGTGGTACGGTCAGCTCATGACCACCCCGCAGACCATCGCGTACTTCCTGCAAATCAATTTTTGGCTGGAGCATTACAAAATCGAGATTATGCTTTAAAATTATTATTGCAAGACGCTCCTTTTTTTGGTATTCTAATGATAAGGGGGCGTTTCTATGGGCTTCACGATGTCGGCATTTTTGTTTGATTGCAAAAAAACTTTAAGCATCGGACTTTCCATTCTGTTTATGATACTGTCCGCTGCGGGAGTGACCGTGCCCGGGGAAGGGTACGGCTCTTCAGAAAATTCGGAGGTGACGGGAAGTATGTACGCATCCACGTATAAAATCCGCAAAGACGAGCTTATTGACGATATTTATAGCTATGAGATGTTTTTAGCCAAGCGAGAATATGAGGCGTGCCAGCTCGTTCTCAAGGCAAAGGAACTGAACCGTGAGCTGATCTGGGACATGACCGCCTTTGAGAACGAAAGCGGCAATACGCTCGCCTGCAAGGTGTTCCGGGAGCAGTATATCAATGTTTCGACAAACGAACTCCCCAAATGGTATCCCGACGCGCTGATTCCGTTCTCCGGCGGCAGGTTTTCCCTTGACGCCGATGCAAACCAACCCTTCTATATTCAGGTCTACGCCTCCCCCGAGACGCCGGCGGTGGCGGAACAGGCAATACTGCTGATGCTGGCGCTGCTGCGCAACTTCAAGGAGAACGATGAACTGGTTTTTGCCGCCAGACAGATTGAGGCAAAAACCCGATGCTTCGAAGACGGCCTTATGGAGCTCGGAGACTGCCATGTGGGCATCGTTGGCATGGGCGCCATCGGCCGCGAAACAGCAAAGCACTTGCAGGCGTTTGGCAGCCGCGTCTCCTACTATGGCCGCCGTCCTGCGGAAAACTGTCATTTTCCCCTCCTGCCCTTGGAGGAGCTTTACGCATCCTGTGACATTATATCGCTCCATGTCCCTGTTACCCCTGAAACGAT
>CAZEXA010000050.1:0-17561 GCA_964516565.1 uncultured Eubacteriales bacterium | reverse complement strand
CGGTACGCTGTCGCCCTTTTTCCGAAAGTTTCGATTTACAGCGGCGCGCCCAGCCCCGCGCTGCAGGAGTATATCGAGTATTGCACTACGGCCGGCTGGCGGCACATCTGTACGTGGGGCATCTTCAATATATTCGTTACAGAAAACGACGGCGTCCCGCCGATTGAAACAGACGAAGCAGGAAAGCTGCAAATCATTATGAACAGTGCTAAAAAGCTATATATATCCGCTTTTGCCGGTATTCCGCTCGTATTGTTCATCCTGTTGTATGAATATTTTTTCAATTTTCAAACAACCATCGTTAAAAATTATATCATGATCTTTCTGCCGCTTTTTCTGATTGTTATTTTACTGACCCTATTCCAGAGTGTCACTTTCCGGTCATGGTGCAGAAGGCAAAAAGCGCGGCTGAACCGCAAGGAGCCGCTGAGGTTTTATTCGCTGAAAGCCCAGCAAAAAAGAATGAAATTCGGTTTTGGGTTTTCTCTTGGCATCATGGCGGCTATATTTGCGGCAAGTATAACGTTTCTGCTTCTTAACAACAATTGGTTGGATGCCGTTGCTCTTTTGGTCCTCTTTGTATTTGTAACAGGAATCATACTCTTGACCCTTGTATTCGGCGAACAGATACACCGCTTCATCGGTAAAAAGCCTTTGCGGCTGGTCACGTTTGGCGCGGGGATTGTCATTGTCCTCTCCATTCTATGCGTTATCGGTGCCATCGTCTACACAACCATAACGCCCGAGCCCGTTTTTAAAACTGAAAGCTCTGTACTGGCGAGCAAAACCGACCTGCCTATGGAGGGAAAGAGAGGCGGCACCGTCGTCATCTTTCAAAGCCCTTATGAATGGGTCTGCCAAACATATTTACGCAGAGACCCGGACTACAGCGCTTCGGGACAGCCCGGCAATACTGCGGTCTGGGACGCCGACGCGGTCGTCACCTCCCGCGGCAAGACCTTCGTCATATACGACGACTGCATTATCCGGTTTTCGGAAAATCTCACTTTGACCGATGGCGATATTGCGCTGATTCGGCAAAATGCAGGAAAGCCGGCATAAGCATAAGTGTATTGTACTTCGTAAAGTTTATGGGGCTGTCGTAAAAAACAGAAAGTTTTACGACAGCCCCTTTCAGTTGTAATGTTATTTCTTTTTTACCGGATAGCAAACCTCGGTTACCCATTCGTCTTGATTTTGTGTTTCATAAGGGCTTACATGATAAATATTGAAGGAGAGCCCATTAAAATCGTATTGGTTGTCCCGCACCCAATTCGCCACTGCTTCACTGACTTCGCTTATCTTTTCATAGCCGCCCTTGTAGGTAGCTGAGGCAATCAGAATAGGAGGTTCGGTTTTGAAGATGACATGTTCGGTATTCTGATAGCTGCCGCGCACGGATTTCTGAACCTCTATATCCACATCGGATTCTTTATACTCTCCGTCATGGAAGATGGCCATTGTATAGCAGGGGCCGCCGTCCTGAATACAAAGCGGTCCTGTCTCCTGCATTAAAATCTGCCAAAGCATACCCTCCTGATTATAAGAGGGAATGATTTTTCTGACGCTTGCCACATAGCGTTCCGGTAATGTTTTCAATGTTACACTGTAATTCATTGCTGTTTCATCCTTTCTCAGCCGTTTGACGGCTGTTTCAAGAAGAAGCATACGCCGCGAGATTTCTTCCGCCTGTGCCTGTACTTCGGCTTGTTGTACAGTTAAGAACTGCGCCAGCTTTTGCGGGTCATCATAATTATTCAGGATTTCCGCGACAGCAGCCAGCCCGAATCCCATATCCTTTAGGGCGGTAATTTTTCCGGCAACCGTAAGCTGATCTTCGCTGTAATAACGGTAGCTTGTAAAACAGTCGGTGCTTTTTGGCACCAACAAGCCAATCTCATCGTAATGCCGCAACATCCGTATACTGATCCTTGATAGTTTGGAAAAATCTCCTATTTTCAGCATTTGGTTATCCTCACAGAACTGTGTTATTTTGAGCTCATATACACTATAGAGTATACCATAATGTGAGAGTCAATAGGTAAATAAAATTTTTTAAAAAGAAATATTCCGAATTTTAGTGTCAAAACACCTTTTTTCGGAATAAGACTTTAGCAGTAATGCTCTTTTTTATTTTCCCGACTGGCACGCCTCGTTCATCTTGCACGACGCGCAGCTGCCCGTACAGGCGGGTGTTTTTCTTTTTTCTCCCTTGATGAAAATCCACCAGATGGCGAAAAGGAGGATGGCAAATGCCGCGAGACTTCCCAAAGGTTCGGCATCGCCTTGTATCAGGCGGCCGAGCTGGTAGATGATGAGTGCTACCGCATAGGCATAGCCGGTCTGGTAGCCGATGGCAAACAGCGCACGGCGCAGGCTGTGCAGTTCCCTGAAAATAGCCGCCATTGCCGCCACGCATGGTGCGCAGAGAAGATTGAATACGAGGAACACATACGCCGAAAGCTGTGTGAAAGCCGAGGAGAGTATCGCCGCGTTGTCCGCTCCCTTTGAGGCAAAGCCGTACAGGACGCCGAGCGTTGCCACGATGTTTTCCTTTGCCGCGAGTCCTGTGATGACCGCAACAGCCGATTTCCAGTTGCCGAAGCCTAAGGGGGTAAATATCCACGCGATCGCTTCGCCGATGGCGGCGAGCACGCTGTTTTCCGTCGGACTTTGAAGCGTCGGACTGCCGTTTACAAAGCCGAAATTCGAGGCGAACCAGATGATGACGCTCGACACGAGAATGATTGTCCCCGCCTTTTTGATGAATGACCATGTTCTGTCCCAGGTGCTCTGTATAACCGACTTTGCCGCGGGAATATGGTAGGAGGGCAGCTCCATGACAAACGGCGAGGGCTGGCTTTTAAGTCCTTTTGTTTTTTTCAGGATCATGCCCGAAATCGCTACCGAGGCAATACCGATTAAATACGCGCTTGCCGAAACCCATCCGGCGTTGCCGAACATCGCACCGGCAATCAGCGCGACGACGGGGAGCTTGGCGCCGCACGGCATGAACGTTGTCGTCATGATCGTGATACGGCGCTCTCTTTCGTTTTCAATGGTCCGAGACGCCATGATGCCGGGCACGCCGCAGCCGGTGCTGATGAGTATCGGGATGAAGGATTTTCCCGACAGCCCGAATTTCCGAAACAGCTTGTCGAGGATAAAGGCGATACGAGACATATACCCGCATTCTTCAAGTGCCGAAAGGAAAATAAACAGCGCGATAATCTGAGGCACGAAGCTTAAGACCGAACCGACGCCCCCGACGAGCCCGTTAATGACAAGGCTGACCACCCAGGACGGCGCAGCGATGTTTGTCATCAGCGCGCTGAGAGTGCCGCCAATCCAATCGCCGAACAGCGTGTCGGTCATGAAGTCCGAAAAGATGTTGCCTACGACCGACACGGCTACGGAATAGACCGTGAACATAATAACCGCGAAGATCGGCAGAGCCAAAAACCGGTTCATCAGTATCCGATCAATCTTGTCGGAAATTTCTTCTTTGGCGGCGCTTTTTTTGACACACGTCTCCTTGACGGCGTTTGTCACGAAGTTGTACCGCTCGTTAGCGATAATACTCTCGGCGTCGTCGCCGAGCTCCTCTTCGGCAGCACGAATGTCCTCCTCGATGTGCGCACGCGTAGCCGTTGAAAGCTTTAGGTCATCGTATACGCGCATGTCGCGTTCAAAGAGCTTGACGGCGTACCAGCGCTGTTCATTTCCGGGTCGGCGGTGGAGTACGGCCTCCTCGAGATGCGCCAGCGCGTGCTCGACCGTGCCGGAAAACCGGCGCGGAGCTAAAGACGTTTTTTTGTTTTTCGCCGCGTCAATGGTGGCGGCTACCGCCTCATCGACGCCGGTGCCTTTGAGCGCGGAAATTTCGTAAACCGGGCAGCCGAAAAGCTCCGACAGCCGTTTGATATTGATTTTGTCGCCTTTCCTGCGGACAATATCCATAAAATTGACGGCCAAAACGACAGGCACGGACAGCTCGGTGAGCTGTGTGGTCAGATAGAGATTCCTCTCGATATTCGTGCCGTCGATGATGTTGATGATGATGTCCGGGCTCTCTCGGAGCAGATAGTTTCTCGCTACGACCTCCTCGGGGGTATACGGCGACAGCGAGTAAATGCCCGGGAGGTCGGTGACCGTCACGTCTCCGTTGCTTCTGAGCTTGCCTTCTTTTTTCTCGACCGTGACACCCGGCCAGTTGCCCACATACTGGTTACTGCCCGTCAGGGCGTTAAAAAGCGTCGTCTTGCCGCTGTTCGGATTGCCCGCGAGCGCGATTTTTATTCCCATGGCGTTCTCCTTCCTTGGTTAGCCAAAGCTAACCGTTTCGCTAAAAATAATGCAGACGAGTCTGCAGTAGTATATTCGCCCGGATAGGGCGCTATTCAATTTCAATCATGGCGGCGTCGGCCTTGCGGAGGGTAAGTTATAGCCCCTCACCCGAATTTCGTCCGGATTGGGCACTATTCAATTTCAATCATGGCGGCGTCAGCCTTGCGGAGGGTCAAATCATAGCCCCTCACCCGAATTTCGATAGGGTCGCCCAAAGGCGCCGTTCTGCGGACATAGACGGGAACGCTCCTCGTAATGCCCATATCCATAATTCTGCGCCGTACGGCACCCTCGCCTATGAGGCGGAGAACTCTGACGTTTTCACCGATTCTTGCATCACTTAATGTTCGCATATATAACCCTCTCTTTAGAAAGTTAGCTAAAGCTAACTGCATATATATCATATGCATTTTCGAGGAAATTGTCAATGTTACTTATCAATTTCGTAGCTTTACCCAAAAAGGTGTTAGCATATGCTAACCATTTCGGCAATTTGTATAGGTATTGATTTTTTTCGGTGTTGGTGTATAATGGAAAGAGGAGATGACGCTGTGAATATCCATGAATCGGGTGAGATGTATCTTGAAACTATTCTCATCCTCAGCAAAAAAAGCGGGCATGTGCGCGCCATTGACGTCTGCGAAACGATGGGCTTCTCCAAACCCAGCGTCAGCCGCGCTTTGGGGCTGCTTAGGTCCGGCGGTTTTATTATCGTTGACAACACGGGGAACATTACGCTGACCGGCGAGGGAAAAATTGTTGCCGAACGCATCTATGACCGCCACCAGACGCTGACGGCGTTTCTCATTTGCTTAGGGGTGGAAGAGCAAACCGCCTCTGCCGATGCGTGCAAGATCGAGCACGATATCAGCGACGAGGCGTTTATGAAGATTCAGGACTTTGTGCGGGGACAAGGACAATAACCGCGCAGCGCTTTCTATGCAGCACCGGCCCATACGGGCTGGTTTTTTACCGTTTTTACGTTATTTTCTATTTTACCGTTCTCTCCTATTGACATTATTAAGCGATACACTATAATAGCATCTATCCGTGTCAGATAGGATACGAAAGACCAAAGCGGTAGCTCCGGGGGCTGCCGTGCTGCTAAAAGTTGATAAACTATGGAGCACGGGAAAGGATATTTCGATGATAAGGATTCTCAAGAATCTGAAAAACTATAAAAAACAAGTGGCGATTATTTTCGTTTTACTGATTATACAGGCAATCTGTGATTTGGCGCTGCCCAACTACACATCCGACATGATTGATACCGGTATTCAGAATAACGGTATCGTATACGCGGTGCCCCAACGGCTCAGCGCGTCGAGCTTTAACGCCATGCAGATGCTCATGACAGACGGGGAGGCCGCCGACTGGCAAAGCGCCTATGAACAGAACGGGGACGTCTATAATCTGAAAGCCGGCGCAGGCATCGAGGCGCTTGACAAGGAGTTCACGACGCCGATTGCGATATACTATATGGTATCGCAGGCAGACTTTTCGCAAATGAATTCCTCCGGCTCGTCTGGGTTTAATTTATCCGGTGCGGACTTTTCGGCGGTATTGTCGGAGCTTTCAATAGATGACGCGCAGTTTCATACACTTGTCGGCGCGATTCTACCGGCGATTGACTGGAATACGGTTCAAAATACATACGGACTGCAAAAGGAAACAGTCGTTGCCGTGCTCAACCGGCTCGGAGCGGATACGCTGAAAAAGCTGAGCGCTTCGATGGGCGGGGGAACCCAAGTTGATATAGAAAACCTGATTGATATGTCGAAAGTCAATTCAGCGGCGATGACAAGCGCGCTGGGAATCGACAAAGATAACCCCGATATCGCAGGATTGATCACGCGGTATCAGCTGACCGATGCCAACTTCAAGGCGCTGCTCAAGGTGATTGCGCCCGCCATCGACAAGAAGGCCGTCAACAAGACGCTCGGCGTCAACGAAAAGGCGCTGAACATTTTATTGGACAGTTTAAGCATTTCCACGGTTGAAAAGCTTACGTCCCTGCGGGCGGACAGCCTCGACATCATGTCACTGATCGATTTTTCGAAGGTGGATTTCGCAAAGCTCATGGCGGTGATGGGCACCGAAACGGGTGACATGGATATTCAAAAAATGATGGAGGGCATGACCGAAGCGCAAAAGGAAACGGTCCTAAGGGCTGTTCTGCCCGCCATCAAACGCGACGCGCTCAGTGAGCAGACCGGTATGTCGCGCAAGCT
Organism: uncultured Eubacteriales bacterium; assembly: GCA_964516565.1. Lineage (GTDB taxonomy): Bacteria > Bacillota > Clostridia > Oscillospirales > Acutalibacteraceae > DTU089. The sequence goes on along the minus strand of CAZEXA010000050.1, from coordinate 10,983 downwards.
CGTTGACGCCATGCTCGACGGCTTAAGCAGCGCGGAGCTCCTCCAGCTGATGAGTGCCGACATGAATTTTAATTTAAGCGCGGCGGACTTTATCGCGTGCGTGGACGTGACGAGGGTAGACCCCGTGACGCTCTTCAGCGCATTGGGGACGAGCGCAAGCGACATCCTGTCCGGCGGATCAATGTCCGACGCCGAGATGCAGCTTGTTATCGACGTTGTTCTGCCCGCCGTCGATCCTAAAAAGCTCAGCGAGAAGACAGGGTTGCCCGAAAAGGTATCGGAGATTTTCCTTGCCAATGTCGATAAGGAAACCTTAAGTAAATTCATGTCCGCCGGTGACGACGGGGAGAAGCCCGTCGCCATCGACATGTCAAAATGTATCGACTATTCAAAAATTGACTATCAAACGCTTTTCGGTGTCGTTGGCTCAGATTATACGAATTTTGACTTGAGCAAGATGACTGAAAAGCAGCTTGATTCCCTGATGGATATTATACTGCCGGCTGTCAAATGGGAATCCGTCACAGAGATGACCGGGTTTTCAAAGGGTACCGTGACAAAGCTCCTTGACGCCTTAGGCGCATCGGGAATTAAAAAAATAGCCGCCGTTATGAAAGGCGGTACTAAAAGCTTAGATATCACGGGTTTTCTCGATTTCTCGGATATCGATATGGAAAAGGCACTGACCGCGGCGGGACTCGATATGGGAACGCTTCTTGACCGATCGGGCATCACCGACGATGAATTACAGACGCTGCTTAACGCCTTAAGCAGGGCGATTGACTGGGACAAGGCCGAAGAGCAATTCGGCATAGATAAGGAAACAGCGGAGATTGTGCTGAAAAGCCTTACGGTCGATTCCGCAAAAAAACTGCTCGCCTTCGCCGGCAGCGGCGCAATGCCCGATGTGACCGGGCTTATTGACAGCGGCAAAATCAAATCGTCGGAACTGATGACGGCGCTCGGCATCGATACCTCAAGCTTTGAGAAAATGGCCAATTCGCTTCCCAAGGCTTTTCAGCCGATGATGAAAACCATGATGCAGTCGGTTCGTACGCAAATGGACGGCAAGGTTTCGAGTTTGGGCGCGTCGATTCTACATTCTTCGGCGGTTGCTTTCGTCAAGGCGGAGTATACGCGTTTAGGGACGGATTTGAACGGTATGCAGAGCGATTATCTCTGGAAAATGGGGAGCCGGATGCTCGCAATGACGCTGCTGATGATGCTGACGGCCATTCTAATCGGCTATATCGCCTCAAGGACCGGCGCGGGCGTCGGGCGCGACCTGCGCGAACGCGTGTTCGGCAGGGTCGTCAGTTTTTCGAGCTTTGACATCGACAAATTTTCCACAGCCTCTCTGATAACCCGCAGCACCAACGATATCCAGCAGGTGCAGTTTGTTACCTCGATGCTATTACGCTTTGCGCTGTACGCACCGATTATGTCGATAGGCGGCATCATCATGGTGGCGAAAACGGGTGCGGACATGTGGTGGATTATCGCCGTAGCCATCGGCACGATTTTATCGGTTGCGGGTATACTCGCGGCGATAACCATGCCGAAATTCAAGAAAATGCAGACTTTGATTGACAAGGTCAATCTGATTTCCCGCGAAATACTCACCGGTCTGCCGGTCATTCGCGCATTTGGGCGTGAGGACGAGGAGGAGGAGCGGTTTGACGGTTCCAATAAGGATCTGACCAAAACCATGCTATTCACAGGCCGCATGATGAGTGCGATGTTCCCGCTTTTAATGATTGCCATGTATCTTCTCGCCATCTCGATTGTCTGGATATCGGCGCACAGGATTGACGCCGGCACCCTCGAGGTCGGTTCAATGACCGCCTTTATCACTTACGCAATCATGATTGTTATGGGATTTCTGATGCTGACCTTTATATCGATCATGCTGCCCAGAGCCGCCGTCGCCGCCGGACGCATTCAGGAGATCATCGATACCGAGCCGTCTGTAAAGGACGCTTTGGAGACCGGGGAGATCACCGACAAAAAGGGCATCGTCACGTTTGACCACGTTTCCTTTGCATATCCCGGAGCCGAAGCTGAAACGCTGACCGACATCACCTTTTCCGCCTTGCCCGGCAGGACGACCGCTATCATCGGCAGCACCGGCTGTGGAAAGTCAACACTGATCAACCTGATTCCGCGCTTCTACGACGCCACGGCGGGAACGGTTGCCGTAGACGGTAAGGACGTAAAGAGCATAACACAGCACGAGCTGCGCGAGATGATCGGTTATGTACCTCAGAAGGGGGTGCTTTTCTCGGGGACCATCGCGTCTAATCTGCGCTTCGGGTCACCCGACGCTTCCGAGGAGGAAGTCCGCGAGGCGGCCGCTATTGCGCAGGCCGATGGCTTTATCGAGGAAAAGGAAGAACAATATGAGGCGCCCATTGCCGAGGGCGGCAGCAATGTTTCCGGCGGTCAGAAACAGCGCCTGTCAATCGCCAGAGCAATCGCCAAAAACCCAAAAATCTATATTTTCGACGACAGCTTCTCCGCGCTTGATTTCAAAACAGACGCCGCTTTGCGCAGGGCGCTTGCCCCAAAGGTCGCCGAAAGTACGGTCATTATCGTCGCCCAGCGTATCAGCACCGTTCTGTACGCCGAGCAGATTATCGTTCTCGACGAGGGTAAAGTGGCAGGCATCGGGACCCACGGCCAACTAATGCAAAGCTGTCCCGTATACAGCCAGATAGCGCTGTCCCAGCTATCTCAAAAGGAGCTTGAGGAAGCGGCAGCGGGAAGGGGTGAGAGCCATGGAGGAAAATAAGAAGAAGTCCGCCCCCCGTAATAAGGGTCCTATGGGTATGATGCACAGCGGTGAAAAGGCGAAAAATTTCAAGGGCGCCATTAAAAGTGTCGTCCGGTATATGGGAAAGTACAAGTTTGCCGTGCTTTTCGTGATGCTTTTCTCCGTTGCCGGAACGGTATTCAACGTCATCGGGCCGAAGGTCATGGGCAGGGCGACCACAGAGCTCGCTGCGGGGCTGCGGGAAAAAATCGCGGGTACAGGCGGCATCGATTTTGATTCCATCGCCAAGATTCTGCTGCTGACGCTTCTGATCTACGGCATCGGTGCCGTCTTCTCGTTTTTACAAGGGTATGCCATGTCCACCGTCACGCAGAAAATCTGCTATCGGCTCAGAAAAGACATTTCAGAAAAAATTAACCGTATGCCGATGAAATATTTCGAGGAGAGTACTCACGGCGAGGTGCTTTCGCGGATTACCAACGACGTGGATACCCTCGGACAGGGACTTAACCAGAGCGTTTCCCAGTTGATTACGTCTGTGGCGATGCTCGTCGGCGTCGTCATCATGATGTGTACCATCAGCTTTCTGATGACGGGTATCACACTGGTTTTGCTGCCGCTGAGTATGCTGCTCATCGGCTTCGTCGTTAAAAAGTCACAGAAATATTTTGCCGCACAGCAACAGTACTTGGGGCATATTAACGGGCAGGTTGAGGAGGTTTACTCCGGACAGACCGTCGTCAGGGCTTTTAATAAAGAGCAAGATGTCTTAAAGACGTTTCACGATACCAACGAGGTCTTGTATAAATCTGCGTGGAAATCACAGTTTCTGTCGGGACTGATGTTCCCGATTATGACGTTTGTCGGCAACCTCGGCTATGTCGGCGTCGTCATTTCCGGAGCGTTTCTCGCTGTCAGAGGAACCATTACCATCGGCAATGTGCAGGCCTTCGTCCAGTATGTCAAAATGTTTACGCAGCCTATTCAACAGCTGGCGCAGGTCATGAATATGCTCCAGTCAATGGCGGCGGCCGCCGAGCGTGTATTCGAGTTTTTAAACGAGCCGGAGGAGGAACAGACCGCGTCGGCGGCGGCATCCGCCGGGGAGATACAGGGCCTCGTCGAGTTTCAAAACGTGCATTTCGGATACAACGAGGGACAGACGGTCATCAATGACTTTTCATCCGTCGCGAAGCCCGGTCAGAAAATCGCGATTGTCGGTCCGACCGGTGCCGGAAAGACAACGCTCGTTAAGCTGCTGATGCGCTTTTACGATGTAGACACGGGCGCTATCCTTCTCGACGGCCGCGATATTCGCGGTTATGACCGCCGCGCACTGCGTTCGGCTTTCGGCATGGTGCTTCAGGACACATGGCTCTTTAACGGCACCATCATGGAAAATATCCGCTATGGCAAGCTCGACGCCACCGATGACGAGGTCATCGCCGCGGCGAAGGCCGCCCACGCCCACCATTTCATTGAATCGCTTCCGGGCGGCTATCAGATGGTGCTTAACGAGGAGTCGAGTAATGTTTCCGCCGGACAAAAACAGCTGCTCACCATTGCGAGGGCTATTCTTGCAGACAAACCCGTACTCATTCTCGACGAGGCGACCTCCTCGGTTGACACGCGCACCGAAACGCGTATTCAAAAGGCGATGGATACCCTGATGAAGGGCAGAACGAGCTTTGTCATAGCCCATCGGCTCTCCACCATCAAAAACGCCGATGTCATTCTCGCCGTGCGCGACGGCGATATCGTCGAACAGGGCAATCATGAGGAGCTAATGGCAAAAAACGGCTACTATGCCGAGCTGTACAATGCACAGTTTGAGGAAATATCCGCCTGAAAAGCGAAGATACAAAACCGGTGCATTACGCGCCGGTTTTTTTGGCAGGGCAAGGGACACACGGCGCGTAAAGTTTGACTTTTTGTATGAAATCATTTACAGTATATAGAGAACAGTAAATTTGTTTTTTTAATAGACTGTATTCTACGAATCATAGGGTGACATCGCTCCGGTTCTTTGCTACAATGATATGGAATCGAGGGATATTATGGACGCGTGTAAAACCGGGGCTTTCATCGCGCTGCTCCGCCGAGAAAGCGACATGACCCAAAAGCAGCTTGCCGAAAGGCTCCGGGTGTCGGACAAAGCGGTGTCGCGCTGGGAAACGGGCAGGGGCTATCCTGACGTAGAGAGCTTGACCTCTCTGAGCGAAGTTTTCGGTATTTCAATTAATGAGCTTTTGACGGGTGAGCGTGTTTTTGCCGAGCAGTATAAGGTATTTGCGGAAAACAATATTGTTGACGTGTATAAAAAAGAGCGCAAAGTGCGCAGACGCCTGATTGTCACGGTGATTCTCGCGTCGGCTGCGACGGTTGCCGTCACCGCGGCTGCCGTGGTTTTCGCCTATATCTATATAGCTATGGCGGCCGTTCAACTTGAAAGCACACGCGCCGCGCATGAGTATCCCGAAACGGCGGTCGTTAAGGGAAGGTACATCCTGCAGACAATTCGTACCGACAAGGGCGAGGATGACATTCCCGCACTCACCTTCACGGTTTTGGACGAGAATACAGGCGCGTGTCTGTATAAAACAGAGGAATCGTGGCGGACGTGGGATTTGAACAGTATCGCGTGGGACCCGTATTCGTACAATGTTATTGTCGATTCCTCGGATGTCGGTACATCCGTTTACATATACGAAGTGAAAAATAAAAGCTGGTTTGAAACGGAAATGAACGAGTACGGCGAAACCGAGATAGTAACTGAATGGTATTGACAGAAAGACCGACGCGATGTTTTAATGGGATTCCGATGGTGTATCAGGTTGTTAAACTGATAAAAATCCTGCCGTTTTTATAGAAAGTGGAATAATTTCGAAACCTTTGGTGAAAATATTTTTTAAAATGCTTGACATTTTTCACCATTAGCTATATACTGTCATAAATGGTTGAACATATGTTCAGACATAATAAAAAAAAGAGGTATTTCAGTTGAATCATTCAGACAAAACCTTGGTATGCAAGGACTGCGGGCAGGAGTTTGTGTTCACCGCGAGCGAACAGGATTTCTATGAGGAAAAAGGCTTCACCAACGAGCCGCAGCGCTGCAAGGCGTGCCGCGACTCGCGCAAAAACAACGGCAGAGGTCAGCGTGAGATGTTTGACGCCGTATGCGCGTCTTGCGGAAAGAACTGCAAAGTTCCTTTCCAGCCCCGCGACGATCGCCCGGTTTATTGCAGCGATTGCTTCTCCAAACAGAGATAACCTAAGGCTTAAAAAACGCTCCCCATCGGGGGCGCTTTTTTGTGTGTTGTTCCGGTATCCACCGAAATTTATCTCTTGCGTTTTTATTCTTCCGCGTATATAATAAGCTTGTCTCGACAAAGACATATTTTATGGCGACCCCCATTGGTATGGGGATCGCCCGTTCCCTGCTGTAAAGGCATATTTGAATAACGACCGTATACCGTTTCATAGGAGGAGCAGTATGATTGAACTTAAGCACATCATGAAGACCTTTAAGGTCTCGCGGCGAAACGCCGGACTCAAAGAGGCGGCAAAATCCTTTGTCAAAAAGGATTTTACCGTCGTGCGGGCGTTGAACGATCTTTCGTTCACCGTCGGGGATGGCGAGATGGTCGGCTACATAGGTCCCAACGGCGCGGGCAAGAGCAGTACCGTCAAAATCATGAGCGGTATTCTGACGCCCGACAGCGGCGAGTGTATGATTAACGGCAGGGTCCCGTGGAAGGAGCGCGTAGCACATGTCCGCGAAATCGGCGTCGTGTTCGGACAGCGCAGCCAGCTCTGGTGGGATGTACCTGTGACCGACAGCTTCGAGCTGCTTCGGGACATCTATAAGATAGACGATGCTGTCTATCGGAAAAACGTCGCGGATATGACCGAACTGCTCAATCTTGAGGATATTCTCCGCACACCGGCGCGGCAGCTTTCGCTCGGGCAGCGGATGCGCTGCGAGATCGCGGCGTCCCTGCTCCACAATCCGAAGACGCTTTTTCTTGACGAGCCGACCATCGGGCTTGACGCCGTATCTAAAATCGCCGTGCGCGAATTTATTCGGTCGATTAATAAGGAACGTAAAACGACAGTAATTCTGACCACTCACGATATGCAGGATATTGAGGCGCTGACCGAACGGATTTTGCTCATCGGCAAGGGGGAAATATTACTCGATGGGTCGCTGTCTGAGCTGAAAAAACGAAACAGCGCCAAAAAAACGCTGACGGTGGATTATTCCGGTACCCTGCCCGACTTGTGGGAGGGCGTTACCTTTGTTTCGCAGATGGACGGGCACGCCGAAATCTGCATCGATACGGAGACGACGTCGGTTTCCGCGGTTATTACGCGGCTGTCGGAAAACGCGGAAATACGCGACATATCGGTCGCCGGTATGACGGCGGAGGAGATGGTCGTGTCGCTGTATAAGGAGTTTGCCATATGAGGGCGTATGGGTCGTTTTTCCGTGTACGCTTCATCAGCGGTCTCCAGTACCGCGCGGCGGCGTGGGGCGGCCTTGCCACACAGTTCGCGTGGGGGTTTATGCTGCTGCTCCTGTACGGCGCGTTTTACAAAAGCGACCCCGCTGCCTTCCCGATGGCGAGGGCGCAGCTTTCGAATTACATATGGCTCCAGCAGGCGTTTTTCGCGCTGTTTTTCCTTTGGTTTTTTGACAAAGAGGTCTTAGAGGCCGTTTCAAGCGGTTCGGTTGCCTACGAGCTGTGCCGTCCGGCGGACATCTACGCGATGTGGTATGTGCGCAGTCTTTCGATGCGGCTGTCGAGCGCCGCTCTGCGCTGTCTGCCGGTATTAATTATTGCCGCGCTGCTGCCTGCCCCCTACGGGCTGTCGCTTCCGGCATCCCTGTTTGCGGGGTTGTTGTTTCCCGTTTCTATGGCATTGGGAGCGCTGGTACTCGTATCGTTTGCCATATTGCTACACATCGCCGGATTTTATACGGTATCCTCGACGGGTCTTCGTATTATCGCCACCACGGTCGGGAGTTTTTTGGCCGGGGAGCTGCTACCGCTTTCGTTTTTCCCGGAAAGCGTCAAAACGATTGTCTATTTATTGCCGTTCGCGTCGGTTCAGAATACGCCATTTCAAATATATAACGGCACGATGAGCGGCAGGGACGCCTCTCTTGGGCTGCTGCTTCAGATTTTCTGGCTTGCCGCGCTGCTGACTGTCGGAAAGCTGCTGATGAGCCGGGCGCTTCGCAAAGTCGTTGTGCAGGGGGGATAAGGGATGAAATTGTATTTAAAATATGTTTCGGTGATTCTGCGCGGTCTGATGCAGTACAAGGCGTCCTTTGTCATGGCGGCGACGGGGCAGTTTCTCGTATCGTTTTCCGCTTTCTTAGGCGTCTGGTTTTTGTTTGACAGATTTCACACGGTCGCCGGGTTCACCTTTGCCGAAACCTTGCTTTGCTTCGCGATTATTCCGATGGCGTTCGCGCTTGCCGAATGTTTTGTCCGCGGCTTCGACACCTTTTCGGGCACTATCTCAAACGGCGAGTTTGACCGCATCATGGTGCGCCCGCAGAATGAAATTCTGCAGGTGCTTGGCTCAAAGATGGATTTTACGCGCTTCGGACGCCTTTTACAGACGATTCTGGTGTTCGCCTACGCCATTCCTAAAAGCGGCATCGTCTGGAGCGCGGACAAAATTCTGACGCTGATTTTTATGATTGCCGGCGGCTTCTGCGTCTTTTCCGGGCTGTTTATCGTCTATGCCGCGCTCTGCTTTTTTACGACCGAGGGGCTTGAGTTCATCAACGTCTTCACCGACGGCGGACGCGAGTTCGGGCAGTATCCGTTTTCGGTATACGGTAAGCGCGTCTTACAGATACTGACCTTTATCATACCGCTGGCGCTCGTTCAATATTATCCGTTTTTATACCTGACGGGGCGGTCGGCGCAACCCTACTATCCGTTCTTACCGCTTGTCGGCTCCCTTTTTCTTATCCCCTGTCTGCTGTTTTGGCGCTTCGGGGTGCGGCATTACAAGTCGACCGGCTCTTAAGGCAATACCGCGGTATTGCCTTAGAATCGGCAAGGTATTGTAAACTCGACGATGCCCGTCGAGTATGGCGCGATGTCGTACTGCTGGAAATAGATTACAATGCCGCTGTCGTTCAGATAGTACTGGCAGGGATCAAAGCTTTGCCTTATCAGCTCGCGGTAATTTTCAAAATAGATGTTCGGGTCGGCTGCTATATTGGCGTCGGCCTGTTCTGTTATCTGTTTGAGGAGATTTTCGCACCAGTCCGTGCAGGGGTCAAAAAAGGAGCACAGCGGTAAAAGGCTGCCGGTACGGATGTCGAAGGTGTCCGAGGTGCGCAGGGTGGAGCCGTGCGCGCCGCCGGTGAATTCATAGCGGTCGTTGTACAGGCTCAAGAAACAGCGGCGGTTGAAGGTGGCTGTGTCGTTCATAACCGCTTCGAACATTCTGAACGGGAAGGCGTTTTCCTCGGCGTCGCGGCACTCACAGAGTGCCTGCTTATACAATGTATCCGCCGCATAGCGGCAGAAGTTCGCGGCGCGCGCAGCGCAGCGGTTGTTGATTCGTGCCTGGGCATCGTTATGGCCGCGTAGGCAGATATGCAAAAAACACGCCGAAAAATCGACTAAGGCTTTTTCACCGCACAGAAAGCAGCGTTTCATTTCTTTTCTGTTTATGTACGCGATCGGACAATAATCCATAACAGTCACTCCCTTTTGCTATCGTATGCTAAAAAAGGTGAAAGCGTTACCGCTTTTCACCGAGCAGAGGCAGATACTCGTCCCAGTGTTCCTCTCTTATGGGCATGACAGGTCGCCGGACGTCGTCAAAAAACAAGACAAGCGCCGGCGAAATGGTTTTATAGCGCTCAACAAAGCGATAATCCGTAAGCTTTCCCTCGGCTATCAGGCGCTTTGCGGCGGCGTGATAATTAAAATACGGCATAGTATATGGTTCCCTAAAAAAGATGTTTTCATGATAAGCGATACAAGAGAAAATTCATGTTTAAAAAACCGGCTCAAAGCCGGTTTTTTTGATTGCCTAGCCGCGGCGTGTTATAAGCCGTCACAAAATTTTCATAAACAGCTCAAAAAATCTTTATAAAACATCTGAATTTTGTTTGAAAAATGTCTGAAGATTTTCCATATATGCCGATTATACTGTGGACAGAACAAAAAACAGGGAGGCAATGACATGACATTTTACCCAGAGGAAGACGGTCAGAAATCCGGCGATACCGTGATTCCCGAAAATATTGAAAACACAGAGCCGTCTCCCGCGCCCTATACGGGATACCGCGTTTTATCCGAGGAAACGCAGCCTCGAAACGACAGCCCCAAGCAGGTCGGGGAAGGAGGCAAAAATAAAAAGCGGTTGCGAATCGCGGCGGCGGCTCTCGCCTGTACGCTGCTCGGAGGCTTAAGCGGCGGGGCGGTCACCGGGTACTATCTGACAAACGGCTCCGGCGGTACTGTCATCACACAAAACAGTTCCTCAGCGAGCGCCGCAGCGCTTTCCTCCACGGCGGACAGCACCGGAGACACGCTGACACCCGCTGAGGTTTACGCGAATTACAGTAAGGCCGTCGTCGGTATTACCACGGAGAGCACCACAATGAACGTATTCGGACAGGTCTCCTCCTCCGCCTCGTCGGGCACCGGTTACATCATCTCATCCGACGGATACATCGTGACAAACCAGCACGTCATCGACGGTGCCGAGAAAATCACAGTGACGATGATCGACAATACGCAGTATACGGCAACGCTCGTCGGCAGCGACGACGAGAGCGACATCGCGGTGCTCAGGATCGATGCTTCCAATCTCTCTGCGGTATCTCTCGGCGACTCCGATGACCTGATTGTCGGCGAAACGGTGGTTGCGGTCGGGAACCCTTTGGGAGAGCTGACCTACACGCTGACCGTCGGCTATATCAGCGCCCTTGACCGCGCTATCGCTATGGACGACGGCACCACCCTGAATATGCTCCAGACCGACGCGGCCATTAACGCCGGCAACTCGGGAGGCCCGCTTTTTGATCTTAACGGCAACGTTATCGGTATGGTGACGGCGAAATACTCGTCCGATTCCATTGAGGGCCTCGGTTTTGCTATTCCGATTAACGATGTCACCGAAATTGTCAAGCAGCTGATTGACTACGGTTATGTCAAGGGCAGACC
>CAZEXA010000049.1:12024-17592 GCA_964516565.1 uncultured Eubacteriales bacterium | reverse complement strand
TCAACCGTCTTTTCCTCAAGCGTGCTGTCAATATCAACCCAGTCGCCGTCCTCTTTAAAATGTAAAGGCGCTCCGGATATTACCGCGGTTTTGCTGCCGTCGGCTCTCAGGAACACCTTCGTATATTCGTCTCTTTCGTTCACAAGCTCGGACACGATTTCAGCCTGCTCTCCCGCCGCTTCCGCAACGGCGCTCTCCGGGCTGCTCAAATCATCCGCCCATACGCTCATCGGTAGAATACCGATAATCATGGTCATTGCTAAAAGTACCGAAAGCATCTTGGAACCAATTTTTAACATCTTTTTTACGGGTATTGCCTCCACACTTTTTAATAAGAGACACGTTGTGCATGTTGTAGTTTTTTGTTGTATTATGTCTCTTTTGTATAATTATTACCATATAATTATTCTCTTGTCAATAATTTTATAAATATTTACCAATTAATTTCCAAACAAACACGGCGCGCCCAAAAGGACGCGCCGTGTTTTAAATTTGAGGCTTATTCGCCGTATATTCCCTTCTTCAGGACGTCGGTGTTCTTCTCTTCGTCGGCGACGATGACCGATGCGCCGCCCCGGCTGGCGAAACGCCATGTATCGTCGGCAGGAATACGACATTGCGTTAATTCATAACCGGTATACAGCGCTAAGACAGTTGAGGAGAGTGACATGATTTCGTTTTTGGTAAGGTCGGTTTTAATCAGCGGCATAATTTCCTTGGCGGCGCTGTACAGCTTCAGCGGCGAGGTTTTTGTCAGCTTTTTCACCAGCTCCGAAACGACCTCGCGCTGGCGCTCGGTGCGGTAAAAGTCGCTGTCGAGCTTACGGATACGGCAGTACCACAGCGCCTCGGTGCCGTTCAGAAGCTGATTCTCTCCCACCTTAATCTGCGGCTGGTCAACGTAGGAGCCGTGCATATATTTCGCTTCCGCTTCAGAGATATCGACCGGGACGCCGCCGACGCTGTCAATAAGCTTCTTAAAGACGTCGAAGGTTATGAGGACGTAATTATCCACGTCAATGTTATAATTGCATTCAATGGTATCCATCAGAAGCTCCGGCCCGCCGTAAACATTGGCTGAGTTAAGCCGTCCGCTCTTATGTCCGGGAATATCGACATAGAGATCGCGCATGAACGAGGTAAGGACAATCTCCCGTGTCAGTGTATTGACAGACACGAGCATCATGGTATCCGTCCGCGTGTCAGCCTCCTCTTTACGCGAGTCCACCCCCATGAGCAGAATGTTTTTCACGTTTACCGACGACATCAACTGTTTAGAATTAATGTACTTGTTTTCGTGCTGTCCGCCCTTGGCGTAGGAAACGTCGTTGAGCAAAGAGCTTGCGGCTATGAACCCCGACGCGCCTGCTAAAACGACGAGCGCCAGCAGCGCCGCGAGAAGACGCGCAAAAATATGTTTCTTCTTTTTTTGTTTTTTAGGCGGAACCTTTTTACCGCTTTGAACACGGCCGCCGGCGCTGTTCGAATAAACATCCTCAAACTCGCGGTTGCCCGTATAGACGGTATCGTCATACTTGCGGTTGCTGCTGTCGGATGCGTTTTTGGCGTTGGGCGCGCTACCGTTCTGCGGCTTTTTGCCGTTGTTTTTCTTGTCGTCGCCGCCGTTGGAAATATAAATATCAGGCATAATTCTCTCCGTAATCGTTATATAGTGACAGTTTACTCTAAAATATGTCCATTCACAATAGTTTTTCCCACGATTTAAGACTTTTTTATGAAATGCAGTTGCAAAATTCAGGTAAAGCATATATAATCATTTTTCATAAACGTGTTATACGGAGAAAAACCTATGCTTGGAAAAAATGTAAGGATCACCATCACCGACAAAATCGGTATGCCGCTGAAAAACGGCAATGGTGTGTATCTGCTCAACTTCGGTCAGATTGTCAACTGTGACGACGTACCGCCCTCAGTGACGGGCGTTGTCGTCATGGGAATCGACCATCCCGTCGGCGTCTTTGACGGAAAGCTCATCGCTTACGTCCGCTTCAGCGACGACGGCAGCGTCATTTTTATCGCTTCGCCGAAATCCAAACGGTATATCAATTACAACATCGACGATTCCGTCCGATTTTTAACCGAAGGGCGCGACTATACGCTCGAATGCCTGTATGAGCGCTCCTGCGGGGCGGTTGTTTACAGAATCATCAGCGGCGTCCCGCGTTTTCTGCTTATCCGCAACAAGCGCAGCGCCCATTGGGGTTTCCCGAAGGGACATATGGAATTCGGTGAAACACCTGAAGAAACGGCTGTCCGCGAGGTGCTTGAGGAAACGGGCATTCACATTAAAATTCTTCCGAATTTTATCTGCAAATCGGACTATACCATTCAGGGGCGCATCGAAAAAACCGTCAACATTTTTTTGGCGTCAACCACCGATACCCAAACAATCATCCAAAAGGAGGAAATCGAGGATTATATCTGGCTCAAATACGACGACGCCCTCCATACCGTAAAATTTGAAAATGACCGGGTCATCCTCGAAAACGCTAAAAAATATCTTTCGGAAAATCAACTGGTGACATTTTAATTTAATACAAAGCCCTTCTACGGCAAACGGCAAATCACCGAAAGCGTCTCCAGCGTTTTCGCGGTGCATTCCGGCGTATCCGCTAACGGAAAAGGGATTTTCAGCGCCTTGTATTTCGGGGCGCATATTTTTTTAAACGGCAGCAGCTCAATTTTTTGAAGATTGCGAAAACCCTTGGCAAGTGCCGCAATTCGCCGTACGCCGTCCTCACTGTCGGTCAGCCCCGGCACGACGACGTGGCGCACCCATAGCGGAATGTCTAAGCTTTCGGTCTGTTTTAAAAATTCACACACCGCCTTAAGGCTGCCGCCGGTATAGCGCAAATACTGCTCCTCAAAAGGAAATTTGATATCACAGATCACCAGATCGGTGTTTAGTAAAACCGCCTCCGCCAAAGCGCCGTTTACCGCGCCCGAGGTATCGAGCGCCGTACGGATATTTGCCGCGTGAAGCTCCGCAAACAGCGCGGCGGCAAACCGTGGCTGCATAAGCGGTTCGCCGCCCGAAAGGGTCACGCCGCCGCTCCCGCCGAAATACGGTCTGAACCTTACAGCGCGCCGTACAATTTCCTCTACGGCATACTGCTCCCCCGCGTTTATCTCCCACGTATCGGGATTATGGCAGTAAACGCACCGCAAGGGGCAGCCCTGTAAAAAAACAACATAGCGCATCCCCGGACCGTCGGCGCCGCCGAAGCTCTGGAACGAATGAATACGTCCGGTCATAGGCTTCTGTGGAATGTCCGCGCAATGACCTCGTCCTGCTGCGCACGCGATAACTTATTGAAATTGACTGCGTAGCCGGAAACGCGTATGGTCAGATTGGGGTAGTTCTCCGGATGGTTTTGGGCGTCAAGCAGCGTTTCGCGGTTAAGGACGTTGACGTTGAGATGTTGGGCGTTTTGGGCAAAATAGCCGTCCAAAACAGCGGTCAGGTTTTGATACCGCGTTTCCTCGTCGTTTCCGAGCGCCGCCGGCACAATCGAAAAGGTGTTTGAAATACCGTCGCGGCAGACATCATAGGACAGCTTGGCAACGGAATTGAGCGCCGCTAACGCGCCGTTCTGCTCACGGTTGTGCATAGCGTTGGCACCCGGCGCGAACGGCGCGCCCGCCGGTCTGCCGTCAGGCGTCGCGCCGGTCTTTTTGCCGTAGACAACATTGGACGTAATCGTCAGTATCGACAGAGTGTGCTCTGCATGGCGGTATGTCGGAACCTTTTTCAGCTCGTCATAAAACGCCTGCACCTGCTCCTTGGCAATCCTGTCAACGCGATCATCGTCATTACCGAACGCGGGATATTGCCCCTCGACGGCAAAGCCGACGATGAGTCCGGTGTCGTCTCTTTGCACCCGGACGCGAGAGTACTTTATCGCCGACAATGAATCGGTAAACACCGACAGTCCCGCGATGCCGAACGCCATGAAGCGGCGCACATCGGTGTCGTGCAGCGCCATCTGTGTTTTTTCATAGGCGTATTTGTCATGCATATAATGTATCATATTGACTGCCGTTACATAGGTTCTGCAGAGCCACGGGCGATATTGGTCCAGCAGTGCGAGCGTTTTGTCATAGTCGAGGATTTCGCCCTCATAAGGCGCGTGGGACGGGGCAATCTGCTTACCCGATTTTTCGTCGCGCCCGCCGTTCAAGGCAAGCAGCAGGAGTTTGGGGAGATTGCAGCGCGCTCCGAAAAACTGCATATCCTTTCCGACGCGCATAGCCGACACGCAGCAGGCAATCGCGTAGTCGTCACCGAAACGCTCCCGCATCAAATCATCGTTTTCGTACTGAATCGAATCGGTATCGCAGGAGAGCTTTGAAACGAACCTCTTGAAGGGTGTAGGCAGAGTCCGCGACCAAAGGACGGTCAGGTTCGGTTCGGCGCAGGGGTTAAGCGTATACAGCGTATGCAGCATCCGGTAGGCGCTTTTGGTTACGAGGGTACGCCCGTCCTCCCCTGTACCGCCGACAGCCTCCGTAATCCAGAGCGGATCCCCGGCAAACAGCTCGTTGTACTCAGGGGTACGCAGATGGCGCGCCATACGCAGCTTGAGAACGAAATCGTCAAACAGCTCCTGTGCCCCGCTCTCGGTAAGCGTCCCCTCGCGCAAATCGCGCTCAAAATAAATATCGAGAAACGATGTGTTGCGCCCTAAGCTCATCGCCGCGCCGTTTTGCTCCTTGATAGAGGCTAAATACGCGAAATACAGCCATTGAACGGCCTCGCGTGCGTTTTTCGCCGGCTTTGAAATATCGTAACCATACAGAGCTGCCATATCGCGCATAAGCCCTAAAAAGTGGATTTGCCGGTACAGCTCCTCAAGAAGCTGAAGCTTATCAGCGTCCATGAGTTCAAAGCCCAGCGCTGTTTTATCCTTTTCTTTTTCGGCAATCAGACGGTCAACGCCATACAGTGCGACGCGGCGGTAATCGCCGATAATGCGCCCGCGCCCGTAGGCATCGGGCAATCCCGTGATGAGGCCGCTGTGGCGTGCTTTTTTTATCTCCTCGTTATAGACGCGGAACACCCCGTCGTTATGTGTTGTACGGTAACAGAACTCATCCTCCACCTCCGGCGAAAGTTTGTAGCCGTATGCCTCGCACGCCCTGCGTGTCATATTGATGCCGCCGAACGGATTAATGCCCCTTTTCAGAGGCGCATCGGTCTGGAGCCCGACGATGATTTCCTTGTTTTTGTCAAGATAGCCGGGTCTATACGCCGTCGGTGAGCTGACCGTGCGCGTGTCGATATCGAGCACGCCTGTGCGCGCTTGTTCTTCGGCAAACAAAGTGTTCAGCTGCTCGGTCAGCGTCCTTGTACGCTCGGTCGCCGGGGCTAAAAACGATTCGTCCCCCTCATAAGGCGTATAATTTTTCCGGATAAAATCGCGCACATCGATTTCATCCTGCCATCTGCCCGGCGTAAAGCCGCGCCATGCTTGTATCTCCATAAAAACCCCTCAAAAAAATAAACAGCAGACTGACTTCTCAGCTTGCTGCCCAGACGGTCGGCGA
>CAZEXA010000049.1:0-11924 GCA_964516565.1 uncultured Eubacteriales bacterium | reverse complement strand
TCAAAAAAATAAACAGCAGACTGACTTCTCAGCTTGCTGCCCAGACGGTCGGCGACGGAAGACAGCGGCTCACGATGGTAATCCATCTTAGTTCCGTCAGAGAACGCTGTCCGATGTATGAATAGATTGTATCACGCAAAAAAAAACTTGTCAACGGTTATGTTGAAACTTTGCCGACAATATGTTAAAATATCTATTGTCATTATTTTGGGGGTTGTCATGGGACTTTTTGAGCTGTTGGTGATTGCCGTCGGCCTGTCGATGGACGCCTTCGCCGTGTCCGTTTGTAAGGGACTCGGCATGAAAAAAACAAAGCCCTTTCAGACGCTTGTCATCGGGCTGTTCTTCGGCGGCTTTCAGGCAATGATGCCGCTGATCGGCTGGGCGCTCGGCAAACAGTTTGAACAGTATATCAAAGGTTTTGACCACTGGATTGCTTTTTGCCTTTTGGGCTTTATCGGCATAAAGATGATTTATGAAGCTTTCAGGAACACAGAGGAACCGGAAATCTGCGGCGAGAGCAATCGGCTGAATCTTAAGGAGCTGTTCGTACTGGCCGTAGCGACAAGCATCGACGCTTTGGCGGCGGGCGTCGCGTTCGCCGCCATTGGCGGCTTGAGTATCTGGTCATCGGTAGCGTTTATCGGACTGACGACCTTTTTGCTATCGGTCGTAGGAGTAGCCGTCGGAAGCAAATTCGGCGCAAGATTCGAAAAGAAAGCCGAAATTCTCGGCGGAGCCGTTTTGGTTCTGATTGGTCTGAAAATATTGCTTGAACATTTGGGAGTACTGAATTTCTGATGAAAAATGCGGATACGACAAACTATCAGCTGATGACGGACAAGCTGCTCTCGCAGCTTACGCCCGGTGTGCGTCCGCTGCTTTTACTGCACGATTGCTGCGCGCCGTGCGGCAGTTATGTGTTGTCGTATCTGACAAAGTATTTTGACATTATCGCATGGTATTATAACCCGAATATCTATCCCGAAGCGGAATACCGCCGGCGGCTCGGCGAGCTTTATAAGCTCTGCGACGCCGCCCGCTTTGAGGGACGCATCCAAATTGTCGAGGGCAGCTATGCGCCCGAGCGCTTTGCCGCCTGCGCAAAAGGGCTTGAAAACGAGCCGGAAGGCGGCAAACGCTGCGAGGCGTGCTTTCGCCTGCGCCTGACCGAAGCGGCGAAAGAGGCGAAAGAACGCGGAGCGGACTGGTTTACGACAACGCTCAGCGTCAGCCCGCATAAAAACGCGGCGCTGCTCAACGCCATCGGTAAAGAGCTTGCAGAGCAATACGGCGTGAACTATCTGTACGCCGACTTTAAAAAACGCGGCGGATACCAAAAATCCATCGCGCTTTCCAAGGAATACGATTTATACCGTCAGGACTACTGCGGATGTACATACTCACTGCGAACAGTCCGGCCGGAAATTTCAGGCGGAGAACATCCTTAACAAGTCTTTTTCGTTAAATTTTTTATTTTAAACGCGGTAAATACCCTCGTATTCACCGCGCTTTTTCATACTTTGAACGGAAAAGGGCTCATGAAGGCGCCGTCACGTCGCGACCGAGGTCAACGGTGTACACCCAGACAACCGTGTCGCCGTCAGACAGGGTATACGCCGAAGCCGCCGCTTCCCCCTGAACGCCGTTTACCATGTAAACCCATCCGGAAAACTCGCCGCCGTCAAATTCGTACAAATAGTTAATGCCTTTTATATAATAACCGGCGGCTTCGCTGCCCTTACAGTCAAGCGGAATTCTTTTCCTCTTTGCCACGCGGGAGAGTACCGAATACACGGTGTCGCCGTCCGACAGCGCTTCGTCGGTCTTTTTCAGAATCGTCCCGTCGGCAGGCACATAGGCGCTGTCTATAACGCCGACGGCGTTGTCACAGCGGATTTCCACGGTGACATAAGCTCCGGATGGCTTTGTCTCACCGGTATTTTCCGAGAAATACTGGGCAGGCGTTTGGATATTCAGAAACCACGCGGCGCAAAACAGCACGCCGGCGCCAAGAACGATACAGAGCGCGTTCTTTTTATTCAGCTTTCTTTTCAGCCCGAGCCACAGAAGCGCGCCCGACGCCGCGAGAACGATTCCGCAGAGCAGCACGAGCTTGTAAAGCGGCATACCGCCCCTGTCGGCTTCGTTACCGGAAGCGGTTTGCCCCGTGCTCCCGGACACGCCGGCTGCCGCCGACGTCTTAGAAACCTCTTTGCCGTCATCATTCGTCACGACACCGCTACTATCGATATCGGCGGCAGAAGCACCTTTTGTCCCGTCGGCCGCTAAAGCGGTTCCGGCGGTTCCCGGTTGCGTAGCACCGGCAAAGGACGCGTCCGGGGCGGCTTCTGACTTACCGGCTGCGCTCATTTCTCCTGCGGTCGGACGCGCCGCTTTTTTTGTCGTCTTCGGCACGGTCGTAACGGGTGCTTTATCGCTGCCTGTAAAATCGAACAGCGCCGCCCTGCCGCTCAAAAACCGCTGATAGGCGACAAACGCACAGAACGCCTGTACACCGGCGGTATCATTCACGTTACCGTCAAGGATATGTGAAAAACCGCCGCCGTCCTTTTGATAAAGCAGTAGCCCGTCAATAACCGAACTGCCGTTCTTGATAAACCGGCTGTCCTTCCCCGGATTGATGCCGAGCGTGCAGAGCGCTGAAATCACCTGCGCCGTGCTCTCGGCGTTTTTTGTGCCCCAGCTGGCGTAATCGCCGCCCGCTCCCTGTGCCGACGACAACAGCGTCAGCGCTCTGTCGATGGCGGCTTTTACCTTAGCCTGTCTCCTGTACGGGGCCAGGGAATTCAGCGTCATGGCGGTCACGTCGATATCGGCAGACGTTCCCTTCAGCGCCCAGCCGCCGCCCTCTATTTCCAGCGACAACAGCTGATCGACAAGCTCTCCGGAGGTGACGGTTGCGTCGTAATCCCCGCTGCCAAGCAAAATCAGTCCGTAAACACAGCTCATAATACCAAGCTTGCCGACCGTCTCGTCCAACGTATCCTCAATATACGCCCGGTGTCCGCCCGCGGCGGAAAACGCCAGCGCGACGCGTTGCCGGTCAACAGCTGTCAGGTCAGACGCATCCTTAACGCGGCTGTAGAGAGCGGCCGTATAGCCGTCCGTCTCCACAGAGGCGTCATACCGCTTAAGGGCGATGGCGTACCACTCGGCGTTTCCCGAACCGGCTGTTTTCGCAAGACAGTTGTTGAGAAGCTCCTCTGCGGAAATAGCCCCCTCGGCGCTTTTTTTCCACGCAAGAATGCCGTCAATGACCTTGCCGCAGTCTTTGACGGTTGGAGCGGCCATGGCCGCGGGTATTGCGAGCGCCGCACCGATAACGATCGTTAGCAGTACAGCGATAACACGGCGTTTCATCGGTCTGTCTCGTCTTTTCGCGTCAGCTGCTTTTTTTTCGCACCGGAGTATAAAATAGCGACAATAATCACCGCAAGCGTTGCGATTCCGATGATAATCAACAGCTGATCGCTGTATTCCTCAATGAACGTGCCTTCTTCTATCTCCAGCGTATCGGAGGTCTTAATAACGGTGTCCGGCTCAAGCCGGAGCAGCAGAGGCAGCCCCTGCTCGTCGGTACGCGATATCGTTACCTCGTGCTTGCCTTTTATAAGCTGTTCGCCGGTAAGTGTCACCAGTCCGTCCTTGTCGGTGACGAGACGGGCGGTTTCTCCTTTACCATAAGACCATGTGAAATCCGCGCCGTAAATCGGCGTTTCGGTGACGGTTTCTTTCCCGTCGGCGTCAGTCATTACATCCTTTTGAATGACACGGATAACGCCGTCCTTGATTTTCGAAGTGTCGAGCGTCGGGTACTGCATATCTGTGTTCTCGGGATCACCGTAATAGACAATCAGCGAATCCTCGGATTTTAGGATGAGTTGATCAATAGGCTTAGACACATTTTTTCCGTTGACACGAATATACCAGCCGTCCGTCCTGCCGAACGTGCCGGTTTTGTCCCCGTTGATATTGGTAATCGTATTGCTGTTTAAGTCCTCGATGGTCATGTCGTCATATTTTCTCTGAACATATTCGAGCACTGTCTTGACGGTCAGCTCGTTTTTCTTGGAGGGGATGCTTTCGCGTTTGTCAAAAAAGCTCGTTTTTATACCCTCAATGCGGATATTGACCGCCACCCGGTCACCGGTTTCATGAAGCAGCGAAAACACGGCGCTGACGACGACAAGCACGCCGAGGGCTGTATAAAGAATGGTTTTCCAGTATTTTCTCACGCGACTATCCCCTTTTGATATAGTTAAGGCGATGAGAGTCGAACCCAACATGCCTGAAATGTAATATTTTCCTGCGCACACCGCCGTGCGCATGCGCTTGTGCGTTTTCGCACTAATCTTAACACAGCGTTCGGGGCAAGTCAATAATAAATGTGTTGACAGAGGATAGCGCAAATGATAAACTGATAGTAATATATTTCGGAAGTGATTCAATGGCAAACGCCCTAAAGGTTGACCATACCCGTCGCTATGTCGGCACCAAAGAAACAATCGGTTATGTCTTATACGATTCCTCAAAGACGATAAGCCTCGATATGTACGCCCAACGGTTTATGCTGGATGTCGTTAAGATTTCGCTGGTCAAGCAAAGCCAAATCGGTCTTATTAACGGCATCTGGGATATTATTAACGACGGTTTTATCGGCGTGCTCGTCGACAAGACCAGAACGCGGTACGGCAAATTCCGTCCGTACCTGCTCGCCTTTGCCCTCCCCTGCACACTCGGCTCCATTTTTTATTGGCTGACGCCGATGTTTTTCAGCCAGAATCCCGAAGATATGTCCAAGTTTTTCTATTGGCTCGTACTCAGCATGATTAACGAAGGCACGAGCACGTTCCGCTCCATGTCGGAAAACGGGATGCTCGCCACCATTACGCCAAACCCAAACGAACGGGTGCGGCTCATATCGGCCGCCGAGCTCTGGTCCTCGTTCTACGAAAACATCCCCGATTACGGCTTTGGGTTTCTGATTGACCTTATCAATCATAAAAAGGTCAATATACCGATGAAAACCGCCTATGTCAACTGTGGTATCGCCATGGCGATTTTCAGCAGTTTTCTCGCGCTCTATTTCTTTGTCATCACCAAGGAGCGTATTCCGCAGAACATCGAGCGCCCCCATGTTATCGCGGGCTTCCGCTCCATTATCAACAACCGCCCGATGATGATGATTATGCTGTCCGACGTTCTCGACACCATGAAAATCAACACGGGCTGGAACAATTATTATATTGACGTGCTCGGTTCGATTACGCTGAAAAACATCGTCGCCATTCCCGGCGCACCGACTTCGGTGCTCAGCTACACCTACATTAACTGGGCAAAAGAAAGGTTTTCCACCAAATCGTTGTGGATTTTAGGCAAGCACGCGCCGAACGTGTTTGATATCGCCATATTCCTTATCGGCTCGATGGGTGGGCGGGGTCCGAAGGGCTTTTTCCGAAAACCGGCTATCATGGTCCCCTTGCTGATGATTAAAGAGGGTTCGCTCAAGGCGATTCTAAGCATCAACAAGGTCATCCCCAAGGAGATATTCAACGAGTCGATGGACTACTGCGAATGGAAAAACGGCTACCGTTCCGAGGGCATGACCATCGCCGCCAAGGGTATGATTCAGAAGATCGTCGGCAATCTGTTCGGCGTGCTCAATACACTGATCTTGAAAAAAATCGGTTACAGCCTCTCGGCAGGCTTCGGCACCCAGTCGGACAGCACGAAATACTGGCTTTTTGCGATGTGTACGATGATTCCGACGGCGACCGGCATTTTCTCCATTATTCCGAAGCTGTGCTATACCTTAAACGCCAACAACCGCGAGAGCATGTATAAAGACCTCTCCGAACGGCGCGAGCGGGACAGACGCGCCATCAGTGAGGCCATGAAAAACAACTAATTGTTTTTAACCTTTATTCGCTTTTCGCATATACCGTGCGGCAGAAGTTGCCGTTTTCGAAAACCATATCGCATTGCGGAATATTGTATTCAGCGAGCACTTTTTCCCAGCGCTCTTTCATCCCCACATCATATTCAACCGGTAAGAAACCCGCCGTCAGATAGCTTTTGACGGCGGATTTTCTCCATTCATCCGTCGTCAGCCGCGCCCACTTGACGCCGTCGGCATCGAGTTTGTGAAGCGCCATAGCGTTCAGCACCTTCCCAAGACCCTTGCCGCGGAAATCTTCGCGGATGCCGACCATATGCACTTCGCCGATATTCTCCCGCTTGTGGAATACCGCAGTCACCGTGCCGATGTGCTCTCCCGCATAGTCGAGAAAGAGCACGTCTTTTCTCATTTTGATGCCCTTATGCTTCGCGATACGCGAAACAAACGCGCTTTCGTCGGCGTTGTCGTCCACAAGCCCGTTTTTACAGCATTCCACCCACGGCATCCTGTCTTTTTTGCTTTTATACGTCGAAACTGTGTAGCCCTCGGGTATTTTCAGTTCCGGCAGCGCACTGCCGCCAATCCAGTACATTTTCAGCTGTGCCATATCATATCTCCTTGAGCAGTTTAAAATCCGACTTCAGATCGGCGTAAAGCTTTTTATAGAGCGCGAAATACGGTTTATATGCCTCTGCTGCTGCCGTATCGGGTAAAATCGGCTCATTCTTATGAACGATCGCCGCGCACGCCTCAACAAGAGAGGCGTACTCGCCGACGCATACTCCGGCGAGAATTGCCGCGCCCAAAGCGCCGCCCTCGTCGGCTTTCAGCGTTTTGACCGGACAGCCGTACAAATCCGCAAGCATTTGCCGCCACAGCGGACTGCGCCCGCCGCCGCCGCACAGGATCATATCGCTGACGGGGACGCCCATTTCACGGAAAACCTCGACGCATTCCCGCTGGGAATAGGCGACGCCCTCCAGCACGGCGCGAATCAAATGCGCTCGGGTGTGTGTGCCCGAAAGCCCGAAGAACACGCCGCGGCAATCGGCATCCGGGTGCGGACTGCGCTCCCCCATCAGATACGGTAAAAACAACAGTTTCCCCGCGCCGACGGGAATGGCCGCCGCGAACTTATCCATGATGATATACGGGTCAACACCCTCTGCCGCCGCTAAGTCAATCTCCTCTTTGCAGCAGGTGTCGCGCAGCCATTTGAGCGAAAGCCCCGCCCCTTGAGTACAGCTCATCACCGTCCATTTTCCCGGAACCGAAGCGCAGAGCGTGTGGACTCTCCCCTGTAGATCGATGTGCGGTGCGTCGCTGACGGCGTAGACGACCGCCGAGGAGCCGATGGTTGTAAACGCGCTGCCCTGACTGACAATGCCTGTGCCGACAGCCGCCGCCGGATTGTCGCCCGCGCCGCCCGCGACGGGGGTGCCTTCTTTTAGACCCGTCAGCCTGCTTGCCGTTTGGGATACGCGCCCGGAAAGCTCCTGCGACTCAATCATCGTCCCGAGCAGCCCCTTGTCGATGCCGAGCTTTGAAAGTACCTCATCCGACCAGCGGCGGTTTTTAATATCCATCAGCTGCATCCCCGAAGCGTCGGACACCTCGGTGATAAACTCGCCTGTCAGCATATAGCGGATATAGTCCTTCGGGAGCAGGATGTGCGCGCATTTTGAGTAGACTTCCGGCTCATTTTCCCTGACCCACAGAATCTTGGACGCCGTAAAGCCCGTCATCGGCGGATTGGCGGTTATCTCGATAATCCGCTTTTCTCCGACAAGCGCGTTCATTTCACCGCACTGTTTCGCGGTGCGCTGGTCGCACCAGATGATAGAGCGGCGTAAGACAGCACCGTCCTTATCGAGCATAACAAGACCATGCATCTGCCCCGAAAGACCGATACCGGCGATTTCGCAGCTTCCCGCCGCTTCGAGCACATCCCGTATGCCGCCGACGGCGGCATTCCACCAGTCAAGCGGCTCCTGCTCTGCCCAGCCGTTATGCTCCTGATACAGCGGGTATTCTATAGTTGTTGAGGCGACGGTATGACCGGAGAGGTCGAATAAAACCGTTTTTGTCCCCGAGGTGCCGATATCGATTCCGAGTAAACACTTCATAGGCTCTCCTTATGAAAAGAGAATCTGGTTAATGACACTTTCAAGCAGCTCCTGCCGCCCCGAATTCGGAGCAGCCGGCGCGCCCTTCTCCTCGGCATATGCCGCAAGCTCCGCGAGCGTTGCCGTGCCGCTTTGAATCTTTTGACCGATACCATCGCTGAAGCTTGCGTAACGGTTCTTGACGAATTCGTCAATCCTGCCGTCCTCGATGATTTTGGCGGCGTTTAAAAGTCCGAGCGCGTAGGCGTCCATCCCTAAAATGAACGCATAGAACATATCCTCGAATGTGTCGCTCGGACGGCGGTTTTTAGCGTCAAAATTGAGCCCGCCGTGTTTAAGGCCGCCTGCTTTGAGGATTTCGAGCATACACATGGTCGTTTCATAGACGTCAAACGGAAACTCATCGGTGTCCCAGCCGAGCAGCAAATCGCCCTGGTTGGCGTCGATGCTGCCGAGCATACCGTTGATGGCGGCGACGCGTATCTCATGCCGGAATGTATGTCCCGCCAGCGTCGCGTGGTTGGCCTCCACATTGATTTTGAAATCCTTGTCGAGCCCGTACTCTTTAAGAAATCCGATAGCCGTCGCCGCGTCATAGTCATATTGATGCTTCATTGGTTCCTTGGGCTTGGGTTCGATATAAAAATCGCCGTCAAAGCCGATGCTCCTGCCATAATCGACAGCCATATGCATCAGCCGCGCGATATTGTCAAGCTCAAACTTCATATCGGTGTTGAGGAGCGTTTCATACCCCTCGCGGCCGCCCCAGAAGACATAGCCTTTGCCACCGAGCTTAACGGTGACATCGAGCGCTTTCTTAATTTGTGCGGCGGCAAAGCAGTAAACCGAGGCGCTGTCGCTGCTGCCCGCGCCGTTCATATACCGCGGATTGCCGAACAGATTGGCGGTACCCCAGAGCAGCTTTTTGCCGCTTTGAAGCATTTTCGCCTTGATGTAGTCGGTAATTTCGTCGATACGCTGGTTGGTTTCCTTGATATCATCGGCTTCCGGGACGAGGTCCACATCGTGAAAACAGAAATAATCGATCGAGAGCTTGTTCATGAACTCGAACGCCGCGTCCACCTTTTTATAGGCGTGCTCCATAGTGTCCTTCTCGGCACCGAAGGATTTGTCCGCCGTGCCGACGCCAAACATATCGCGCCCCTCGGCGCACATGTTGTGCCACCACGCCATCGCAAAGTGAAGATGCTCCTTCATCGGTTTTCCGAGCACGATTTTCTCCGCGTCGTAGAACTTGAAGCTCAAGGGGTTGAGGCTTGTTTTTCCCTCAAATTTGATGACGGGAATTCCCGTAAATATCTCCGACATAGTCATCCTCCAGTATTATGAATTCGACTTACTGATATTTATAACAGCCTGTGATGAGGCAAATGCGCTTTCAAAATCGGCGAGGCTCTGTCCGCCGCCCTCGATATCCTTGATAATGTCGGCGAAAATATCCGGCACGGGCAGCAGCTCTACAGCCTCAAGTTCGCCGTCCTTAAGCATTGTCAGGACTTCGTCCTTGACCTCCAAAATGCCCTTGTCCCCGACGACCCGGATTCTATCGTCCCCGTGGGTCTCGGCGTCCTCGTCGCGCAGGTAATCGACCGTCACCGTCGCCAAAACACCATTTTCAAGCCGTAACGCCGCCACGGCACTGTCATCAAGAGCGTCAAACCCAAAACCGTTTTTGCCTGAGGCAAAATAGGACGACTCTTTGATGCGCGAGCCGGTCAGCCACAAAATCAAATCGACCGAATGTATCCCGACCCACATAAACGTATTGCCGTACTCGTCCGGATTGTTAAAGAAATCCGGCCTGTCGCCGAACACATAGGACTTCTGGGCGTTGATAAGCTTAACCGTCCCAATTGTCCCTTTTTTAATCTCCTGATACAGGGTGTAAAAACACGGCTCGTACCGTGATGTCAGCATCGGGTACAGCTTTGCGCCGGATGCCGTGCACGCCGCTTTCAGCATCGACAGCTGCTCGGCGTCTATGGCGACAGGCTTCTCACAATAGACATGAATCCCCTTTTTAAGCGCGTAAGCCGCCATCCTCGCGTGGTCTCCGAACAGCCCGTCCACAACCACCATGTCCGGCTTGCATTGTTCCAGCATCTCCTCGTATGTTTCAAAAACGGGTACTTTGCCAAAACGGTTTACAAGAAACGAAAACCCCGGCGTCTCCTGCCCGGTCAGGCATACGCCCGCTATCTCGACATCCTGCCGGACCGCTGTATGAAAATGACCGCATCCGACCATAATGCAAATCCGCATAGTATGCCTCCCTTTCTTAAGGGGTAGTATACAGCATATGGCAAAAAACCGCAAGCATAATTAAAATAATACTTGAAAAAGAAAGAAAAAATGATATACTATTTTTTGCGTACACGCGGATATGGCGGAATTGGCAGACGCATAAGATTTAGGTTCTTACGCCGCGAGGCGTGCAGGTTCGACCCCTGTTATCCGCACCAGAAAAAAGCAGCCGTGAGGCTGCTTTTTTCAATGAAGTCGCCCTTGCGGGCTAATGAAGAATGAAGACGCTTCGCTAATGAAGTCGCTCACTGCGTTCGCTAATTGGGACGCGGGCGACTTCGCTTCATTAGCGAGCAAAGCGAGCGTCTTCATTAAGCACGAAGTGCTGTCTTCATTTCTTCATTCGTTTTTCTCTTTCGTTGACATAATGACTGTTCTCAGAGGATTTCGGGGGATTTCGGGGACGGTTCATAATACCTTCCCGTCTTCACTCAAAACAAAAAAGCATGAGGCGTTTTGCCTCCTGCTCTGCGGTATTGTGCTTATTCATGCGCGGTCTTTTCCTAGTCGCGTTCGCGGATTTCGACGCAAGATTGTCGGGGTATAATCCTTACCTCGGTATTCAGAATAGCAAATTTTCAGCCCATTGTCAAGACGATAGTACCTCCCCCGTGTCTACCCGTGTCTACCCGTGTCTACCCGCGAGCAATTTGTTGATGCAA
Organism: uncultured Eubacteriales bacterium; assembly: GCA_964516565.1. Classification (GTDB taxonomy): domain Bacteria; phylum Bacillota; class Clostridia; order Oscillospirales; family Acutalibacteraceae; genus DTU089. The sequence goes on along the minus strand of CAZEXA010000049.1, from coordinate 888 downwards.
GTATTTCAGGCGGTTTAATATATTGACGCTGTACATTTCGATTTTTTTGCATGCGTCTATTTGCGTCTATTATTCAAAATATAGGCCAGAGCTACAGATACAACTAAAATTGAAGAAAGAATATTTGTAATAAAGACCATCGTTTTATTAGAGTAATAAGAAGAAAAAATGCTTATAACAGACAATATTGTTATTATAGAATAGAGCGAATACTTAGTTTTTTTAGTCAATCCCTTATATAGCAACAACAAAAAGAAGGTAGAAATCAATAGTAAGATGCTTTCAGGAATTCTAAACGAAGTTATCGGAAAGGAAAATATTATTAAAACTACAAAGCCAATCAGTACTATAATTTTTGTTATTATACTTTTTTTCATTGCGCCCATACCCCCGTCAACACTTGTGGTGCATACCAGAATCTCACTACAACACCATTGCCTTTATCCACTGCATCGAGTATCCAAGAAAATATCCTATGAAAACCGATGACTATCGCCGCATATGGTAACAATTGCTTAAGAAATGATAACATTCCGACCAGCACCCTATAAGCTGGTTTCTTAATTACAGACGCTAACCCGCCTGACACCATATTTACAGCTACAAATAATGAGAGTATCTTATTGTAATTAACTACAAATTTATGACTAAGGTATATGTAGATACCACTTGCTTTAAACTTTATAGCACTTTTATACCCCGTAGGGTCGCTGTTATTAACCGGGTTATTCCCGCAGTACGCAAACAGGTTCGCCCCGGTTACATCTCCCTGCATCAGGTATGCGATTTCCATCTCATCCGCATTGAGGAACCGTCCGTATAGCGGATTGTAGAACCGGCTCTGGAGGTAATACAGCCCCGTGTCGTGGTCGTACATATAGCCTCTGT